>JBJTJN010000105.1:0-3635 GCA_046095485.1 Actinomycetota bacterium
CGGTCAGGCGGCCGCGAGCCGGCCGCCGTCCACCACCATCACCTGCCCCGTCATGAACGACGAGGCGTCGGACAACAGGAACACGATCGGCCACGCCGACTCGGCCACCGATCCCACGCGCCCGATGGCGGTCTTGGCCACGAACTTCTCGCGGAGCACGGGGTTCTGCTCCATGAGGTCCTCCACGATCTCGGTCACGATCGTGCCCGGGGCGATGGAGTTGACGAGGATGCCCTCGGGCCCGAGCTCCACGGCCATGGTGCGCGTCATGGCGTCGAGGGCGCCCTTCGCCGCGTTGTAGGCGACCAGGTTGGGCAGGCCCGAGAGCGCGGCGATGGACGACAGGTTCACGATGCGCCCACCGCGCCCCCCGGCCTGCATGGCCTTCGCCGACTCGCGCGCGAACGCCGCGCACGCGCGCAGGTTCACCTGGAGGATGTGCTGCCACTCCTCATCGGTGGTCTCGGTGGCGGGGTGGTAGTAGGGCGTGATGCCCGCGTTGTTCACCAGGCCCCACAGCCCACCGGCCTCCTCGGCGGCGGCCACCGCGGCCGACGGCAGCGCGGGGTCGGCCACATCACCCACCAGCACCGTGCAGGGGCCGGGCAGCGATGCCTCGATATCCCGCAGGTCCGATTCGGTGCGGGCCACCATCACGGGGTGGCCGCCTGACTGCGCGACGGCGATGGCCGTCCCCTTCCCGATGCCGCGCGAGGCCCCCGTCACGATGACCACGCGCCCCTCGAGGCTGAACGGATTCGCCATGCCACAAGGCTACGCCGGGTCGCCGAAGGGCGTCCTCGGGCGTCCGGGGCACCTGTCCCTTCATGCGCGAACCTCCCGTACTCCTTGTGTGAACCGTCACGTGGCGTTCTACGATTCACCGGCCTGAGCGAGTCGACCCCGAAGGCAGGAGCCCACATGCTGAGTTACGCATTCACCGAGGAGCAGGAGGACATCCGCGCGATGGTGCGGGAGTTCGCCGAGGCGGAGATCGCCCCGCTCGTCGAGGAGTCTGAGAAGGCCGAGAAGTTCCCCGTCGAGATCATGCCCAAGCTCGGTGAGCTGGGGCTTCTCGGCATCGTGTTCCCGGAGGAGTACGGCGGCATCGACGCCGGCAAGATCACCGAGTGCATCTTCGTGGAGGAGATGACCAAGGTCTGCGCCGGCATGACCGCGTCCGTCAACGCCCACGCCGACCTGGCGTCGTTCCCGATCTACAAGTTCGGCAACGACGAGCAGCGCGCCAAGTACCTGCCCGACGCCATCGCCGGACAGACCATCGGCGCCTACGCGATCACCGAGCCCAATACGGGCTCCGACGCCGCCGGTCTTGCCACCAGCGCGAAGAAGACCTCGAACGGCTACGTGATCAACGGCCGCAAGAACTTCATCACCAACGGCAACATCTGCGACTTCTGCCTGGTGGCCGCGTACACCGACAAGGAGAAGCGCGGCGAGGGCATCTCGGTGTTCATCGTCGACCGGGACACCCCGGGCTTCGAGGTCACCCGCAAGCTCGAGAAGATGGGTCACCGCTCCTCCGACACCGCCGAGCTGGTGTTCGAGGACTGCGAGGTCCCCGAGGAGTCGCTCCTCGGCGGCAAGGAGGGTGCCTTCGGCGCCCTCATGGAGGCCCTCATCACCGGTCGCGTGTCGCACGGCGTGAAGAGCGCCGCCATCGCCGAGGCCGCCCTGGAGCAGGCGATCAAGTACGCCCACGAGCGCGAGGCCTTCGGCCGCTCGCTCAGCAAGTTCCAGGCCCTGCGCTTCAAGCTGGCCACCATGGCCACCAAGGTGGAGGCCGCCAAGGCCCTCGCGTACAAGGCCGCCTGGCTCTATGAGACCGGCCAGCCGTGCGTGAAGGAGGCCTCGATGGCCAAGTACTTCTCGGCCGAGGTCGCCGACGAGGTCACCCGTGACGCCGTGCAGATCCACGGCGGCTACGGCTACATCACCGAGTACCCGGTGGAGCGCATGTACCGCGACGCCAAGCTGGCCAGCATCACCGAGGGCACCTCGGAGATCCAGCAGCTCATCATCAGCAAGGAGCTCGGCCTGTAGGCCGACTCCCCATGGGGGCGATGCCCCCGCTCAGGCACACGAAGGGCCCCGGGAAACCGGGGCCCTTCTTCGTTGGTCAGCCGCTATCGGTGGGCGTGGCGCATGCCGCGGCGCGTGGCCAGATGCGACAGGCCAGCGAGCACCATGTCGCCGGCGCGCGAGCTCACCGGCTTGCGCAGGCGGGCCATCTCCACGCGGGCCGATGCCAGCGCGGTGCGCACCTGGTCGCGCTCCGCGCGGAGGGCCGCCAACTCATCCGAGAGGCGGTCCACCTCGGCCTGCAGCGCCGCGGCCTCCTCCCCGCCACGACCCGACTGGATCGCCTCGATGCCCGAGGCGTCGATGAGGGTGCGCTGCTGCCCGACGGGGCCGATCGTCTCGCCGTGCAGGCGGCCCGATCTCAGGTAGCGCCACACGGTGCGCTCGGATACGCCCAGCGCCTCGGCGGCCTCGGCGACGGTCAGGGAATGAGAGGTGGTAGCCATGCCGTCAGGTTCGACGCGCCCCGGTGCCACCCCTGCCAGAAACGTCAGGGGCGCCCCGAAGGGCGCCCCTGAGTCACGTCATCGCGGGGTCCCCCCGCCGGCGGGGCGCCCTGCGTGCACCCCTGCCGGGGTGCTCAGCCCTTGCGCTGGATCAGCATGTTCCAGACGCCGCGCTGCACGACCTTGTCCTCCTGGTTGAGGACCTCGATCTCGTACTTGCACCAGCCGGCCTTCGGGTTCTTCTCGTTCTCGGCCTTCTCGCCGATGGTGCGCTTCACCCGGATGGTGTCGCCGATGAACACCGGGGCGCGGAACTGCCACGAGTCGAGCCCCACGAACGCGGCGGTGGCGATCTTGGGCTCCATCTTCTCCACCTGCAGGCCGGTGGCGATGGAGGTGACCAGCATGCCGTGCGCGACGCGCTGGCCGAACACGGAGTCCTTGGCACCGACGTCATCGATGTGGAACCAGTTGAAGTCGCCGGACACGCCGCAGAAGTTGACGACGTCGGCCTCGGTGACGGTACGACGCAGCGACTCGGCGGTGTCGCCGGCCTCCAGCTCCTCCCAGAAAAGACGCTCAGCCACAGGAACTCCTCGGAAATCGTTTGCGGCGCCCTACTGACGAGCGCCAAGGCGGCGGAGAGCATCACCCGACCCGCGCGCCGGCGGGCCGGAGTTCAGCGCACTGCACGGCGCCGCTGCCGCGGGCCGCGAACGGGGCGCGGGCACGCCCGGCCCGTGATCGGCGGTTGCGGGGGCCGCAACCGCAGGATCACACCGGGCTCTCCCCGCGCCCCGTTCGCGGCGCCGGGCGGACTATCCAGAGAGGCTCCATGAACGAAGAGGGCCCCGGATTCCCGGGGCCCTCTCGCACTGCATCACTGCGCGTGGGTAGGAACTACAGCGCCTCGACAGCCTTGGCGATGCGGTCCATGCCCTCCTCGAGGATCTCGTCGGGGGCCGCGTAGGTGAAGCGGATGTGGCCCTCGCCACGGTCACCGAAGGCGTTACCGGCGACCACGCCCACGCCGTGCTCCTCGACCAGGTAGTCGGCGAACTGCTGGGCGGTCATGCCCGTGCCGCG
>JBJTJN010000106.1:0-19552 GCA_046095485.1 Actinomycetota bacterium
CGGCGCGCCGGACCCGGGCGGGGCGTCGGGCACCGGCGATGCGCCGCGTACATCGGTGGAGATCGGCTCCACCATGGCCGTGAGGCGCCACGAGGGGTCGTGGGGGAAGAAACGCATGCCGCCGAACGCCGCGCGGGCGCCTTCGGGCACCGGGCTCTGCGGGTGCGATGCGAACAGGGCATCGCGGTCTGCGCGCCAGGCGGTCCACGCCTCGGCGCCGCCGCCCGCGGCCCTGGCGCTGGCGTAGTTGTCGGCCACCCGGCGTCGGAAGTGCGAGAGCGAGAGCGCATCTCGCATGGGCGGGGGCGAATCGCACATGGCCGCAGTATGGCGGCCCGGCCACCAGGGGGTTCCGCGCGCAGGGCTAGCCTCCCGCCATGCACGCTGACGCCCCGCCACCTGTGGACGCCTCGGCGGTGTTCTCATGGATGCAGGCCAACCCCGCGCGCCTGCGCGAGTTGCTTCGGGAGGAGGACCCGGACGACACCGAGGAGTCGCCCGCGGCCGACCCCGCGGTGCGGGCGCACCTGAGGTTCGCGGCCGAGGGCCTGGTGGCGGGCATCGACCCCGCGCTGGCCGACCGGGTGGACGGAATGGCCGACGACCTGGACGATTGGTTCGCCGCTGATGCCGCGGTGTTCGATCGCCAGCTGGAGTTGGGGCGCGGGGCCATCGCGCTGGAGGAGCACCTGCTCTACGGCGCCGACGGCGAGACCGAGCCGGCGATCCACGCCGCGCTGCAACGCCGCGTGCGGCTGGGCGCGTGGAATCGCCTGTTCCTCCGCTGCCTCGAGTCGCGCCTCGGACCCGAATACGACGGCCTCACCGAGAGCGCGCTGCAGTGGTCGAAGGACCACGAGCGCGACCTCGCCGCGACGATCCTGCAGATGCACCACCGCCAGCTTACGGCCATGGAGAAGGCCACCGGGCACCCCGCCACCGCGGAGGAGCGCGACCAGAGCAGCCAGCTCGCCGCGGTGACCGGGCACGTGCGCCAGGCCATCACGGCCGCGGCGCACGCGCTGGGCGCCATGTGAAAGATGCATGTCATGAGCGACCCGATCCCGTGCGGCGCGTCGGGGGGTCGGGCTTGAATGGCCCCGTGCCCATCCGACGCGCCCTCATCCCGGCGGCCCTCGCCGCCGCATGCCTCGCCCCGGCAATGGCCGCGGGGGCGGTGACCCCCGTGCCCACCAGCGGCGCTGCCGCCGGCAAGCCGACGTCCATCGTGCCGGGCATCTCGTACAAGGTGATGAAGCGCTCGGGGCCGCAGGTGCTGCACGTGGTCACCTTCCGGGCGAATGCCCTCACGCGCCTCGCGCCGGCGCAGGCATCGGGGTCGCTCACGCGGCGCGCCACGCTGAGCGATGGCATGGCATCGCGTCTTGCGCAGGGCGCCACCGCGGGCATCAACGCCGACTACTTCGACCTGGCCACCGGCACGCCCAGCGGCATCCTCTCGGTGGGCACGCGCCTGCTGGCGAGCCCCGAGCCCGCGCGATCGGCGCTCACCATCGGCGCGGGCGGCGCCCTGGCCGTGGGCCGCCTGGCCCTGGCCGGCCGATACCAGCGCATCGACGAAACGGCTGCCACCCCCTTCCCCATCCGCACCTTCCGGGCGGTCAACCGCCCGCTGCCGTCCACGTCGGCCACCGGCGTGGTGGCCTACACGCCCGAGCGCGGCGCGCCCACGCCCACCGCATCGGTGTACGAGGTGGTCGTGGCCCTCGATGGCGGCGGCGGCCTCGCCGTGAACGGGCGCGTGGCGGGCACCGTCATCGCGCAGGTGCCCGGCGGCGGCGCCACCATGGCCGACGGCCAGGTGGTGCTGTCGGGCAAGGCGGGGTCGGGCACGTCGATCCAGAATGAGCTTCCCAACGGCGCGCGGGTGGAGATCGAGGCGGCGATCCCCGGTATCGCCGCCGACGCCTGGGGCGCGGTGGGCGGCGGACCGATGATCGTGCAGGGCGGCGTGGCGGTGCCGGATGCCGGCGAGGGCTTCACGTCGAGCCAACTCGGTGGCCGTACCACGCGCACCGCGGTGGGCCAGACCGCCGACGGGGCAATCCTCATGGTGGTATCCGAGGGCCCGCAGCAGGGCGTGCGCGGCTACACCGCCGCCGAGCAGGGCCAGATGATGGCCTCGCTCGGCGCGGTCGAGGCCATCGGCTTCGACTCCGGTGGCTCGTCGCTCATGGCCGTGGGCGCCAACCAGATCATCCCCTGGAGCAGCGAGCGCGCGATCGCCGACATGCTCGTGGCCTACTACATGGGCGCACAGCTCTCGATTCCGGCCGACAACCGCGTGACGCCCAATGGCGACGGCGTGGCCGACTCCATCACGCTCGGCGCCCAGTCGCCGGTGGCCGGCACCACCACCGTCACGATCGCGCGCCGCGGCGGCGGCTACTCCGCCACCCCCATCAACAGCACGGGCGACCCGGCCTACACGCCGGTCACGATCGACCCCAAGGCCCTCGGCATGAAGGAGGGCCCGTACACGGTGACGGTGAACCTCACGCCGGCCGACGGATCGGCGCCCACGAGCCAGAAGCGGATCCTCGTGGTGGACGGCACGCTCGGGTCGCTGAGGGTGAGCAGTCGCGGCGCCAAGAAGAAGCGCAAGGTCACGGCGTCGTTCACGCTGTCGCGCGGCGCGCGCGTGACGGCACGGGTCACCTCATCCACCGGGCGCGTGGTGGCCACGCTCGCCAACGGAAAGCGCATGGCCAAGGGCCGCCGCTCGCTCACCTGGAACGGCATGGAGGGCAAGAAGCTGGCGCCCGCGGGCCGATACACGGTGACCGTGCTCGCCACCGGCCCATACGGGCAGTCGGGCCTGCGCGACACCGTTCGCGTGCGCTAGGTCCGCCTAGCTGGCGGCGGAGGCGGCCTTCACGGACGCCGCGAACTGCTGCAGTGAACCTCCGCCGCTGATGCGCACGCGCGGCAGCTGCGTGAGCGAATCGGCGCGCAGCACGGACCCGCCCTCGGTGGTGTAGCCCAGCAGGTAGCCGGCCCTGGCCACGGATGCCGCCGAGGCCGAATCGTTGCGCCCGGCCGGGTAGCAGAACCACCGCACGGGATGGCCCACCACCTTCTCGAGATCCTTGCGCGACTGCCTGAGCTGCTGCGCACGTGATGACTCGCTGAGCGACGGCAGCTCGAGGTGATCGACGGTGTGCGAGCCGATGTCCATGCCGGCGGCGCTCAGGCGCTTGATCTGCTTCGCCGTGAGGAATGCCCGCTCACCGATGCGGCTGGAGATGATGAAGAACGTCGCGGGCCAGCCAAGGGGCTCGAGCACCGGCAGGACGTCCTTCGTGGCGTCCACGTAGCCGTCGTCGAAGGTGAGCGCCACGGGCTTCTTCGGCAGCGCCGCCCCGTCCTCGATGGCCCGGAACAGCTCGGCCTGGCTTATCGCCGTGTAGCCGTTGCGCTTGAGCCAGGCCATCTGCTCGCGGAACTGCGCGGGCGTGACGGTGAGGCTGTACGAGACGTCGTTGGTGGCCGTCGACATGGGCGCCACCCGGTGGTACATGAGCACCGGCACGGTCACCTTCTGGCGCGCCGGGCTGCCGGATGCCTTCAGGCCGTAGTCGCGCTCATGGGCATCGGCTGCGCTCGCGCCCTGCGCGTCAGCAGCCCCGTCAGCTGGCGCGCCATCCGCGCGGGCGGTGCCGGTGGTGGACGCGCCCGCTCCAGTGGCAGCCGTGCTCGTGCCCGTGCCCACGGCGCCCGGATCGCCGCCGGTCGGATCGGCCTGCGCTACCTCGGTGCCTGACGACCCGTCGCGCAGGCTCCAGCCGGGGTTCGCCACCCATACCACGGCCAGCACCGCGGCCACGGTGATCACCGACCAGTACGCGACATTGCGACGGCGACGCGCCGTGCGGGCACGGGCCTGCTCGCGTCGTCTCGCGGAGCGGTCGTCCTGGGGAGGGCCGTCCATCGGCGGGCAGCCTAGTGCGCCGTCAGGCGTCCACGATCGCGCGCAGGCGCGCGATCACCTGCACGGGGTTGGGAGTGGCAGCCGAGAGCACGACGCACGTGACGCCCACGTCGCGCAGCGCGGACAGGCGATTCGCCACCGCGTCGGGGTCGCCGATGATGGCCAGGGCGTCCACCATGGCGTCGGTCACGCAGGCCTCGGCGTCGCGTGGGCGCCCGGCCAGCGCGGCGTCGCGGATCTCATCGCAGGCGTCGGCGAATCCCATGGCCGACACCGCGTCGCGGTAGTAGTTGCGGTCGCGCGATCCCATCGACCCCACATAGAAGGCGATCTCGCGCCGTGCGGCGGCCAGGGCGGCATCGGCATCCGCGTCATCGGCCGATCCCACCCAGCACACCGCAGATGTCGTGATGCCGAGCGGAGCCAGAGCGGCGTCGCGTCGCGCCGTGCCCTGCGCGATGGCGTCAGCCCAGTGCCCATGGATGGCATCGGGGGTGGCGAACAGCGGCCACCATCCATCGGCCAGCTCGGCGGCCAACCGCACGCCCCCGGGCGCCAGGGCTGCCACCACGATGGGCACGCGCTCGCGATGGGGCCGGGTGAGCATCCTCAGGGGCTTTCCCAGGCCCGTGCCCTGACCGGGCGGCAGCGGGATGGGCCGGGGGCCGTCGACCTCCAGCACATCGCGGCTCCAGGCCATGCGACACGCCACGATGGCCTCTCGCAGCTCGCCCAGCGGGCGATCGAAGGGCACTCCGTGCCAGCCCTCCACCACCTGCGGGCCCGAGGTGCCGAGGCCCGCGATGGTCCGCCCGCCCGACAGCGCATCGGCGCCCGCGATGGTCTGGGCGATGAGCGCCGGGCTGCGCGAGTAGACGGGCAGCACCGCGCCGATGCAGATGCGCTCCGTGCGCGCGGCGATGGCCCCCATGAGCGTGGGCGCATCGAATCCCCAGGTCTCGGGTATCCAGGCCTCATCGGCGCCGGCGCGTTCGGCCTGCACCACGAGGTCGAGCGAGGCCCCCGGGTGGGCCATGTGGTCGAGGGCGAGGCCGATTCTCACGGGGAGATCGTACGCGGCGCACCGCCCGGCGCAGCGGGCCCCATGGGCTCTTCGCGCGGCCGGAATGCGGGCTTATCCCGATCCCAATGCCCGCGCTGGACATGCGTCCGTATGCCCGTCTATCGTCGAAGCGTTTCATCCCCCGGGCGAATGCTTTGGATCGCCCGTCCCGGCAGTCGACGATGGGCGATCAACTGAGCACCGCAGCAGAGCAGGCCACCACCGCGCGCGCGCGTTCACTCGCGGCCCTTCGCGCCATGATGAGCGCGCGCTGGATCGACGCGGTGGAGGAGGAACTCGTGCAGCGCGGCGAGGCGTTCTTCCAGCTCGGCGGTGCCGGCCACGAGGCGTCGGCGGTGCTGGCCGACCACCTCGGCCCGCAGGACTGGCTGCAGCCGCACTACCGGTCGCGCGCACTGCTGGTGCGCCGGGGCATCGCGCCCGAGCGATTCTTCGACGGCCTGCTCTCCACCGCGAACTCCGACTCGGCAGGCCGCCAGATGCCGGCGTTCCTGCACGACCCCGACCTGCACGTGCTGCCCATGACCGTGCCCACGGGCAACGGCCTGCTGCACGCGGTGGGCGTGGCCCGCGAGGTGGCCGGGCGCCCGGACCGCCCCATCGTGGTGGCCGGGGTGGGCGACGGCACCACGCAGCAGGGCGAGGTGATGGAGGCCATCGGCGAGGCCGCGCGCGAGGGACTCCCCGTGCTCTTCTGGATCGAGGACAACGGCTACGCGATCTCCACGCACACGAGCGGCCGCACCATCTACGACACCGTCACGGGCCCGGCGAGCGAGTTCCTGGGCGCCCCGATCGTGCGCGCCGACGGCCGCGACCCGATGTCGCTCGACATCGTGGCGGCACGCGCCGTGCAGGACGTGCGCGAGGCACGCCGTCCGGTGGTGCTGGTGGCCCAGGTGGAGCGCCTCACGCACCACACCAACGCCGATGATGAGGCCGTGTACCGCACCGATGACGAGCGGGCCGCCGCGCGCGCCGGCGACCCCATCGCCGCGCTGCGCGACAACCTGATCGCCGAGGGAGTGCCCGCCGACGAGCTGGTGGCCCTCGACCGCGAGGTGGAGACCGAGGTGCGCGCCGCCGCGGCACGCGCCCGGGCTGCGGACGACCCCGTGGCATCGCGGCGGGCGATCCGGCCGGTATCGACAGACGTCATCGCACGGGCCAGCGCGCCGGCCGAGCCCGGCGAGGGCGCGCCGCGCACCATGCTCGAGGCCATGCGCGAGGTGCTGGCGAGCAGGTTGGATGCCGACCCGCGCGTATCGCTGATGGGCCAGGACATCGAGGACCCCAAGGGTGATGTGTTCGGCCTCACGCGGGGGCTGTCCACCGCGCACCCGGGCAGGGTCACCAACGCCCCGCTCAGCGAGTCGACCATCGTGGGAACGGCCATCGGCCGGGCGCTCGCCGGCGGACGGCCCGTGGCCATGGTGCAGTTCGCCGACTTCCTGCCGCTGGCGTTCAACCAGATCGCCTCTGAGCTCGCCACGCTCTACTGGCGCACCGACGGCGCCTGGTCGGCCCCGGTGGTGATACTCGCCCCGTGCGGCGCGTACCGCCCCGGCCTCGGGCCCTTCCACGCCCAGACCATGGAGGCCACGTTCGCCCACATCCCGGGGCTCGACGTGGCCATGCCCAGCACGGCCGAGGACGCCGCGGGGGTGCTGGAGGCCGCCTTGGACGGCGACCGGCCCACGCTCATCCTCTACCCCAAGACGTGCCTGAACGACCCGCTTCGCGCCTCACGCGTGCAGGGCACGCACCGCCCGGTGGTGCCCGGCCACGCCGCGGTGCGCCACCGCGGTGACGACGTGACCATCGTGGCGTGGGGATCCACCGCTCCCATCGCCGAGCGCGCCGCCGCGGTGCTCGACGCCGCCGGCGTGGGCGTGGAGCTCATCGATCTTCGCAGCATCGCGCCGTGGGACATGGAGGCCGTCACCGCCAGCGCCGCGCGCACGCGCAGGCTGGTGGTGGTGCACGAGGACAACATCACCGGCGGCTTCGGCGCCGAGGTGGTGGCGCACGTGTCCGACCACCTCGAGGGAGACCTCACCACGCGCCGCATCGCGCGCCCCGACACCTGGGTGCCCAACAACTACGTGAACCAGCTCGAGGTGCTGCCCAGCGCGCGCGACGTGGTGGAGGCCGTGGCCGCGATGATCGGCGGCCTCGAGGTGACCGAGGCCGAGGGCGCGCAGGAGGTGGACGGCGTGCTGGCCGTGGAGGCCACCGGGTCGAGCCCCGCCGACCAGCAGGTGATGGTGGTGGAGTGGATGGTGGCCGAGGGCGACACCGTCACCGAGGGCCAGGTGATCGCCGAGGCCGAGGGCGACAAGGCCACCTTCGAGCTGGCCGCGCCGGCGTCGGGGGAGATCTCCGACCTGCACGAGGAGCTCGAGTCGGTGCCGGTGGGCACCGTGCTGGCCAGCATCACCTTGGCGCCCGGCGCGGCTGCGGCCCGCCGCCGCATGCCCATCGAGCCCACCCTGCGGGTGCGGCGGGTGCCCGGCCATCAGCCCTCGCCGGTGCGTGCGGCCGCACCTGCGCCTGCTGCCCTGGCGCTTCCGGTGGGCCTCTCGGGATTCTCGGTGCGCGCGGGCGGACGGATACTCACCAACGCCGACATCGCCGCGCGCTTCCCCGGCCGCACCGAGGCCGACATCGTGCGGCGCACGGGAATCCGCCAGCGCCCCGTGCTGGCCCCCGGCGAGGACATCTCCGCCCTGGCAGCCCGTGCCGCGCGCGAGGCGCTGGAGGCCGAAGGCATGGCGCTGGGCGACCTCGAGGCCATCATCGCCGCCACCGGCACCCCCACGCGGCTCAGCCCGTCGGTGGCATGCCTGGTGCAGAACGCCCTCGCCGAGGACGACGGCCCCGCCGACGTGGCGGCCAGCGACGTGTCGGCCGCATGCTCGGGCTACCTCTATGCCATGCAGACGGCGTACGACATGCTGCAGCAGAGGCCCGAGGCATCGGTGCTGGTGGTCACGGCCGAGGCCATGACCCGCTACGTCGACCCCGACGACTTCGACACCGTGGTGGTGTTCGGCGACGCCGTCACGGCCACCGTGGTGCACGGGCCCGCCCGTGCCGGCGACTCGCCCGTGCTGCTGCACCGCCCGGTGCTCTCGGCAAGCGGCGACGACGGCTCGGTGATCCGCCATGGGCCCGCCGACGACGACCACCTGTTCATGGACGGCCCGCGCGTCTACACCCGCGCGGTGCGCGAGATGCTGCGCATGCTCGACCGCGCCGCCGGGCAGTCGGGAGCCTCGACGGCTGAGCTGATGCACGTGATCCCCCACCAGGCGAACGGCCGAATCATCTCGTCCATCCAGGCCCGCAGCGGCCTGCCCGCCGACCGCTTCGTGGTGAACGTCGAGAACTGGGGCAACACCTCGTCGAGCACCATCCCCATCGCCATCGCCGAGCACCTGCCCACCGGGCCCACCGGCCTCGGCGGCCTGGTGGCCTTCGGCGCCGGCCTCACATCGGGGGCCGCTATCGTGGAGTTCACGGGCAACGACTGACCGGGGGGCGCCTAGTCCGGGTCGCCCGCAGCGGCCTCGAGGATCCTCCGGGCGTCCTCCGGCCCAAGGCCCCGTCGGGCCAGCCAGCCCAGCGCCCGGCGGCGGTCTGCTGAATCGCTGCCCTGCGCGGGGTAGCGGCGCCTCACCTGGCGGATGAGCTCCTCCGCCTCGGGCGCGGCCTCGCCGCGGGCGGGGCGGGTGCCCTCGTCGGGCCGTATGGCCTCGCGCACGGCCTGCGGGGCCAGCCCCTTGCGCACCAGGCGGTCGGCCATGCGCTTGCGGTCGGCGGCGCTCTCGGGGATTCCCGTGCGCGCCACCGCGGCGTCGAGCACCTGGGCGTCGTGACCCGCGGGCAGGGCCTCATCCAGCGCGCGCGCCACGACCTCGTTCGCGAACCCCACGCGCAGCATCTCCGACCGGATGCGCCGCGACGCCCACCCGCGCGCAGCCAGGCGCTCCACGCGCTGGTTGGCGTTCGCCTGCTCATCGAGCAGGCCGGCTGCCTCCAGGCGCGCCAGCACGCGGGCTGCCTGCCCCTCCTCGGCGCGCCGGTCGCGCAGGCGCTGCACCACCTCCCGGTACGAACGGCCGCGCGCAACGGTGAATCGCAGCGCGGCCTCCCAGAGGCGTTCCACCGCAGCGGCATCCTCGATGGCCGCCACGCGGGCCTCGTCCATCTCCTCGCCGGTGCTGAGGCCGAGGTCGGCCACCAGGTGCACGGGGAGGCGCAGCCACTTGGCTCCGTCGCGCTCCACACGGATTGATGCCCCGTTGGATGACGCGCGAAGCGCCGTGATGACGGAGATCACGGCGCGGGCGGGCCCGCTAGGCCTCGCGCGGCATCTCGTTCGCGCATTGCATGCAGCGCCACACGGGGTGGTTGCGGTCGCGCGCGACGGGGCTGGCCCCGTCGAAGTCGTGCGTGCGCATCTTGCGCTGGGTCGCAAACATCTGCGCCCCGCACTTGGGGCACTCCGGCGCCCCCTCGAGGGCGTTGATCTCGGTGCTGGTGGTCTCGTTCTCGGCCATGGCGCAACCTTACCGCGCGCCGGGGCGGCCGGGGAACCTCAGCGGGCGGTCACCGGTGCGGCGGCATCGAGGCGCGCGACCTCCTTGCGCACCGCGGGCGCCACCTCGGTGCCGTAGAGCTCGATGGCACGAAGCATGTCGGCATGCGGCGGGTTGCCCACGCCCATGTGCAGCAGCACCCGGCGATTGCCGAACATCTCGTACTCGGCGAGGATCTTCTCGGTCACCTCGGCCGGGCTGCCCACCATCAGCGCCCCGTGCGGCTGGCGCATGCGGTCGAACTGCGCGCGATCGATCTGGCTGCCCCAGCCTCGCTCGCTGCCGATCTGGTTCATGGCGGCCATCAGGCCCGGGGCCGAGATGTCGGCGGCCTTCTGCGAGGTGTCCGCGATGAACCCGTGCGACCCGATCGACACCGGCACCTCCGCGGGGTCGTACCCATGCTCGGTGAGCGCCTCGCGGTAGAGGTTGACGAACGGGATGAATGGCTGCGCGGCGGCCCCGATGATGGCCACCGAGATCGGCAGGCCACGGGCCGCGGCGTTCACCACCGATTGCGGGGTGCCGCCCACGGCGATCCATATGGGAATGCTCTCCTGCTGCGGGCGCGGGTGCACGGGACGCCCCTCGATGGGCGGGCGGCGCGTGCCGCTCCAGGTGACCACCTCCTGCTCGCGCAGCTGCAGCAGCAGGTCGAGCTTCTCGAGGAAGAGCCCCTGGTAGTCGGCCAGGTCGTAGCCGAAGAGCGGGAACGACTCGATGAACGACCCGCGGCCGGCCATGATCTCGGCGCGGCCGGCCGAGATGAGGTCGATGGTGGCGAAGTCCTGGAATACGCGCACCGGGTCGTCCGACGACAGCACGGTGACCGACGACGTGAGGCGGATGCGCGAGGTGCGCGCGGCCGCGGCGGCCAGCACCACGGCGGGCGACGACACCGGGAAGTCCGGCCGGTGGTGCTCGCCCACCCCGAACACGTCGAGCCCCACCTCGTCGGCCAGCACGATCTCGTCCACGAGGTCGCGCACCCGCTGGCCAACGTCGATGGCGTGGCCGGTGGCCGGGTCGGGCGTGGCGTCGCCGAACGAGTAGATACCGAGTTCGATTCCCGGTGTCATGTGCCCTCCCCGCCGATCTCGCGCTGGCGCCGTGCCTCGTCGAGCTCGCGCTGGATGCGTCCGTCGTCGCGCTCCGCGAGGATGACGTAGGCGATGTAGAACACGCCGAGGCTGATGCCCAGCCCCGCGGCGATCCACAGGAACGGCGACCATCCGAGCGGTGCCCCGATGGCCCACCCGATGAGCAGGCTCACGGGCACCATGATGGCGCCGAGTATCCACACGCGCCGCTTGGCCGTGTGGGTGTACTCGGGATTGGGATGCAGCCCCTGCTGCTCCGCCGCCACCCTGGCGACGATCTCGTCACGCGACTCGCGCTGGCGTCCTGTCACGCGCGGAACGCTAGCGGCGCACCGCCGACGCGCAATGACCATGCGGTCGACATGCGCGGCAAGCGGCGATCAGCCCACGCGGGGCCACGACGAGACCAGCGGGTAGGGCCTGATCGGGCCGCCTCCCCCGGGGTGGATCTCGAAGTGCAGGTGCGGCGTGGTGCCCTTGGCATCGCCGGTGTCGCCGTTGTAGCCCAGCACGGTGCCCGCCTTCACGAACGCGCCCTCGCGCGCCGCGGGAGCAAAGCCATCGAGGTGGCAGTAGAAGTACTCATCCCCATTCGGGGCGCGCAGCCAGAAGCGGTTGCCGCTGATCGGCGTGGTGCCGATGCGCACGATGGTGCCGCTCACCGCGGCCACGATGGGTGCGCCGCGCGCGGCCATGATGTCGATGCCCTCGTGGTACCGGCTGCCGCGCGGCGCCATCCAGTCGTCCGAGAAGGTCGATGGCGCGGCCACGGGGAACACGGGCTCGGTGCCGGCAGGGGCCATGGGGATGTCCTCGGACCCCTTGGCGCGGGCCTGGCGCACGCGCTGCTGCACGCGGGCTGACAGCGCGGCCTTGAGCTCGCCGCGCGCCTGCGCCACCACGGCGCGCTGCTGCGCGAGCAGGCCCTCGATGCGGTCGCGCTCGCGCGCGGCCACGGCGGCCTCGGTGCGCGACTCCTCGATGGCCTTGGCCAGGCGCACCTCGGCGGCCCGCAGGGCCACGCGGCGTGCGCGCACCGTGCGCACAAGCCCGGCATCCCGCCCCGCGGCCCCCTGCAGGGCCTCGGTGCGGCTCACCAGGTCGGTGAGCGATCCGCTTGAGACCACCAGCTCGAGCAGGTCGGGGTCGGGCCGGCGGTACAGGGCCGCCAGCCGCGTCGAGAGCGTCTCGCGCGCCACCACCAACTGCGCCCGGGTGCGCACCAGCTCCTTGCGGGTGCGCACGGTCTGGGCGCGCGCGGCGTCAAGGCGGTCCATGGCGGCGTTGTGGCGCACGGCGGCCTCGCCGGCCGCGGCATCGAGGCGCGCGGCCTTGGCCTCCACCTGCTGCACGCGCTGCTTGATCGACGTGACATCGCGCGCGGCCTGCGCGGGCACGACGACCGCGCCCAGCAGGGCGGCACCCAGCAGCATCATGAGGATTCGGCGGGCCATGGGCGGGGCATTGTCGTCCCCGGCCGCAGCCCGCCGTGAAATCCCCGTTGCTACGTCAGTTGGCGTCCTCCGCCAGCACCTCGTTGAGCTGCGCCTGCGCGTTGATGGCGGCCGGGAAGCCCGCGTAGGCGGCCAACTGGATCACCAGCTCGCGCAACTCGTCCTCGGTGATTCCCACGCGCAGCCCGGCGGACATGACGGCTCCTACTTGTTGGCGCGGTTGGTGTACTGCACCTGGAAGTCACCCTGGGCGTCCACGGTGAGGATGCTCACCGGAACGTTGGGGCGGTTCCCCTGCTTGTTGATGGTGATGGCCCCGGTGGCGCCCTTGAAGTTCTTGGTCTTCTTCAGCTGTGAGAGCACCTTGCCGTACTTGAACGGGTCGGCCGTCTTCCACGACGCGAAGAGGATGTTCGCCGAGTCGTACATGAAGGTGCCCCAGGTGCCCGCCGTCTTGCCCGGGAACGCCTTGGTGTAGGCCTTCAGGTAGCTCTTGGCGGTGGGGAACTGCGACGGCTCGGGCACGCCGCTGAACACGCAGTTCTGGCTGGCCGGGATTCCCGCGGCCGCGATGAACCCGGGGTCCTGGTTGGCGAGGCCCGCGAAGCACTTGGCCGGGTTGCCCGTGGCCTTGAGCGCCGTGGCCAGCTGCGCGCCCTCGGGGAAGTACGTGCTCAGGTACACCGCGGTGGGGTTGTTGGTGAGCGCCTGCTGCACCGCGGCCGTGTAGTCGGCCTGCGTCAGGTTCTCCTTCACCGTCACCTCGCTCACCAGCACGCCCTTCGGCTCGAGCGCGGCCTTGAGGCGGGCCGCCATGCCCGTGGTGTACGCACTGTCGGTGACGATCATCGACACCTTGGCCGGCTTGATGACGTCGAGCATGTAGGACGACTCCACCGGCGAGATCTGGCTGTTCTTCGGCTGCACGGTCACGCCGTAGCCGGTGGTGTCATCCGTGGAGGTCATCTGCACCGGCACGATGCGCGCCTTGGTGTAGACGGGCAGGTTCACCAGGCCCACCGACGAGTTGTACGGCCCCACCACGGCGACGACCTTCGCCTTGATGGCCTTCGCGGCGGCCTGCTTCGCGAGCTGCGGGTTGGCCTGGTCGTCGACCTGCACGATCTGCACCATGCGACCGTTGAAGCCACCCTTGGCGTTGTACTGCTTCACGGCGAGCTGCACGCCGCGCAGCATGTCCTGCCCGTTGGATGCCTGCGCCCCCGTGAGCGGGCCCTCCACCGCGATGCCGATGGTTCCGTAGGTGGACGGATCGCCGCCCACCGACTGGCCGGCGCCGAGGACGCCCCCGACGGCGGTCGAGGCGATGGTTCCGGCGGCGATGACCGCTGCGGCCCCGAGGATGAACGGGCGTCGTGACACGAGCGACTCCTTCACGGATACGGTGCATTACGCGCCAAACCCTAGCGTTCGGCAGGGATGCCACCGCGAAGGCGGGTGCGGGCGCTAGCGTTCGGGCATGGCCCGCGTCACGGTGTACGCCACTCCGTTCTGCCTCTACTGCGTGGGAGCCAAGTCGCTGCTGCGCCGCAGGGGCATCGCGTTCGATGAGGTGCGCATCAACATGTTCAGCGACGGCGCGCGCGACCGCCTGCAGGCCGAGAGCGGTGGCGGGCGCACGTTCCCGCAGGTGGTGATCGACGGAGACCCCATCGGCGGGTTCGACAGCCTGCGGGCGCTCGACCGCTCGGGGGAGCTCGCGCGCCGCACCGCGCCCGTGCCGTAGGGATTCCCCCCACGCCGCACCCGGCGCCACGTGTGCCGAGGCGCCGGGGCCCTATGCTTGCCCCAACGTCATCCCTCACCCTGGAGGAACCCCGTGAAGCGCACCCTCGTCGCCCTCGCAGGCGTCGCCCTCGTCCCCATGGCCGCCGGCGCCATCGCCCTCGGCCAGGGCGATCCCGCCCCGACCACCCCGCCCAACACCAACCGCGTGGTCAACGTGCAGGCCGGCAACACCGCGAAGGTGATCCTCGGCAAGGTCAACTCCGGCACGGGCTACGCGTGGAAGTGGGTCACCAAGCCCGACGCATCGGTGGCCAAGGGCGGCACCGTGCGCCTGATGCCGGCCAAGAAGGGCGCGGCACCCGGATAGCCCCGCACCGCATGGGTGCCGATCCTCGGCTTGGCTGAGGACATGAAGACCACCGGCGTGGTGGGCTTCTTCGGTCCCGGCCAGACCACCGCAACGCGCACGATCACGCTGAAGATCACCGTGACCGGGGACGGCCGCTAAGCGGGGATGATGCGCGGGGGGTGGCGGACAGGATGAGACGGACCCCCCGAACCATCTCATCCACCGGGAATCCTCTATTCCCGGTATCCGCCACCCGCACCCGCGCGAGCACCTGGTCCCAGGTGTCGCCCTGGCTGAGGTCTGATGCCACCAGCAGCCCCCACGCCCTGGCCGCCACCACGAGGAACGTGACGATCATCGCCGAGGCGCGCCCAAGCCAGTCGGGGGTCATTGCATCGTCGGGGGTCCAGATGATCACCCAGGTGAGCACGGCCTCGATTCCCACCAGCACCGCCATGGCCACCCGCAGGGGGACCTGCGGGATGAGCGCCGCGGGCATGGCCAGCACGATCAGCAGCGCGCGCAGCAGCACGCCGATCGTGGGCATGCGCTGCGGGGTGTTCCATCACCTCCATCGCCCCAACCCTAGGAACTCCCAGGGTCGGGAAACACACGGGGGGTCGCGGTCGCCCATCTCCGGCGGTTTCGGAACGCCCCGCCACCGGGGCCGCGGAGGGCGTCAGGCGCTTCGCAGCAGGGCGTTCTGCACGGCGACCGCCAGCACGTCGCCCTCGGCATCGTGGATCACCCCGTGCGCAAGGGCGCGCCCACCACCGGCCGCCGGCGTGGAGAAATCGAAGAGCATCCATTCGCGCGTGGGTGCGGGGCGGGCGAACCACAACGAAATCTCGAGGGCACCCAGCTGCAGGTCGGTGGTGGCCTCGCGGCCCCCATGGGGTTGCAGCGCGGTAGTGCCGAGCGTGATGTCCGAGAGGTAGCAGAGCAGCGCCGCGCCGGTGAGCGGGTCGTCCGGAAGGTCGACGGTCACCCGCATCCATGTCGGGCGCCGCGTGCCCGCGGACGAGAGCGCCTGGTCGACCACGCGCAGGTCGACCCGGCCGTCGACCGGATACCCCATGGCCTCGAAGTCGGCATCGCGGGGAAGGATGACCTCAGGGATCAGGCGATCCTCGGGCGGCAGCACCCCGGGGGAGGGCACCACGGGCGCGGTGCCCTGATGGTCCGGCCCCGCACCGGGGGCACCCAGCAGCGCCACGACGGTCGTCCGCAGGCGGCCGTCCTGCGTCACCGCCACGCGGCGCGTGGCGAAGGTGCGCCCATCCTTCACGCGCTCCACCGCGTAGTCGGCCACCTCGCCGGCGTCCACGGGTGCGTGGAAGTACGCGTGCACTGATAGCGGCGCCATTGCGGCATCGGGTGCCGTGCGGGCAGCGGCGGTGAGTGCCTTGGCCACCACCTGCCCGCCGAATGCGCGACCGGGCCACGCCGGGTGACAGGTGCCCGTGAAGCGATCGTCGCCATCGGGCGCCACGTCGAGGCGAGCGAGGAACTCGCGCGTCTCCGAGGGGGTGCTCACCAGCGCAGCCTAGCGGCGCCGTCGCACGTCGCCAGCGGATGCGGCACCATGCACGGCGTGACCACCCCCTCTGCCACGAGCCCCGTGCGCACGCCCATCGTGCCGCTCATCGCGGTGGGCGCAGTGGGCGGTGCGTTCTCTGCGCTGTTCGGCGTGGGCGGTGGCGTGGTGATGGTGCCGCTGCTCATCATGCTCTGCGGCTACGGCTCGCGCGCGGCCACGGCCACCTCGCTTGCCGCCATCGCCGTCATCGCCCTGGTCGGAACCGCCACCCACGGCGTGCTCGGCAACGTCGACTGGCTGGCAGCACTGCTGGTGGGAATCCCCGCGCTGCTCGGCGTGACCCTCGGGGTGAAGCTGCGCACGCGTATCTCGGCCGTGACGATTTCGCGCGGGTTCGCCGTGCTGCTGGTGATCGCGGCGGTTCTGCTGGCGTTGGATCCATGACCGCGGCCATCATCGCGATCATCCTCGGCGTGGCCGGCGGGTTCGTGGCGGCGCTCGCGGGCGTGGGCGGCGGGATCCTGTTCGTGCCGGCGCTGGCGCTGGTGCTTGGCCTCACCCAGGTGGTTGCCGAGGCCACGTCGCTGCTGGCAATCGTGCCCGTGGCGATCCTCGGCACCTGGCAGCAGCGCCGCACCGGCGACGTCCACCTGCGCGACGCACTTATCATCGGCGCGGGATCAGTGGTCACGGCGATTCTCGCCGCGATCGTGGCGGACCGCCTGCCCGAAGCCACCCTTCGCTGGCTGTTCGTCGGCCTCATGCTGATCATCGCCGCGCGCATCTGGCTGGGCGCCGAGCGCGACGCCGCGAAGGGCGGGTAGTCGCTCCTTGGGGAGCCCCGGCCCAACGGGCAGGAGCTCCCCACGCAGCATGAGTGCTACTTCGCCCGACCCGCGGGGTTGATCTGGTAGGTGTTGCGCAGGTAGTCGTTGACGATCTGGGTGCTCCCCGACGCGGTGAGCGTGAGGTCGGCCGTGAGCTCGCGCGAGCGATACTTCCAGCCCCTCGGCATCTGGTTCTGCTTGGTCATGTAGGCGTCGTTCCTGAGCCTGCGGAGGTTGAGGTTCGGGTTCATCGCCAAGGTGTACGACTGCATCACGTACACCTTCTTGTTCGGGGCGATCAGCTCGTACACGCGGGTGCGCTTCTTGAACACGTACACGGTGTCGCGCTGAACGGTGTTGACCTGGTACGGCACCTCACCGATGGTCGACGACCCCTGGGGCACCTGCAGCACGGCCTTCAGCCCCAGCTGCATGCCGTTCACCGTGAGGGTGTCGGGCGATGAGGTGACCCCGCCGGTGGACTGGATGGTCCACATCACCCAGTGGCGACGGCCGTTGATGGTGGCCGATGTCGCAGGGGCGGCACCCGCGGCCGGCGGGTACTGCGCGTTGTAGGCGTCAACGATGTTCTGCTCGGTGATCGTGTTGAACGTCGAGGCCGGGCACGTGTTGAAGCCGAGCGTGTTGAACACGTGCTCGGTGATCGTGCCGTTGGCCACCGTGTCGGGGATCAGCTCGCAGTAGGGGTAGTTGTAGACCTTCATCGGCGTGCCGCTCTGGGCCGACGCCGTGCCGGCCATGGCGCACAGGCCTGCGAGGCCCAGGATCGCCAGGGAGGTGCGGGAGGGCCGCAGCCCCCGGGAGTTGGTCGTGTCGGAGTTCACTGGTCCCTTTCCTGTGGTTCTTTTCCGGACCATCGATCCGGGGGAAGCGCCGTCGACGGAAGAGCGCCGAGGGTCGCGAGCGACGCTAGCACCGCATCGATGACCCTCCCAGCAAGAGGGCAAACCTGATGGGTTCCCCCCGCGGCACGGGGCAATTGTGTGGATTCCCCTACACCGTCACCGCAGGCGCATGGGTGAAGTGATCCCCCGGGGCACCCCCGTGCCGTCACCAACGCGGAGGGGCCGTCTCCGGCCCCTCGGGTCCCGCGTATATCCTCCGAGAGTGGGCTATTGTCCAGTACTGGACAACCCCACGGCGCGCGCGGATTCGTCCGCTCACCGATGAAGGGCCCCGAGAATGTCGCGCAGGCCCTTGGCGCTGGCCGCCACAGGACATGACGCGCCGCCCCCTCTCGCGTCCGCACGCCTTCCTCTGCGCGAGAAGTTGACCGCGGGCCCATCTGCGGGGATCCCCCGGGGGCAATGGCGAGTTCTTGTCATCGCCCTGTTGGCCGGCGCCGCCCCCTACGTGTCCGAAAGCAGTTTCGACTACATGGTCGGTGGCATCCAGGCGAGCTTCGACGTGTCCAACTCCGGTCGCCTGATCCTCACGCTCGCGCCGCGCATTGCATCGTTGCTCGTCATTTTCGTCGCAGGTGTTCTGATGGACGCGATGCCATGGCGATTGACGCTGGCCTCGGTATCTGTCGTATTCGTGCTGGGCGCCATTACCGTAGGCGCCGCCAGCGGGTTTCCCATGGTGCTCGCAGGGCAGTCGCTGGTCGGCATCAGCGGAATCGTGCTCGGTATCGCCAGCGTGGCGCTGATCAGCGCCACCTTCGAGGGACCCGCGCGCGCCTGGGCTTTCGGGCTTTGGGGCGCCACAGCCCCGGCGTCCTACCTGGTCTTTCCGATCGTGGCCTCCTGGATCGCTGCCCTCTGGAACTGGCGCGTGGTCACCCTGCTCTGGGTGCTGATGGGCGTGGTGCTCTTGGTGTCATCACTGCGGATGCCGGATGGGCGAACGCTTGCGGCGTGGTCGGGTGCGGGGTTGGTCGCACCGGTCCTGGCGGGCGTCGTGCTCGCGGGTGCGGTCACCGCTCTCGGCGCGCTCGACGACGGGCCATTGCTCTGGGTGCCGTGCACCGCAGCCGCCTGCGTGGCGCTGATGGCGCTGGTGTGGATCCATCTGCGTGCCTCGGGGCGCATCCCCCCATTGGACCTCGGTGTCCTGCGCGGCCGCAGCGGGATGCTGCTGATGTTCGTGATCCTCCTCGCGCAGACAGCTGGGACCCTCTGGTACTTCACGCGGGTGGTCTTTGATCGCGTCTACCAGGTCGAGGACACGTCCCTCGCCATCGTGATCATTCCCGTGCAGGCGGCAGGCATCCTCGGAGGGTGGGTTGGGGGGTGGATGATCCGGCGCATCGGCGCCCCGCTGGCGGCGGCCTCGGCACTGCCGCTCGCAGGCGTCGCATCCGCCTTTCCGCTGTTCGTGGGCAGATCAACTCCGCTGTGGGTGGTGGTGACGTCAATGGCCATCTGGATCTTGACGACCATGGCCTCCATGGTGCCCGTGACAGCGGCGTTCATGGATCGTGCGCCGCACGGGCGGGAGTCCGCGGCATCATCGATGCGCAAGGCGCTGTCCTCTGTCGGGACGACGGCGGGGGGGATCGTCGCCTCAGCATTGGTATTCGCGGCGCTAGGAACGTCCGTGTCCTCGTCACTCCAGGAAAGGGGAGTGCCCAAGGTGCACGCCGACGAGGTGGGGCTGGTCCTCCAGGACGGGCTTCG
Organism: Actinomycetota bacterium; assembly: GCA_046095485.1. Lineage (GTDB taxonomy): Bacteria > Actinomycetota > Thermoleophilia > Miltoncostaeales > Miltoncostaeaceae > SYFI01. The sequence goes on from JBJTJN010000106.1 coordinate 19,302, forward strand.
GGTATCGGACGTCCCCGATACCAATCCTCTTGCGACGGAGACGTTGCGTGACACGCTGCACAGCCAGGGCCCGGTGATGCTCCAGGGGAAAGACGCCGCCTATGACATTGCGGGGGTCATTGCGCTCTGCGGCAACATGCTCGCCGCGCTCCTGATGTTCTTTGTCTGGCGCCGGGGCTGCCGGGGCAGTCCAGAGGCTGCGTAGACCGTGGTTGCGGTCCGTGGTCAGGCGCAGGCCGGAGCGCTACTGC
>JBJTJN010000107.1:0-8550 GCA_046095485.1 Actinomycetota bacterium
CCACCACCACCACGCGGCGACCCTCCAGCATCTGCACGAGGTCGAAGGCGTTGTTCACGGGGTGCCCCTCACGGCGGGGTCGCGCATGAGCGCGGCCGAGAGTGCCTCGAGGCCGCCCGAGCCCGGCGCCAGGTCGGGCACCAGGGGCAGCACGGCCACGGGGAGCGCGGAATCACGTGCGAGTCCGTCCACCTCGCGGTCGTCGTGGCGCGCGCCCTCGGCCCCCGCGATGGCGGCCTGCTCGGCAGCGCGCTCGGCGTCGCCCGCTGCCGTGTTGGCCAGCACCGCGCGAAGCGCCTCGGCGTCGGCGTCGCTGAACGGCGACCTTCGCACCGCGTTGGCCACGGCGCACGCCACCGGCAGCGATCGCGCGCGCAGTGCCTGCACGGCCTCCACCGCCTCGGTCACGGCGAGGTCCTCAGGCGTGGCCACCACGGCGATGCCCGTGGCCGCAGGGTGGCGCACCACCTTCTCGATGGCCTCGGCCTGGTCCTTGATGGGGCCCGACCCCGCGAGGTCGCGCGCATTGCCCGCGGCCTCGAGCAGCGCGATGCCGTGGCCGGTGGCGGGGGAGTCCACCACCAGGCGATCCCACACGGGTGCGCCGTCGCGCACGGTGGTGGCCAGGTCCCAGATCTTCCCGAGGGTCACGAGCTCGGCCAGCCCGGGCGCCGCCTGCGTCACCTGATGGAAGGCACGGCTGCGGGCCATCATCTCCACGAGGGGCTTCACCTTCAGCTGGATGCTGAGGTACTCCTGGGTGGCCAGCTCGGCGTCCACCGTGAGCGCGAACAGGCCGGGGCGCACCTCCACCGGGTCGTCCAGCGAGGGTGCCACGCCGAACAGCGCCTCGGTGCGGGTCTCGGCGCCCACCTCCACCAGCAGGGTGCGGTGCCCGGCGTCTGCCAGTCCCAAGGCCAGGGCGGCCGCCACGGCCGTCTTGCCCACCCCGCCCTTCCCGATCACGAATGCCAGTCTGCGGTCGATGAGCTGCGGCCCCTCCATCGCCTCCACCCTAGCCAGCGCCGTGCCCCGGCCCGATGGTGCCCGTCGCGACGGGGACGACCGCCCCGCCCACCGTGACCGCCTCGGGGCCCGCGGGCCCCAGGTGCACGCTCACCTGCACCCTGCCCGGGCGGCCGAGGTGGCCCCCCTGCAGCACGGTGAGGCGGGCAGTCGCCGCGTCGCCCAGGGCGCCGCGCGATGCGAGGCAGGCACCCAGCGCGGCGGCGGCGCTGCCGGTGACTGGATCCTCGAGGATTCCGATGGGCGCCGCGAAGTGCCGCACGTGCGCCGTCGGCGGATGATCCCCGTCGGCGCCTGCGCCGGGCTGGTCCAGCACGTACGCGCTCACGCCGGCCCAGCCCTCGGCCGTGCCCAGGGCACGCAGGCCGTCATGGTCGGGCGCGAGCCCGCCGAGGTCGCGCACCTGCAGCATCACCTGGGGCAGCCCGGCATGCCAGATGGGCGCGTCGCCCAAGGCGGTCGTGCCGAGCAGCGCCGCGATGGCACTCGCATTGGCGCCGCCGTGCAGCCGCGGATCGGGGCGGGTCATGCGGGCGCCGTGGTCGTTGGCCGCCACCTGCACCTCGCCCCCGGGGGCCGAGAGCACGGCGTCGTCGCCTGTCCAGCCGATGCTGCGCAGCACCCACGCGGCGCCCACCAGGGGATGCCCCGCCATGGGGATCTCGGCCTCGGGCGTGAAGATGCGCAGGCGCGGCCGGGATCGGGGCTCGGCGAAAACCGTCTCGGACACGCCGAACTCGCTCGCCAGCGCCTGCATGTGGGCGGCGGCCGGCAGCGCGTCGCCGGTGATGACCACCAGCGGGTTGCCCGAGAGCGGCCCGGTTGCGAACACGTCGACCCAGTGAAAGTGCATGGCGGTAGTGTCCCAGTCCATGGGCTGGGACAGCTGGACAATCCTCGGGTCGGCCATCGCGCTGGTCATCCTCGTCGCCCTCGGGCTGGCGTACGCGATCGTGCGCGCCCTCAAGCTGAAGCGCCGCGTGGGCGCGAGCTCCATGCGCATGTCGCCGATCCTCGCCGGCATCAGCGCGAGCGCCGGGCAGATCGAGCATGGCCTGGCCAAGGCCGAGAAGGGCGCCCAGGAGCTCTCGGCCGAGGTAGAGCGGCTGCGCGTGTCGGTGGCCGAACTGCAGGTGATCACCAGCCATGCGCTGGTGGCCATCAAGGAGATCCGCGGGCCGCTGGGCTGGCTCGCGGGCGTGCGCGCCCTCGTGAAGTACCGCGGCCGCTAGCCGTGCGGGCCGCCGTCGTGGACGTCGGCTCCAACTCCACCCGGCTGCTGCTGCTCGAGGCCCTCGGGCCGGGCGGCGCCGAGGGGGAGAGGATCACCACGGTCACCGGACTCCGCCGTGGTGCGGCGCCTGACGGGACGGTCACCCCGGAGGCGCTCGAACGGCTCGGGGCATGCCTCGATGGTTACGCAGCGCGCATCGTGGCTGCTGGGTCTCCGCCCGTGGTGGCGGTGGGCACCTCTGCCGTGCGCGATGCCCCGAATCGTGAGGCCGTCGTGGCGCTCGTGCGCGATCGTCTCGGCGCCGACCTCGAGGTGGTGGATGGTCGGCGCGAGGCCGCCCTGGCGTTCAGGGGCGCCCGCCTCGTGCTGGCCGATGACGCATCGCCATGCCGCGTGCTCGACATCGGCGGTGGCAGCACCGAGGTGGTGCAGGGCGATGCATCCGGTCCCCGCCATTCCGTGAGCCTCGCCCTGGGCGTGAACCGGCAGGGTGACCTGATCACCGCCGACCCCCCGCCGCCGGCCGACGTGGCGGCGGTGCGCGAGGTGGCCCGCGGCCTGGTGGGCGAGGCCGCGGCGGGGTTCCCGTCCGACCAGCCGCTGGTGGGCGTGGCGGGCACCGTCACCACGGTTGCGGCGGTGTTGAACGGCCGGTACGACCCCGACGAGGTGCACGGCATGGTGATCACGCGTGACCAGGTGGACGCCGTGCTCTCCCGGCTCGCGGCGATGGACGATGCCGCCCGCCGCGCGGTGGCGGGCCTGCATCCCGATCGCGCCAACGTGATCGTCCCCGGCCTGGCGATCCTCTGCGGCGCCCTCGAGGCCCTAGGGGCCGCGGAGATCGTGGTGTCCGAGCGGGACATCCTCGACGGCATCGCGCTGGCATGGGATTCCTCGGGGCCCGTGGCGGGCGAATAGACTGCCGTCATGGGCACGGAGCCAAGAACCGACGTAGCGGGGCAGGAGGACGCCGTCAACGCGGTGGACGGCCTCGCGGCCGCCCTCGCGCGCACGGTGGATCCGGCTGACGATCGCCGCCTGATCTTCTCGAAGGGCGAGAACACCCGCCACATACGGTTCGAGCAGGTGCTCGACCGGTGGCCGCTGTTACCCGAGGACTGGGCGCGGCGCGTGGAGGACACCCGCATGGCGGCGGTGGACCGCACGCCGGGCGCCGCGACATTCGGGCGCTGACCTCGTGCCCGTGACCGCTGGCCGGAGTGGCGGAACTGGTAGACGCGGGGGACTTAAAATCCCCGGTCCCTCGGGGCGTGCGGGTTCGAATCCCGCCTCCGGCTCATGCACCTGCCACCTGGCGGACCCGCGGGGGGCCCGCCAGGTGGAGATGACGATCGGCTATCCGGCCACCGAGCGCTTGAGCTGGGCGCCCGCCTGGAAGCGGGGCACCTTGCGCGCCGGGATATGGATCTTCCTGCCGGGGTTGCGGGGGTCAACGCCCTCGCGTGCGGCGCGGTGCGACACCGAGAACTTGCCGAAGCCGGAGAACTGCACCTCGTCTCCGGCCTTGAGGGCGAGCTCGATCTCGTCCAGGACCGCCTGCACTGCACGGGTTGCCTGGTCGTTGGTGAGGTCGGCTGCACGCGCGACGCGCTTGACGAAGTCGGCCTTGGTCATGGGTCTCCTCGCTTCGGTGACCTCCGGACGGAGGCTGCAGCGATCGCTGCGAAGTGAGGATGACGCTACCAAGGCACCCGGACGCACCCCCGTCGCGGTGCATGAAAAATGGCTTTCCGCAGGGGTTTTTGCATGTTGAAGCGCGATTCCAAGCCACGCATTGACGTGGACTTCCCCGGTCCCGGGCTGGCCGGCGTGCGGTGGTGGCCGGGGCGTGGCACCGGGCGGCCGCAGCAGGCCGACCGGCTCGACCTCACGCTGGGCCTGCTCGCATGGGGCGTCCACGGCACCCACGAGGCCGAGGTGCGCCCGGCGGCCGATCGCATTCGCGACCTCGCCACCGCGGTGTCGCGCAGCCCCGATGGCAGGGTGCCCGCGGGTGCCGTGCGCGTGGCCCCGCGCACCCAGGGCGTGGTTGCCGTGCAGCTGTGCGCGTGGTCGGGTGACCGCGGACTCACGCGGGTGAGGGCCGAGATCTCGAAGTCGTCCGTGGGTCCGGTGCCGCTCATCAAGGGTTCCCCCGCGGCGGGAACACTGGTGCTGGCCGGCCTGTGCGCGGCCATGGACCAGTCGGAGGCGGGCGACGCCGACGACCGGCTCGCGCTCGCGCTGGCACTCGAGGGGATCATCACCTGGTACGCGGAGTCGCACCGCATGACCCCCGCACGCGACGCCGTGCGCGCCGCGCGGGCGCATGCCGCCGACCGGCTGCAGGCGGCGGGCCGGGCGCTTCCCCCCTGCCTGGGGGATGGCCCGGGCTAGTCCTCCTGGTGCGGGTTCGCCACGGCGAGCTCGGCGATCTCGGTGACGATCTCCTCGTTGGCGAGGGTGGTCACGTCGCCCAGCTTGCGGTGCTCGGACACATCGCGCAGCAGCCGCCGCATGATCTTCCCCGAGCGGGTCTTGGGCAGGTCGGGGGTGAGCACGATCGACGCCGGCTTGGCGATGGGGCCGATCTGCTTGGCCACGTGGTCGCGCAGCACGCCGATGAGCGCGTCATCTCCCGCAACGCCGTCGCGAAGCGTCACGAAGGCCGCGATGGCCTCCCCGGTCACGTCATCGGCCCGGCCCACCACGGCGGCCTCGGCCACGGCGGGGTGATCCACCAGGGCGCTCTCGACCTCGATGGTGGAGAGGCGGTGCCCCGACACGTTCATCACGTCGTCGATTCGCCCCAGCAGCCAGAAGTCGCCGTCGCCGTCGATTCGGCAGCCGTCACCGGCCAGGTACAGCCCCGGGAACCGGCTCCAGTAGGTGTCGACATAGCGGTCGTCATCGCCCAAGAGCGTGCGCAGCATCGACGGCCATGGGCGGTCGATCACCAGGTATCCGCCCTGGCCACGCGGCACGTCCTGGCCGTCCTCGCCCACCACGCGCGCCGAGATTCCCGGCATGGGGCGCGAGGCCGACCCGGGCTTCAGCGTGCTGATGGCCGGCAGCGGGCTGATCATGATGCTGCCGGTCTCGGTCTGCCACCAGGTGTCCACCACGGGGGCCGTGCCGCCGCCGATGAGGTCGCGGTACCACTCCCAGGCCTCGGGGTTGATGGGCTCTCCCACGCTGCCGAGCACCCGGATGCGCGAGAGGTCGTGCACCTGCGGGAAGGAGTCGCCCCACTTCATGTAGGTGCGTATCGCGGTGGGGGCGGTGTAGAGGATCGACACCCGGTAGCGCTCGGCGATCTCCCAGATGCGGTTGTGCGACGGGAACGCCGGCGCCCCCTCGTACATCACGCTCGTGGCGCCGTTGGCCAGGGGTCCGTACACGATGTAGCTGTGCCCGGTGACCCATCCGATGTCGGCCGCGCACCAGTAGATGTCGTCGTCGCGCAGGTCGAACACCGTGCGGTGCGTGGACGCCGCCCCGGTGAGGTAGCCGCCGGTGGTGTGCACGATGCCCTTGGGCTTGCCGGTGGTGCCGGATGTGTAGAGCGCGAAGAGCATCTGCTCGGCGTCCATGGGATCGGCGGGGCAGTGGGGGTCGGCGGCATCCTCGATGTCCTGGAACCACAGGTCGCGCCCGTCGGTCCACTCCACCGGCTCGCCGCTTCGCCGCGCCACCACGCAGTGGGTCACGCCGGGCACCTGCGCCAGCGCCTCGTCGGAGTTCGCCTTGAGCGGCACGTGCTTGCCCGCGCGGAACGAGTGGTCCTGGGTCACCAGCACCGTGGCCTGGAAGTCCTCCATGCGGTCGCGCAGGGCCTCGGCCGAGAACCCGCCGAACACCACCGTGTGGGCGGCGCCGAGCCGTGCGCACGCGAGCATTGCGATGGGCAGCTCGAGGGTCATCCCCATGTAGATGGCCACGCGGCCGCCGCGCCCCACGCCGAGGTCCTTCAGCGCGTTGGCGAACCGGCACACGCGCTCGTGCAACTGGGTGTAGGTGATGCTCTGCCGGTCGCCCGGCTCGCCCTCCCAGTGGAAGGCCACGCGGTCGCCGCGCTCGGGCAGGTGCCGGTCGAGGCAATTGGCGGCGGCGTTGAGCGTGCCGCCCGTGAACCACCGGTAGAAGGGCGCGTCGGAGTCATCGAGCGCGACATCCCACGGGGAATCCCACTGCAGGCGGTGCGCCTGCTCCTCCCACCACCCGATCGGATCGGCCTCGGCGCGGGCGTACACGGCCGGGCTGCCCACCACCGCGTAGGGCGCCATCCCCCCAGGCGGCGGGTAGGTGACGCCCTCCTGCTGAAGCGCGTCGATCGCCTGTCCGCTCCCCGTCACCGCGACTCCTCCCGCCATGCCATAAGGTTCGTCGAGTGTACGCGCGCCGCGTGTTCGTCGCGCGTGGTAACGCCCGAGGGGTGCAGGTGATGGCCGAATACACGCCGGGACGGAGCGCGCCCACGGGCGCCGCGGGGCGCGACGCCCGCTGGGCGGCCGTGCTCGCGCGCTGGCCGGTGATCGCCGAGCCGTGGGCACAGGACCTGGAGCGCCGCCGCGTGGATACGTCTGCGCCCAAGGAGGTCTCCCCGGCGGCCCGCACGGGCGCCAATGCCGCCGAGCAGGGCATCACGCCGCTGCAGGCCATCAACCGCGCGCTGGGGCTGCCCGACGACCACGGCGTGGACGAGGTGCAGCGCCGCCGTGAGGATGCCCCCCTGGGCGACCCCGGGAGCGACCCCGCGTCCTGATTCAGTCGGGCGACATCAGGGTCTCGGCCCCCGGAGTGCCTTCGGGCACCAGGATGATCTTGGGCGGCGCGAGGTACACCGTGGTGTACACGTCATCGCTCACGAGATCCGACCCCTTGTAGACCTTGCGCGTCACCCGCACGCTGAACCCCTCGCCGCCCTCGCTCGAGACCACCTCGCCCTGGGTGACGCCCGGGTCGGTCACGCGCCTTTCCGCCGGCTTGGTGAACTCGAGCCGCTCGCTGGTCTCGGTCTCGACCTTGCGGTCGAACGACGTGGAGTACAGGCCGACGGTGATGCTGTCGGCGGCGTTCGAGACGCGCACCAGCGCAGCGGCATCCCAGTTGTTGGTGATCTTCAGGTCGGGTGATGGCCAGGACACCGTGGCCTCGCGCCCCTCGGGGTAGCGGTCGATGTAGAGCTGGTGCGCCGAGTGCTCGTTCAGCTCGAAGCCCGCGAAGAAGGCCGCGTTGAAGAGCGTGGTGGCCACCTGCGACACGCCACCGCCAACGGCGTCCACGTGCAGGCCGTCGGCCAGCATGGGGGCCGGCACGAACCCGCGCGACTCGGTGCGGCGACCCAGCACCTTGTTGAGCGACAGCGATCCCCCTGCCGGGATGATGGTGCCGTTGAGGATCGTGCTGGCCCGGCGGATGTTGGTGACGCGTGCCTCGCCGGGGGTGTAGGGCGTGGTGTACGAGCCCACCTCCTCCTTGATGCCCAGCGACTGCGCCTTCTCGGTGGTGAACACCGGGGTCACGTCTGCGAAGGACGACTCCACGGGGCGATCCTCGCCCAGTAGGCCGTCGGCCACCCGCCTGGCGTCGACGAGCCGGCCGGTCTTCGACGGGATGAGGATCGCCTTCTTCCCGCGGATGTCGAACCGCGCCGGGCTCGGCACCACCGACCCCTTGGGATATGCCTTAAGCAGCGGCGCGCGCAGCTCGGACGCCGCGATGCGCAGGCCGTCTGGGGTGAACCGCATGGCCCGCGCCACGTCGTCGGGCGGGATTGTGGCCTGCAGGTCGTCCACCACCACGGTGGTGCCGCGCCTGATCACCTCGCCGGCCTGCGCCACCTGCTGCTTCGCCGCATCGGTGGAGAGCGCGGGGCTGGTGGCCTTGAGCGGCAGCGCGATGACCGCCGGCATCGTCGCGAGGTCACCCGACATCGCGGCGGCGAGCGCCCTTCGGTCGAGCGCGCGGCCGTCCTCCGCCGGGTTGACGGTGAAGTCGGTGCCGCGCACCAGCACGGCGGCGTCGCGCTCCGGGCGGTCGACGTTGTCGCTCACGTCGGCCACCCAGCCGGCAAGCGCCCCCTTGCGGTATTGCGCGCGCAGCGGCACCTCGTTGGCCGACTGGCCCGTGATCGCCTTGAGCCCGCGCACCAGGCGGTTGGGGGATGCATCCTGCGCCTCGCGGATCGCCGCGTCCACGTCCACGGTCGCGCCGATGTCGGCGAGGCGCACGGTCGCCACCGTGCCGCCGCCCGCCTGCAGCTCCACCCGGCGCCTCAGCAGGTC
>JBJTJN010000108.1:0-3079 GCA_046095485.1 Actinomycetota bacterium
CTTCCACTGATAGCCGGTGCCGGCGGTCTCGGGCAGGGAGATCACGAACTTCGACCCCAGCGCCACGTTTACCGCGGTGTCGCCCGAGGTGAAGGTCTCCACGCCATCCGGCGCGGTGCTGGCGGCGTTGTTCACCTGCTCGGCCCCGCACCCGGCCAGCACCAGCCCGCCGGCGGTGAGCACCAGCGCACTCGCCACCAGCGCCAGGGCGCGCCTGCCGCCGCTCATCATCACGGTGCTCATTTGATCTCCACCTCGAAGGTCACGGTCTCGTCGGGCTCGGTGGCGCCCGGCAGGAACCTCTGGAACTCCAGCACGCCCCCTCCGGCCCCGATGGTGTCGAAGTTCCAGTCGCCGGTGCCGTCGGCCTCGCTCATGCCCGACAGCGAGATGCCGCCCACCGACTCGCTGCCCGTGAGGCGCCACGACGACCCCGCGCCGGCGTCGGGCATGCGGATGATGAACTTCGGCCCCGCCCCCAGGCGGATGACGTTGTGCGAGGGGTCGTACACGTTGCGTCCGTCGGCCGCGGTGGTGGCCGGGGTGGTCGATCCGCCGCCCCCGTCGCCGCAGCCGGCCAGCACCACGCCCCCGCACCCCAGGGCCAGGACGGTGATGGCGGCGATCGTTGCGCGGGGGTGCCTCATGCCGTCAGTGTGGCAGCCGTCGCCACTGCGGGCCATGTGCCGCGCGCGCCCGGCACCGGGTACTGGGAACCGCGCGTTGCCCCGCAGGCTCGGCACCGCCCGCTACCGTATGGGCCATGGCCGAGCAGATGACCGACGCCGACCTGCAGGCGCTGATGCAGGAGATCCGCGCCGAGGCCGCGGCCCTGCGCGCCGAGACGGCCAAGGCCGTCACCGACGTTCCGGTGCCCGTGCACCTGCGCCCCGAGATGGGCTATAGCAGCAAGCCGGGCCTGGTGGGCAAGGCGATCACCCTCGCCAAGCGCGTGAGCGAGAAGATGGTGCACCACGTGGTGGAGGACGCCTTCGACCGCGTGAGCCAGCGCCTCACGCGCATCGACGTGATGATGGACCAGCAGGAGCGTCGCATCGCCGCCCTCGAGGAGCGGCTTGATGCCACGCCCGACGACCGGGCCTAGCTACCCGCGAAGGTGATGGTCTGGGTGGCCTCGGGGGTGGTCTTCCCCGGCGGCACCCACGTGAACACCAGCACTTCCTTGCCGGCGGTCGTGATGTCGTAGGTGCGGGTCTCGATGCCGGACGCCCCCACCGCGCTCGTGGTGTTGTCGCCGGTCACGCAGCCGGTGGTGTCCTTCAGCGCCAGCACCGAATCGCCGGAGGTCTTCACCTTCCACTGGTAGCCGGTGCCGGGCGAGCAGTCGAGCTTCACCACGAAGGTGCGGCCCACCGTGCCGCCCACGAAGGCCTTGCCGCTGCCGTCCTTGCTGTAGATCTCGGCGAAGGCGACGCCCTTCGGCACGTCGGTGGGCGTAGCGGTGGAGGCCGACGACGAATCGGAGCTGCCGCAGCCGGCAACCACCGCTCCGAGGGCCAGGATCGTCGTGGCGGCGCATGCGGCCGCGATGCGGGAGGTCTTCATGGGGTTATTTTGCCATGTGCGTAAGCGCCCGCCGGAACCGCTCGCCCACGGCAGTCCACGAGTACTCCCGCTCCATGAACTCCCGGCCGCTCGCCCCCATGCGGTCGGCAAGGCCGGGCTCATCCTCGTAGCGGTCCAGCGCCAGCGCGAACTCCCCGTAGTCGCCGAACATCAGCCCGCCACCCGACAGCGATGAGGTGTCGGTCATCACCTCGCTGCCGGCGGCGGCCAGCGTGGGGCGCCCTTCGCGCCAGGCCTCCAGCAGCAGGTTGGACAGGCTCTCGTGCTCGCTGCCGTTGATCACGCACAGCGCCCCGGCCACGATGTGCCGCCGGGCATCGTCGTCGAACGTGCCCACCATGTCCACGGCGTCGGCGTAGTCCCCGGGCGGGCTCCAGGGGCCGTCGCCCACCAGCACCAGGCGAAGGTCGCTGCCGCGCTCGCGCTTCCACCGGGTGAAGTACTCGGCCACCACCGGCACGCGCTTGGCGGGCTCCATGCGCCCGGCGTACAGCACGTAGCGCCCGGTGGGTATCGCCTCAGTGATCTGCGGCCGATCCTCGATGTGGTATCCGGTGCCCACCACCGCAGACCTCTGCACGGTGACCATGCGCCCCACGAGCCGGCGCTCGTTGACCGAGTTGAAGATGCACCCGCGCACCGACGCCAGCACCGACCGGATGAGCTTGGCGTAGGCGGCGCCCTCGTCGTGGATGCAGGGGATGAGCACCGTGCGGTCGGGGTGGGCCATGCTGGCCATCTGCACCATGCCGAACAGCGCCGGTGCGCCCACGATCAGGTCGTACCCGGCGCCCTCGTCGCGCACGTAGCGCTGCAGCTCGGGCGACCACACATCGGCGAACAGCAGGTCGGTCTCCTCGGTGCTGGTCAGGTGCCAGCCCGCGTTGCGCTTGGCAAGCAGCTGGTGCCGGCGCTCGGGGTCGCGCGGCCCGGTGGGGAACCTGTGCACGGTGGTGGGCCCGTCGGCGCTGGTGCCTGCGGGGAAGTCGTCGAGCCAGTCCACGTGGTAGCGCGCGCAGGTGGTGGCCACATCCACCTGGTAGCCATCGCCCAGCCCATGCAGGGCGTAGCCGCGCATCATCACCTCGGCGCCGCCCACCACCTCGGGGCCGTAGCGCGGCACCAGGAACAGCACGCGCATCTTCAGGCGCCCAGCGCCGCGCGCAGGCGCGCCACCACGTAGTCGACGTCGTCGTCGGTGAGCCGCCCGTGGGTGGGCAGGCTCACCGCGCTGTCTCCCACCCAGTCGGCCACCGGGTAGTGGCCGCCATCGGCATGCATGGGCAGGCGGTGAATGGGAGTGAACCCCGGGCGGGTCTCGATGCCGTCCACCGCCAGGTGCTCGCGCACGCGGTCGCGGGTCTCGGCGCCCCCCTGGCGCAGCACCACCGTGAACATCCAGTTGCCGTGCGCCATGTCGCCGGGAACGGGGGGGATGTGCAGCAGGTGGTCAAGGTCGGCCAGCTGGCGCGTGTAGCGGTCGGCCACGCGG
>JBJTJN010000109.1:0-20303 GCA_046095485.1 Actinomycetota bacterium
CAGCGTGCGGATCTCGGTGCGAACCACGTTCACGCCCACCGGCGGAAGTGCGAGTTCGAGGGAGCGCGTCGTCTCGGTGCGCAAGCGCTGCCCGACCCCGCGCGTGACTGGCTGAGCCCAGGCCCCGGAATGCGCCGCGACGCGCCGGTCCGTACCCGGGGTGTGCGTACAGTCCGCATGTGGGCGAGATGAGCGGGCATCGCAGGGACTGGGAGGCGCTGGGGGAGATCGATCCCCTCTACGCCATCCTGAGCGCGCCCGATGCCAAGCACGGCGAGTGGGATGTCGAGGCCTTCCTCGCCACGGGCGCCGTCGACGCCCAGCGCATCCTGATGGCGTGCGACGCGCTCGGCCTTCCGGCGCGAGGCGGAGCCTCATTCGAGCTCGGGTGCGGCGTGGGGCGCATCACGCGGGCCCTCTCCCCCGCCTTCGATCGCGTGGTCGGAGTGGACATAAGCGCGCCCATGATCGAACGGGCCCGCGAGATGAACGCCGATCGACCCAACTGCGAGTGGCTGGTGAACGACGCCCCCGACCTGCGCGTGTTCCCCGACGGGGAGTTCGACCTGGTGGTGTCGTTCATCGTCCTCCAGCACGTGCCCGATCGCGCGGTGATCTCGTCGTACCTGCGCGAGATGGCGCGCGTCCTCGCCCCTGGCGGGGCGCTGGTGGTGCAGATGCCGGCGTCGATGCCGCTTCGCCAGCGCATCCAGTGGCGGCGGCGCGCCTATCACGGCCTGCGCGCGGCCCGGGTGACGGAGCGCACGCTGTACGACCGCCTCGGCCTCGATCCCATCCGCATGAACTGGATGCCGCGGCGTGACGTGGAGGCCGCGATACGCCTGGGCGGGGCGGATGTCATCACCGTTCAGGACGGATGGCTCGGCGATGGCTCCCGCGTAGGGCGTGAGGAGAACCTCACCTACATCGCCACGCGTTAGCATTGCCGCCATGAACGTCGTGATCGCTGGTGGAGGAATGGTCGGCCTCACCCTCGCGCGCCTGCTGCGCGCCCGGGGTGTCGAGCCCGTCGTGATCGAGCGCATGCCCGAGGGGGCGTACATCCCCCGCGGCTACATGCTCGGGTTCCAGGGGTATGAGCCCCTGAAGGAGATCGGAGTGCTTGACGAGGTATGGCCCGAGGGGCGCGAGATCGCGCCGCAGGGCACCTCCGCCGTGGCCGTGTGCGTGGAGGTGGGCAAGGTGATCCACGCGATCGCCCGCGACCTGCCCGTGATGTACGAGCACTCGGTGAAGGACCTCGTGTTCGACGGCGAAGGCCGCGTGGTGGGCGTGATCGCCGAGGGTCCCGACGGTGACGTGGAGATCCCGTCCGATCTCGTGGTGGCGTGCGACGGCAAGCAGTCGCGTGTGCGCGAGATGGCGGGAATGGAGGCGGTGCTTACGCAGCTGCCCGAGGGTGAGCTCAGCTGGATGAGCAGCAGCCCGTCCGAGACCTCGTTCTCGATGGCCTACATGTCGGACGGCGGCCACATCGGCCACCTCTCGTGGCCGCAGGGTTCCGGCGGCTGGCGCTCATGCAAGCGCGTCGGCGCCGAGGCCGCGCTGGCGCCGGGGCTCGATGCCATCAAGGAGATGTGGTCGCGCCTGCTGCCCGAGTCCGCGCTTGGCGTCGCGGGCGTCGAGAGCATCGACCAGGTGCGCTACTCCGAGCCCGAGCTCCTCACCACGCCCGAGTGGTGGAAGCCCGGCATCGTGCTGATCGGCGACTCCGCCCACTTCTTCGGACCCGAGACCGGCATCTCGTCGGGGATCGGCCTGGGCGACGCCCACGCGCTGAGCGAGGCCATTGCCCAGAACAAGGACGATGCCGACGCCGCGTGCCAGTCGTACGTCACGTGGCGCGCACCCGTGGTTCGTCCCTACGAGGCCATGGACCCCGGTCGCGAGCGCATCCTCACCGCGGGCAAGCAGCCTGCGGGACCCGGCGAGGCCTGGCCGCCCGAGGGTTGATTCATCCGCTCGGCGGGGCGTACTCGTCGGCGAGGCGCCTGCCGAGACCGGCCGAGCGCCCGAGCTCGATGAGCCCGGGGATCGTCGGCAGCCAGAAGTTGAAGAATCGCCACACCACCACGCCCACCACGGCCTCGGCCAGCGGGATGCCCAGCACCGTCAGCGTGAAGGTGGCCGCGGCATCGATGGCGCCGTAGCCGCCCGTGGGCAGCGGGAAGAGCATGGCGATGTAGGCCGTGGCGTAGGCGAGCGCCACCGCTGCGATCGAGACGTCGGTGCCTATCGCCTTGAGCGCCGCCCACAGGCACGCGACGTCGGCCACCCAGTAGACGACGCTGCCGAGGATTGCCGGCGTGTTCATGTGGCCCGGGCGCAACGCGATGCGCGTGACGACGATGCCGCGCACGGCAGCGGCGAGCCCTTTTCGCGCCCAGCCGTGCGATGTGTCCGCCGCGATGCGGCGCCCGCGATCGCCCTGGCTGATCCATATGCCGGCGGCGGCGATGATGGGTACCCCGATGATCCAGGGAAGCTCCATGGCCAGCGGCACCCCTCCCCCGGCAGGAAGCGTCAGGACGAGCGCTGATGCGAATGCCCACACCCCGAACAGGGCGAAGATGAGGATGTTGAACCCCAGTACGCGGGCCACGGCCGCCCCGGCGGTCATTCCGGCACGTCGCAGCAGCCAGTAGATGACCGCCAGCCCGCCGGCGCCGGCCGGAGAGACGATGCGGGTGCCCCCGAGGCTGGCGAGCCACACGCGCGTGGCCAGCAGGGGTGCGAGGCGCGGCCCATCCTCCATGGCCACAACCGCGCGCAGCGCGATGACGTACCCGGCATACGAGGCCGCCTCGAGCCCGAGGCACGCCAGCAGCCATGGTCCGCTCGCGCGCTCGAGGGCGTCCCGCACCTGCTGGTAGCCGGCGGCCTTTCCGAGCAGCAGCACCAGGCCGATGGCCAGCACCAGCACGAGCGCCACGCCCAGCACCACCGTGCGACCCGACACCGCATGCGGGGCCTCATGCTCCGTGGTGCCCATGCGGTGCGTATCGCCCGGCATCAGGCCGGACCGATGCCGCCGCGCCACGTGCTGCACGCAGCCCCGATCGTCGCGCCAAGGGCAACGGCATCGTCGAGCGACAGGCCGTGCGCAAGCCCCACCGCGAGGCCGGCGGCGAAGGAGTCCCCGCACCCGTAGGAATCCACCACGGGCCCGGGCGGGTTGGCTGCGGCGTAGGGGCGGGGCCGGCCCCCGTGCTCGGTGATGGTTCCCCCACGGGGCCCATCGGTGAGGATGACCGCCCCGGGGGCCAGTGCATCGGGAATCCCCGAGGGGTCCTCCGCGGGGTCGTTCGCGCTCGCCACGACCACGTCTGCCCGGACGCCCGTCACCAGCAGGTCATCGAGGCGCCGGGCCGTCACCACCAGATTCCGGGCGCGGCGGGCCAGCTGCAGGCTGCCGGGGTCCTCACCGGCGTAGTAGGCGGCGTCCATCGCGGCGAGGCGGGCCCACGGCAGCGGGTCTCCCGCCGTGGGCTGCATGCGCGGGCCCACCACCATGATCGTGCGCTCCCCGTCGGGCTCCGTGATCGAGAGCACGGGGGTCTGCGGGCCCGGCCGCGGCGCGGCGAGCACCTGCACGCCACGCCCGTCCAGTTCCCGTCGGGCCCGCTCGGCGGTGTGGTCGTCACCCAGTGCGGTGAAGAGGGTCACCGCGGCCCCGAGGCGGGCCGCGGCGCACGCGGCCACTCCCCCTCCCCCCGCCGGTTCCTCGATCGGGTCCGTCAGATCGGCGATGTGCCCGCGCGCAGGCAGGCTGCCACCGGCATGGGTGACCCACTCGACATGGCCCACCACGGCCACGGCGCCGTGCGGGCCGGCCCCGCTCATGTCAGGCCGGGCCCAGCACCTCGGGCGCCCCGTACGCCCTGAGGCACTCCGGCACCGCGACCGTGCCATCCGGCTGCTGGTGGTTTTCGAGGATCGCGATGAGGGTTCGGCCCACGGCCACCGCCGTGCCATTCAGCGTGTGCACCGGGATTGTCTCCTTGCCCCGCTTGGTGCGCGCCTTCAGGCGCCGCGCCTGGTAGTCGGTGCAGTTGGAGCACGAGGTGACCTCGCGATAGCGGTCCTGCCCGGGCATCCAGGCCTCGCAGTCGAACTTGCGCGCCGCCGAGGCCCCGAGATCGCCCACGGCGACGTCAACCACGCGATACGGGATTCCCAGATCCTGCAGGATGCGCTCCTCGATGCCGAGGATTCGCAGGTGCTCGGCCGTCGACTCCTCGGGCGTGGTGAACGCGAACATCTCGACCTTGTCGAACTGGTGCACGCGGAAGATGCCCCGGGTGTCGCGCCCGGCGGCGCCGGCCTCGCGCCGGAAGCACGACGAGATGCCCGCGTACCTGAGGGGCAGGTCGGCCTCATCGATGATCTCGTCCTGGTGCAGTGCGGCGAGCGGCACCTCGGACGTGCCCACGAGGTATAGGTCGTCGTCGGCCGTGGCGTACACGGCGGACCGGTCTGCGGGGAAGAACCCCGTGCCCACCAGGGCCTCCTCGCGCACCAGTACCGGGGGGATGACCGGCGTGAAGCCCTCGGACGACACCACGTCGACCGCCCACGAGACCAGCGCCATCTGGACGCGCACGAGGGGACCCATCAGGTAGGCGAAGCGCGAGCCCGACGTGCGGGCGGCTCGCTCGAGGTCGAGCCCACCGAATCCCTCGGCGAGTTCCACGTGATCCTTGGCCCCCTCGGGGAAGACGGGTATGTCCCCCACCGCGCGAAGTTCGCGGGCATCCTCCTCGCCGCCGTCAGGCGCGGCATCCTCGGCAATGTTGGGCAGCGCGAGCAAGAGGGCATCCCGGCGTGCCTCGGCATCGCGCAGCCTCTCCTCATCCGCGGCCGTCTGCTCGCGCAGCGCACGGGCAGCGTCCTCCTGCTCCGGCGGCACATCCTGCCCCTGCTTCTTGAGCGCGCCGATCTCCTTCGCCATCCGCGTGCCCTCGGCCCGGCGTTCCTCCACCGCGGCGCGCAGTGCCCGGCAGTCGGCGTCGAGCGCCAGCACCTCGTCGAGCGCGTCGGCATCACCGCGGCGCGCCAGGGCGGCGCGCACGAGGTCGGGGTCACGGCGTATCAGGCGCAGGTCGAGCAGAGGTCCTCCTCCCCCTCAATGTAACGAGGCCCGGGGCCGAAGGGGCACCGGGCCTCGCGGCACGCAGGAATCACGTGTCGGCTACTGCTCGATGCTCATCACGTAGGCGACCACGTTGTCGAGGTCGGTCCCGCTCACCAGCCCGCCGGGCATGGCTCCCTTGCCATTCATGATCTGCATCTTCACCTGCGCGGCGTCCTTCTTCGATGCGCTCAACTGCGGTCCGGCCCCGGCCTGGGTTCCGCCCGCAGGGTGGCAGCCCTGGCAGTTGGCCTCGAAGGCGACCTTGCCGGCAGCCGCGTCCCCCGCCGCGCCACCACCCGCCGCGCCGCCTGCAGCAGCGCCGGCGTCAGCACCTCCGGCCGTCGCATCGCCGCCCCCCGAAGAGCCCGAGTCGGCCCCCGGAGCCGGGATGGTCTTGCCCTGCGAGTCGGTCTGGGGAGCGTTGTTCTCGATGGTCGTCGCGTCCGCGGGGGTGACCCCTGCGGACTCGCCCCCGCCACAGCCCGCGCCGAGCGCGACGAGGCCGGCGGATGAGAGCACGACGGCTGCGATGGTGACTGCTCGGCGCATGGTTCGCTCCTCGGCGACGGAATGGAATGCCTACGTGGCAACCTTATCGGGCAGGTACGACGATCGCCGCGGGGCTCCTGCCCCGTCGCCCCAAGTCGGGAGGATTGCCACGTGATTCAGGGACTCGGCGGGGACATTCCGCAGATCGGCCCCGGGGCCTTCGTGCACGAGGCCGCCGTGGTGATCGGCAGGGTCACCCTGGGCGCGCGGTCGTCGGCGTGGCCGCATGCGGTGATTCGCGGTGACATCGAGGCGGTGGCGGTGGGCGACGACACAAACGTGCAGGATGGCGCCGTGCTGCACGCCGACCCCGGCATGCCATGCGTGGTGGGCGATCGGGTGACGATCGGGCACAGGGCCACCGTGCACGGGTGCACCGTGGCGGACGAGTGCCTGATCGGCATCGGGGCCACGGTGCTGAACGGCGCCACGATCGGGCGCCAGAGCATCGTCGGTGCCCATGCGCTGGTGCCCGAGGGCATGGAGGTTCCCGAAGGCGTGCTGGTGGTGGGAGTGCCGGCGAAGGTTCGCCGCGATCTCACGCAGGAGGAGCGCGACGGGCTGGCGGCCCAGGCGCAGCGCTACGTGGCCAACGCAGCGCGTCACGCCGCGGAGGCTAGAACCCTCACATGAGCACGGCGCCGGGGCGGCTTATGGCCTAGGTGAGCGTGTACTCAGGCCCGCTGCCGCCCTCGGGCGGCGTGAGCTGCCCGCCCTTGGCGGTGATGGCCCCGCACTGGATGCAGTTCGGGTTGTTCATGCGCACGTGCACCGTGCCGTTGTCCTCGGAGCCGTCAACGATCTCGTACACCTTGGCCGGGCACATGTTCTCCCAGGCCACCGCGAGCTCCTTGGGCACCTCGGTGCGGATGCGGATGTGGTTCGGCTGGTCGTCCCGGGTCTTGTTGCCGCTGAGGAACACCGACGACAGCTTGTCGAAGATGTACTCCCCGTCGGCCTTCGGGTAGTCGCGGTCCGGGCCGATACTCACCGGCTCGTCCTTGTCGGCCTTGATGCTGACCTGCTTCGGCAGCTTGCCCCCGGTCATCACCATCATGCCGGTGACCATGCCGCCGTAGATGAAGCCCTTCTGGTACGAGGGGCGGAAGTTGCGGACCTTCCAGAGGTCCTTCCACACCTCGGAGTCCTTGATGGCCTCGTCGTAGTTCCAGAGGCCGGTGGTCTCCTCCACCGTGCCGTCCTTGATGGACTTGGCCACCTGCTCGGCGGCGATGATGCCCGACTTCATCGCGTAGCTGACGCCCTTGAGCGCAGCGGCGTTGAGGAAACCCGCGGAGTCGCCGCACAGCACCGCGCCGGGCACGTGGAAGCGGCTGGGCAGGCCGTAGATACCGCCGGCCGGAAGCGTCTTGGCTCCCCACGCCACGCGACGGCCGCCCTCGAGAACGCCCTTGAAGAGCGGATGCGTCTTGGCCTGCTGCAGCAGGTCGTGCACCGAAAGGTTGGCGTCGAGGGCGTCGAGGCCCACGACCATGCCGATGGACACCATGTTGCCGCCCATCGGGTACAGCCACGTGCCGCCGTATTCGCGCCACTTGGAGCCCATGCGCAGCGGCCAGCCGATGGTGTGGATCACGCGGTCGAGCGGCTTCTCGACCTCCCACACCTCCTTCACGCCGATCTCGTAGATCTGCGTGGTGTCCTGGTCGAGCTCGAAGTGCTTGCGCACCACGCCGGCCAGGTGGCCCTGGGTGCCCTCGCAGATAACCGTGACCTTGGCGCGCACCTCCACGCCCGGCTCGAACGTGGAGAGCTCCTCGCCATCGCGGCCGCGGCCCTTGTCACCGGTCTTGATGCCCACAACCCGGCCGTCCTGCACCAGCAGCTGCTGGGCGTCGGTCTCGGGGAGCATGTACGCGCCGTACTCCTCGGCCTGCTCGGCCATGAAGCGCGAGAGCTGGCTGATCGACACCACCCAGTTGCCGTCGTTGTGCAGGAACGGCGGGGTGGGAATGCGCACCTTCGATCCCTTGCGCAGGAAGTACACCGACTCCTTGTGGACCTCCTCGAACACGCCGGGGGTCTCGCCGGGGGCGGCGTCGGGGAACAGCGACTTGAACGGGCCCGGGCGCATGACCGACCCGGACAGCAGGTGCGACCCCGGTCCCTTGCCCTTCTCGACGATGGCGATGGGCACCTCGCCGAGCGCCTCCATGAGCTCCTCGTCCTCGGCCATCAGCTGGCCCAGGCGGATGGCCCCGGCGAGGCCGGACGGGCCCGCGCCGATGAAGAGGACGCCGACCTCGATGTACTCGTCCTCGCCCGCCTCCGGGGCGATGACGTAGTCGGACGGACGGTGGCGCGGCGGGTATTCGGCGGGAATCGTGCTCATCGCGGAAAGGTCACCTTGAACGGGTCGAGTGGCACACAAAAACCCCATCTGAGCAGGGGCTTCATGGAGCATAGCGGATTCGAACCGCTGACCTCCTGGGTGCGATCCAGGCGCTCTCCCAACTGAGCTAATGCCCCTCGCGGTGGCGGATGCTAGCGCGGCGCGGGGATGACGTCACCCCGCTAGTGTCCCGCGCCGTGCTCGACCTGAACGCCCACATCCTCCCCGGCATCCACGCGGCCACACCCGGCCTCCCCGAGGCCGTGGCGGCGGCCGAGGCGCTGGTGCGCGGAGGCGTCACCACGGCGGTCACGCCGGCGATCGTGGTGGATGATCCGGCCGGCGCCATGGACGCCGCCGACGCGGCTCGCTCCGAACTCGCCTCGGCGCTGGATGATCAGGCGATCGGGCTGGAGCTGCTTCCGGGCGCAGTGCTGCCCATCGACCGGGTCGGCACGCTGGCTCCCGACCTCGTAATGCGGGCTACGGCCGGTGGCGGAGGCCGGTGGCTGGTGGTGAGCCTTCCCCCTGCCGGATGGCCCCTCGGGCTCGGCGACCTCATCCAGGGGCTCGAGATGGGCGGCATCAACCTGGTCGTGGCGCATCCGGAGCGCGCGGAGTCGGTGCAGGCGTCATCCGATCGCCTGCGCGACCTGCTCGGGCGCGGAGCCCTCGTGCAGATCGGGGCGGGAAGCCTCTTCGGCCGGAACGGTGCCCGGGCCGAGCGCACGGCATTCGACCTGCTGCGCAACGGCATGGTCACGGTGGTGGCTTCGGATGAGCCCTCCCCCACCGGCCATGCGCTCGACTTCGCGGCCGTGCTCACCGCGCTAGAGGGCGTCACGCGCCGACCGCGTGACGAGGTCGACTGGATGGTGGATACCGGGCCGCGTCGCATCGCCGCCGGCGAGCCCGTGCGCGCGCCTCGCCTGGTGCCCCTGCCCCGCGGCGGCGCCTAGCCCGAGCGCGCCTCGCGGATGGCCTCGCGCGGTCGCGGAAGGCCGTCCTCCACCGCCACCGAGGCGGTCCAGCCGAGCACCTCGGCTGCCCGGGTGGGATCGAGGCAGCTGCGCTGAAGCTCGCCCGTGCGCGCCGGGGCGAACTCCGGGTTCGGTGCGCCGAGGATTCGCGCGAGGTCGAGCACCGACACCTCGCGGCCCGTGCCGATGTTGGCGGTGAGCTCGTCGGGACCGCTCTCCGCCCGCATGAAGGCGTCCACCACGTCGTCCACGTACACGTAGTCGCGGGTCTGCAGGCCATCACCGAACACCGTCACCGGCTGGCCGTCGATGATGCGGCCCGAGAAGATGGCCACCACGCCGGCCTCGCCGTGGGGGTCCTGCCGCGGCCCGTACACGTTGCCCAGCCGCAGGCGCGTGGTGGCGATTCCGTAGAGGCGTCCATACAGCCGGCAGTAGCCCTCTCCGGCGAGCTTGCTCTGGCCGTAGTGGGACATCGGGAGTGGCTCGGCCGTCTCGGGCGTGGGGATCGGCAGCCCCGGATACTCGCCGTACGAACCCCCGCCCGTGGCCGCGAATACCACGCGCGCGCCGTTCACGCGCGAGGCCTCGAGCATCGAGAGGGTGCCGTTGATGTTGACGTCGGCGTCGAATGCCGGGTCGGCGATGGCCTTGCGCACGTCGGCCTGCGCGGCCAGGTGGAAGATCACCGGTGCCCCGGTGCGCTCGGCGATGTCGGCCATGGTCGCGGCGTCGCGGATGTCGGCCTCGTGCAGGAAGGCCTCGGAGGGCACGTTTCGCATGTGCCCCGTGGAGAGGTCGTCGATCACGTGCACCTCGCGGCCGTCGGCCACGAGGGCGTCGGCGAGCGTGGAGCCGATGAACCCTGCCCCGCCCGTGACGATGGCGGGCGCGCGACTACCCACTGCTAGCCTCGCTGCCGATGCGGGCCTCATGTCGACTGGTCGTCATGCGTGTCCTTGCCTCGCGGTCGCGGGGGAGCATCCACGACGCCGCGGACGGCCGCAAGTGACGATCGACGACGAGCGCCCCGGCGGTCCGCAGCCCGATGTACTCGCGCGCCTCGCCACCGACATGCCGGCGTCCGACACGGGACGGGGGCGGTCGGAGATCGCGCGCGTCGTCGGCTGGGTGCTGATGGCGGGCACGTCCGTGCTGGTGATCGTGGCGGCCTTCCTGGTGGCCCGTCCATGACCGGCACCTTCATCTCGCTCGAGGGCGTGGACGGCTCGGGCAAGAGCACCCAGGCCGTGATGCTGGCCGACGCCCTGCGCGGCCGCGGCCACGAGGTGATCCACGTTCGCGAGCCCGGCGGGACCCCGCTCGGCGAGGCGGTGCGCGACGTGGTGCTGGGGCCCGACGCCATGACCCCCTGGGCCGAGGCATTCCTGTTCGCCGCGGCGCGTGCCCAGCTGGTGGTGGACGTCATCGCGCCCGCCATCGCATCGGGTACATGGGTGGTGGCCGACCGCTTCCTCGACTCATCGCTGGCATACCAGGGTGCCGCGCGCGGCCTGGGCATCGACCGGGTGGCCGCCATCAATGCACCGGGCATCGGGGGCACCATGCCCGACCTCACGATCATCCTCGACCTGCCGCCGGGCGCCGCGGTGGATCGCCGCGCCGGGCGCGGCAGCGTGGACCGCATCGAGGACGAGGGCGAGGCGCTGCAGGAGAGCGTGGCCGAGGGCTACCGCGAGGTGGCGCGCCTCTACCCCGACCGCGTGCACCTGGTGTCGGCCGATGGCACGCTTGACGAGGTGCAGGCCCGGGTGATGGCCACGGTGGTGAGCGCCCTCTGATGGTGGAGGTCCCCGGCCAGCCGCTGGCCGAGCGAATCCTCTCGGCGAGCGCCGAGCGCCGTTCGCCTCCCCAGCAGCTCCTGCTGCACGGGCCGCGTGGGTCGGGCAAGCGCCGTGCTGCCCGCGCCATGGCCTGGGCCCTCGTCGACCCCGGGGTGCACCACGACCCGGCAGACGAGTCGCTCGACATCTCCACGGTGAGCGCGTCGGGCACCACCATCCGCCTGCAGGATGAGCTCGAACCGGTGCTCGCCGACCTGGCATCGCGTCCGGTGGTGGGCGTGCGCCGCGTGATGATCATCGACGGCGCCGAGCGCCTCCGGCCGCAGGAGGGTGCCGACCGCATCCTCAAGGTGCTCGAGGAGCCCCCTCCCCTCTCGCACGTCATCCTCGTCACCGATCACCTCACCGACCTCATCCCCACCATCCGTTCGCGGTGCATGCTGGTGCCGTTCCGCACGCCGGGGTGGCAGGTGATCGCCGCCGATCTCGAGGCGCGGGGCGAGCCGCCGGCAGAGGCCCGCGCACGGGCCCGGGCCGACGGGCTGCTCGCGCTGCAGGTGGGCCCGTTCGAGCGACGCCTGCGCGGCCTCGGAACCGAGCTGGGCATGGCGAGCCTCGAGGCTGCCGCGGGTGGCGCAGCACTGGTGCACGACATCCAGTCGGCAATGGAGGCGGCGGCATCTGAGCATCCGTCCGAGCAGCTCGAGCGCCTGCGCGCTGAGGCCGCTGCGCTCGAGGGCAAGCGTGGCGGGAAGACCGCGGCGAAGAACGCCGACGACCAGGAGCGCCGCGAGCGCCGCAGGCTGGTGACCGAGGGCTGGGGCCACGTGCTCGACGGCACGGCCGCGGTGCACGCCGATGCGCTGGCGGTCTGCCTGGGCGCGGAGCATGCGGTGCGCCACGAAGAGCTCTTAGAGAGGCTGCGCGCCGTGGCGCACCCGGAGCGTCAGGTGGAGATCGAGGCCCGGCTGTTGGAGATACAGCGCACCCGGGCCGGGTTCCGGCTCAACCCACTGGCCGACCTGTGGATGGAGGGGCTGCTCGACCGCCTCGCGATGCTGCGCCGCGGCGGGAACCCCCCGCGCCGGTCACCGGGTGCGCTCGCGATACCCTGACCTCATGCGCTTGAGGTACCTCGCCCCGGCATTCCTCGCGGCTTCGCTCGCCTTCGCGGGCACCGCCGTGGCAGGGGATATCGATCAGATCACCACTCCCACGCGCAACATCGGGTGCATCGCAACGAGCATCGAGAGTGTCGCGGTGCTGCGGTGCGACATCCGCACGTCCACGTATCCGCGGCCCAAGAGGCCCGCGAGCTGCCAGCTCGACTACGGCGACTCGCTCTCGCTCAGCGAGACCGGTCGCGCGCGGTGGACCTGCCACGGGGACACGGCGCTGCCCCCGACTGGCGGCAAGGGATTCCGCACGATCAAGTACGGGGCCACCTGGGAGTGGGGCCCCTTCGCCTGCACCAGCCGGGTCACGGCCCTCGAGTGCCGCAGCGATGGCGGCCACGGCTTCCGGCTCTCGCGCCTCAAGGCCGAGCGCTTCCTCGTGCAGGCCGACGGCTAGGAACCCGCCCGCTTTGCACTAGAGTGCCGCTCGCTTCGCCGACGTAGCTCAGCTGGTAGAGCACTTCACTCGTAATGAAGGGGTCAGCGGTTCGAATCCGCTCGTCGGCTCTCCCCCGCGCCGCCACCACGCGCCGGTGAGACGGGCACCCCCGCGCACTGCCCCGTAGCCTGCGCGCATGGCGTCCCCCACGGCTGCTGACCGACTGAATGCGCTGTTCAATGAGGCGTACGAGGAGCACGTCGAGCGCATCGTCGCAGGGCTCGGGAACGTGCTGGTGGTGCACTCCACGCCGGCCGGGGGCCACTACGCGCACTACGTGCACGGCAGGCTCTCTGATGCCACGGATCCCGTGCCGCCGGCCTTCCGCCTGCTGAAGGCCATCGGGCACGGGCCCACGGCGTTCCCCGCCCTCTCGCCTGATGACGCCGCTCGCGCGGCGGACATCCGTCGCCAGGCGGCAGCCGCGTTGGAGGAACTCCCCGCCCTTGGCATCCCAGACGATGCGATGGAGCCCGCGCGCGTCGCGCTGGAGTTCACGGCCGAGCGCGCGGGCGAGCAGCTGGCGACGTTCCCACCTGAGGTGATGGATGCCTGCGAGCGGTTGATCGTGGCCGCCGGGCAGGTGCAGGGCACCGCCTGCCGCGACCACGTGGCCGCCCTGCGCCGGGCGATGGGCGAGGATCGCTGGGTGCGGGCCTATGGGATCGTGGGCACTGGCTGGGGCACCAAGGAGCACGGCACCCACTACGAGGTGATGCTGCACGCCTTCGGACCGGAGGCCCTGAACGTGCGCTTCTTCGCATCGATGGGTGAGAAGGACGAGGCCCGGCTGCTCAGGCGGGTCGGGGTGATCCTCGCCAACCGGGGCACGTGCCAGGTGGTGCTGGGCGACGCCCACCGCATGGACGTGGAGCTCATCGGCGACGCCGTGCAGCGGGCGCTGGATGCCGGGGGCGGCACGTGAGCATGAGCGCCACCACCCAGCGCCGCCTGGTGCTCCTGGCCATGACGGCCTCGGTGTCGCTGATCCTGTTCGACCAGACCGTGGTGTCGGTGGCGCTGCCCCAGATGGGCGAGGCCACGGGCTTCGGCCCGACCACCAGCCACTGGATCGTGGACTCCTACCTCATCGCCATCACGGCGTTCGTGATCGTGGGAGGTCGCCTCGGGGACCGCTTCGGGCGGCGGCGCGGGTTCGTGTGGGGCTCGGTGATCTTCACGATCGGATGCGCGATGAGCGCCGTGGCCATGGGCCCCACCCTCATGCTGGTCGGACGGGTGCTGCAGGGAATCGGTGCAGGGCTCATGCAGCCCACGGGACTGGCGATCGTGTCGGAGGAGTACGGCCCCGAGAACCGGGGCAAGGCGCTTGGAACCGTCATCGGTATCTCCTCCGCTTTCCTCGCCGTGGGCCCCCTTGTCGGCGGCTTCCTCGTCGATGGCCCCGGCTGGCGGTCGATCTTCATCATCACCCCGCTCATCGCCGTGCTGAGCGCCGGCCTGGCGCTGTTCGTGGTGCGCAAGGGCGCCACCGACCGGGGCCGCAGCCTCGACCTTCCCGGGTCGCTCCTGCTCGCCGGATCGCTCACGGCGATCCTCATGGCCCTCACGGAGGGGCCCGACGAAGGCTGGCTTCAGCTGCGGGTGCTCGTGCTCATCGCGATCGGCGTGGTGCTGGGCCTGCTGCTGGTGTGGCGCGAGATGCGGGTGCGGGCGCCGCTCATCGATATCCCCCTGTTGCGCACGCGCGCCATGTGGACCCCCGTGGTGTCCGGGATGATGTGCCAGTTCATCATCGTCGGCATGACCGTCTACGCCGCCATCTACTTCCAGCTGGGCATGGGCGAGACGGCGTTCGTGGCAGGGCTGATGTTCATGCCGGCCGTGATCCCCGTGGTCATCGCGCCGCTGGCCGGCACGTTTGCCGACAGGAAGGGCGAGCGCATGCCCATGTGGATCGGCTCGCTGCTGCTCTCGGTCGGTTGCCTCGTCACGGCCGCGGGGGGCTTCATGGAGTCGTACCCGTGGATCGCCGTGGGCCTCGGCATCGTCGGCGTCGGGCGCCCATTCGTGCTCACTCCCATGAACAGCGCGTGCATCGGCGGTTCGCCGCCCGAGGATCACGCGGTGGCGGCGGGCATCGCGTCGGCAGCGCGGTTCCTCGGCGGGTCCGTGGGCGTGGCCGTGTGCGGCGCGGTCACCGCACAGGTTCTCGCCCGCATGGACAGCGTGGCGGAGCTCGCCCAGTCGCGGGCCTTCGGCTTTGCGATGATCGCCTGCATGATCGCCGGGCTCATCGGAATGTGGGCCGCCCTCATGATGCCCCGGGGCTTCACCCGTGATCGGGTCCCGGACAACCCGCACGCCGCACCAGTTCACCCTTGACCCACCGCAGAACACCCACTTGGAGGACCGACTGATGTCCCAGGCAGCCGCCGACGTCGTGACGATGTCCCGATCGCTCGAGCTCACCCGCGAGGCCGCAGAGCACGCCATCAAGGATCCGGAGGACCTCAACCACTTCCGCGACAAGATGAACGCCTACCTGCGGTCCGAGGTGGACCCGGAGTTCTTCTCGCACTGGAACGTGATCCCCAGCCCCTTCGTGGTGGACGACGCCGAATGCCGCGGGTTGTTCGACCAGGCCATCGCGCTGCACGACGCCGTGGAGTTCGTGCTGGACGCCTACATCGACGGCCAGCCCGAGGTACGCGAGCTGTACGACCGCTATGACGTGCTGAGCGAGGAGTTCGCCAAGTGCGCCGCCACCTGGCAGGGCTGGGGGCGGTACGACTTCCTGCTCTCCGACGGCGCGCGCCCGGTGTTCATCGAGACCAACGCCGCCATGGCCAGCGGCATGCTGCCCATGAACTACCTCAACGAGTACTACCGGCACCACGTGCCGGAGGGCATCGCGCCCGGCGGCGAGCGGGTGCCCCTCCCCTACGACGACTTCTCGCGCGGCGGCGAGGTGGTGCTGAAGCACGGGCGCTCGGTGCACATGAACGACGGCTGCGTGGCGATCCTCATCGACGGCAACAAGAAGTTCCACGAGGCCGGCATGCTCGTGAAGAGCCTGCACGCCGCCGGGTGCGAGAACGCCGTGGTGGCATCGATGGACGACGTCACCGAGAAAGGTGGCCGGCTGTGGGTGTACGGCGAGCCAATCGCCCTTGCGTTCATGAAGGTGCGCCTGTTTGGCGCCGTGCACAAGTGGTCGGCCGAGGCCTTCCGCGAGCATGGATCGTTCTTCGACGCCGTCAAGCGCGGCGAGCTGGTGGCCCTTAACTGCCTTGCAGCCGAGACCCTGGCCGAGGACAAGATCGTGTTCGCGGCGATGCGCCTGAGGTCGATGATGGAGCAGATGGACGACCGGCTGCGTCATGTGGTGGACCACCACACCGTGCCCACCTACGCGCTCGAGGATGGCCCGATCATCCTCGACGGGCAGGAGGTGGACCTGGTGGAGACCGCCCTCGGCGACCAGGGCAACTGGATGCTGAAGCCCCGCAACGACTACCGCGGCAGCGGCGTGACCAGCGGGCGCGCGGTGTCGGCAGACGACTGGACCGCCCTGCTGCACAAGGAGATGGGCAAGGGTGACTACCTGCTGCAGCAGCGGGTGGACCACGTGGACCTGCCGGTGGCGCTTCCCGACGGCCGCGGCGCCGAGGTGGTGGGCCACAACCTGGCCGGCGGCGTGTACGTGGCCGCGGCCACGGCAAACGGCATCGTCGCCCGCGCGGGCGCAGGCGAGGTGGTGAACGGCATCACGGGCGCATGGATGCTCCCCGTGTGGTGCCGTCGGTAGCAGCCCGTGAGCCCGTCGGTGAGCGCGCCCGGGCGGCGCGGTACGGGGCTCAGCCCCGGCTGCGCCGCCGCTTGCGCGCTGCGGCCTGGTTCACGAGCCAGTCACCGGTGACCGAGCTCTCGAGGCATTCCGGATGCCACTGCACGCCGAGGATGCCCCGGTCCTTGCACGCGATGGCCTCCGGCACGCCGTCCGGCGCATAGGCCACCACCTCGGTGCCATCTCCCGGGATGGTGATCATCTGGTGGTGCGCGGAGTTCACCTGGTACATGCCATCCGGCACCGGCGCGGCGTTGTGCACCTCCACCTCGTGCACGATCAGCTCGAGCGGCTGGTTCCATGATGAATGCGGCACCTGGTCGAGGGGGGCGTCCGCGAGGGATCCGCCCAGGGACACGTTGATGAGCTGCGCGCCGCGGCAGATGCCCAGCATGGGGATGCCCTTCTCGATCGCCGCGTGCACCAGCCGGAATTCCCGGATGTCGCGGGTCATGTCGAGGTCCTCGCCATCCTCCGGGGCGTGCCCGTACCAGCGCGGGTCCACGTCCTCGCCGCCCGGCATCAGCAGGCCGTCGACGATCTGCACGGCGTCCTCCGGATCGAGCCCCTCG
The DNA here is from genome assembly GCA_046095485.1 of Actinomycetota bacterium. Lineage (GTDB taxonomy): Bacteria > Actinomycetota > Thermoleophilia > Miltoncostaeales > Miltoncostaeaceae > SYFI01. Next base: position 16,840 of record JBJTJN010000109.1, read on the forward strand.
GGGAGCAGGATCGGGCTGCCGCCCGCGCGGTGCACGAAGTCGATGTAGTCCATGGTGATGGCCATGGCGCTACGGCCCTCGAACGCCGCCACGCCGGGCCGGATGCGTTCGGCAGGGATCTGCCGCATGGAGATTCCGATGACCGGGGGCACGGGGGCGAGGTTAGCGGCGCGTGGCGCAATCCGGTATACCCCGGTGCGTGACCGAAACTCCCCAGCCCGCCCCCGTGCTCTGCATGACCGGCAGCATCGTGACCGGGTGCTTCGTGTCGCGGCTGGTGGGCGTGGAGGCCGACCTGCTGAGGGCCCAGGGCGTGGATGTGGCGGTTCTGGAGCTCGACCAGCTCGACCTGCCGGTGTTCCACGAGCGCATCGAGCGGCAGGGCCTGCCGCAGGGCGCGCTGGCGCTGAAGGGGTTGCTGCGTGCCGCCCGGGTGATCGTGGTGGGCGCGCCGGAGCTCAACGACGGACCCACGTCGGTGCTGAAGAACGCCATCGACTGGGCGTCACGGCCCGCGCCGGGCGAGCAGCATCGGGGCGAGTCGTTCGCCGGGGCATCCGCCGCGATCATCTCGGCGTCGAAGCACGTGCATGCGGGCATCCGCGGCGCCGACATGCTGCGCAACTGCCTCACGTCGCTCGGAGTCACCGTGATGCCCGAGCAGGTGGCGGTGGCGCGGGCGCCCGAGGCATTCCACGAGGGTCACCTCGACGACCCGCATGCCACGCAGGACCTGCAGGCGCTCAGCCAGGCGATCGTTGATGAGCTGGCGATCCCCCGCAGGGAAGTGCACCAGATGACATGGGCCGAGCGTGCGGCGCCCGTCCCCGACCGAGGGAGCAGCACCTGATGACCACCTCCGCAACCCCGCCCCGGCTGGCCGCCGCCATGGAGGCCTGGCGCCTGTCCATCGGCCCCGAGAACGTCATTGACGACCCCGCCACCCTCGATCTCACCGGAACGGCCACCTATGCCGTGGACCAGCCGGTGCCGGCGGTCATCCGCCCCAGCACCACGATCGAGGTGTCGCAGTGCCTGCGCATCGCGACCGCGAACGGCATCCACGTCTACCCCATCAGCCGTGGCATGAACTGGGGATACGGCTCGAAGGTGCCGGTGGAGAGCAACTGCGTGGTGATGGACCTCGGCCGCATGGCCCAGATCCTCGATTACGACGTGGAGATGGGCACGGTCACGGTACAGCCGGGCGTCACGTTCCACCAGCTGCAGGACCTTCTCGAGGCCAACGGGTCGAAGCACTTCATGGCCGCCCCCGGCACCAGCCCCCATGCATCGTGCATCGGCAACGCCCTCGATCGCGGCTGGGGGTTCGGGCCCTACTCGGACCGCTTCGACTACTCGGCGGGCATGGAGGTGGTGCTGCCGGACGGCGAGGTGGTGGAGACCGGCAACGCGCGCTTCCGCGGATCGCGCAGCGCCCACCTGTTCAAGTGGGGGAACGGCCCCTACGTGGACGGCATCTTCACCCAATCGAACTTCGGCGTGGTCACGCGCATGACGTTCTTCGTGGCCGAGACGCCCCCCATCTTCGCGTCGTACGTCTACAAGATCGCCGGCGACGCCAAGCTGCCCGCCCTCATGGACGCCCTTCGGGAGCTGAAGATGCGCCACATCATGCGCACCAACTTCAAGGTGCAGAGCTTCTACCGCCTGTTCATGGAGCGCCAGCAGTTCCCGGCCGACCAGGACGACTTCCTGCTCACCCCCGAAGCCGTGGCCGAGGCCAAGGCGCAGTGGGGCATCGACGACTGGAATGGCTTCGGGGCGCTGTACTGCTGGTCGGACGCCCAGTACGCGGCCGAGCGGGAGATCGTGGAGCAGGTGCTTCGCCCCCACGTGGACGCCCTGGTGTTCCTCGACGCCGACGTGATGGCCCGCAAGGACGCCATCAAGGACGAGGTGCTCGAAGAGACCGGCTTCCACCTGGAGCAGATCCTCGACCGCTTCTGGGTGAACACGCGCCTGATCGGCGTTGCGCGCGGCAAGGGCGTGTCGGGCGCCTATTTCCGCAAGAGCACCCCGGTACCCGACGAGCTCGACCTCGATCGCGACCGCGTGGGCTTCCTGTGGGTGGACCCCATCCTGCCGCTGCGCGGCACCGACGTGCGGGACGCCGCCGACCTGGCGGGGCAGATCATGAGGCACCACGGCTTCGAGCCGAACCTCGGGTTCAACTGCGTGACCGAGCGCGCGATCTTCATGACCATCTCGCTGGTGTTCGACCGCGAGCGCGAGGGCGACGACGCCCGCGCCATGCGGTGCGCCAAGGAGCTTGCCCAGCGCATGACCGCCGAAGGCTTCACCCTCGGCCGCGTGGCCAACGGACTGATGAACGTGCTCGACCACGCCCAGCCGGCATCGCTCGACCTGCAGCACCGCATCAAGGAGGCCCTCGACCCGGCGGGCATCCTCTCGCCCGGCCGGTACGAGGTGCCGCCCTCGTTCTAGCGGGCTACTTCACCACCTGGACCGGCGCCATCATGCCGTGGTCCTCGTGGAAGAGGATGTGGCAGTGGATGACGAACCGGCCGGTGAAGTCGGTGTACCTCTGCCGGATGACCACCTTGCCGGGCACGCCGTTGGCCATCGGCGGGATCGGCACGGTGTCGCGGTACTCCACTCCCTGCACCGGCTGGCCGTTGATGGAGACCACCTGGAACGGCTGGACGTGGATGTGGAACGGGTGGTACTCGGAGGTCGTATTGGTGAGCGTCCACTCCTCCACCGTGTTCAGCTTCATCGCGAAGAGGTTCTTGCTGCCCCAGGCGTCGTAGTTCATGTCGTTGATCAGGAACTGCGGAGTGGTGTTGCCCGGCGCCGGGGGCATGGAGAACTGCACGGTGCGGCTGTTGTGCACGGGCTCGCCGCGCAGGTCGGGCATGACGGGCTTCATCTTCGGCAGCTTCGCCCCGGCCACCGGGGTGCCGGATGTGCGGGCGGTCAGCAGGTCCTGCAGCGGAATCGCCTGGAAGCCCGACCCCCACGGGATGTTCTGCACGGAGATGTCGCCCGGGGCGTCCTTGCGAATGAGGATGCTGCGGCGTCCCGCGGGCGGGATCAGCATGTCGTCGGTGGGGATCGGTCGCGACGTCGGGTTGGCATCGGTCGAGATGGTCCAGGCCTTCATCCCCGCCGGGATCTGGATGCGCATGAAGGAGTCTGACTGGAGGTTTGACAGGCGCCAGCGCTGGATCTCCCCCGGGCGCATGTCGATGACGGGCTTCAACTGCCCGTTCACGTAGGTGTACGTGGGCGCCGAGGACTTCTGCCCGCCAACGACCACCGCGCCGTTGTCCACCTGGAACTGCTGGAACGTGAGCAGCCGGGTGCGGTAGGTGTCGAGTTCGATGCTCTCGGGGTCAGTGCCGCGCACGATGATCGTCCCGGCCATGCCGGCCATCACCTGGTTGGTCACGTACATATGCCGGTGCGGGTGGTACCAG
>JBJTJN010000110.1:0-48257 GCA_046095485.1 Actinomycetota bacterium
GAAGGGGTTCCGGCGCATTGCGAGGGAGGGTCGCTTTAGACAGGATTGTACTCCCCCTGAGTCAATATCCGCCACGCGCCCCGACGCGCCTGCAGGCACGCCGGGGCACGGGCACCGGCCGGATCAGCTGGGCTGCGGCACGATCCTGATGTAGGGCTTGGGCTCTTCCCAGCCGTCGGGCCAGATCTCCTTGGCCTCGTCGTTGCTCACCGTGCCCGCGATGATCACCTTGCCACCCTGCTCCCACTGGGCGGGGGTGGCCACGCGGTGCTTCGCGGTGAGCTGCAGCGAGTCGATCACCCGCAGCACCTCGTCGAAATTGCGGCCGGTGGTCATGGGGTAGACCAGGAGAAGCTTGAGCTTCTTGTCGGGCCCGACGACGAACACGTTGCGCACCGTCTGGTTGTCGGCGGGCGTGCGCACGAGCGGGTCGCCCTCCACCTCGGCCTCGAGCATGCCGTAGGCCTTCGACACCGCGAAGTCGGCGTCGCTGATGATCGGGTAGTTCGGGGCCGTGCCCTGGGTCTCCTCGATGTCCTTGGCCCACTCCTCGTGGCGGTCGAGGGGGTCCACCGACAGACCGATGATCTTCACCCCGCGCTTGTCGAACTCGGGCTTGATGCGCGCCATGTAGCCGAGCTCGGTGGTGCACACCGGCGTGAAGTCCTTGGGGTGCGAGAAGAGCACCGCCCACGAGTCGCCGATCCAGTCGTGGAAGCTGATCGTGCCCTCGGTCGTCTCGGCCGTGAAGTCGGGCACCGTCTGGTTGATGCTGAGTCCCATGCGTCCTCCTGTCGGGCGCTGGTCGCCCATTGACAGGCCTTATGCAAGCGAACAGCAGTCGTTATGGCAAGGGTGGCTGTTACCGCAGGGGCCGACAACGGCACCGAGAGCGGGCCGCGTGAACGCGCGGCCCGCTCCCGGCGACCCGACGGAGAGGGGGGGATTTGAACCCCCGTCGGAGGGGAACCCCCGAAACGGTTTTCGAGACCGCCGCATTCGACCGCTCTGCCACCTCTCCGCGCGGGAGCGTACCAGCGCCGGTCCGATACGATGCCGCGGCTTGGAGAGGTGTCCGAGCGGTCTAAGGAGCGCGACTGGAAATCGCGTAGTCGGGTATTCCCCGGCTCGAGGGTTCAAATCCCTCCCTCTCCGCTGACCGGGGTGCGAGGGGGTGGTACTCTCTCGCGCCCCGGGCAGTTAGCTCAGCGGGAGAGCGCCCGCCTCACACGCGGGAGGTCACTGGTTCAATCCCAGTACTGCCCATTGCGCCGGCCGTTCCCCCGGCCGAGAACCCCCACCCACGCGTCAGCCGGACTTCGCCTTGCTGCGCTTCGCGCGGGCGGTCTTGGCCGCCATGATGAACACCCGCGCCAGGCCCACCACCGCGATGAGGTCGACCAGCATCTGGGCGGTGACCACCCACCGGGCGGTGGGCGACTTGGCCGCGATGTCGCCGAACCCGGTGGTGGACAGCGTGGTGACCGTGAAGTAGATGGCGTCGCTCTTGTCGAGCACCTCGCTGAACGACGCCGGGTTGGACACCGACATCGCCGCGTACGTGAGGGCGAAGCTCGTGACGAGGAAGAGCACCAGCACGAACAGGCTGGTGGCCGCCCGCACCTCGGGGTAGGGGTCGCGCACCGTGCGGTAGAGCTCCCAGGCGATCACCGCGCCGAGCAGCACGAGGCCCAAGGTGAGCCCTACGCCCGGCGTGCCGCTGGCCAGGTCGCCGGGTGGCACGATGACGAAAATCGTGATGATGATCACGAGCGACAGCGCCACGCGCAGCGTGGCCTTGCCCAGCACCCGGCGGCGCTGCGCGCTGGTGAGGTCGGCGTATGCCGCGTGTGCGTCCTCGCTCATTCCCATCGCCCGTGAGGCTAACCGTGGCCCCGGACCCTCTCCGTCCGGGTAGGCTCGGCCCATGCTCCCCACATCGTCGATCGCCCTGGCAGTATCAGCCGCGGCAGCTGCGGCAGCGGTGACCGCCCTGCTGGCGGTACCTGCGGTGAGCATGGCGGGATCGCCTCCGCAGAGCGACGCCACGGCGGATGTCGGCATTGCCCGCGATACCGCCGGGCTGCAGGCGTTCGCGCGCGGGGTGTCCACGCCGGGAAGCCCGAGCTACCGCGAGTACCTGACCATCCCGCAGGTGGCCGCGCGGTTCGGCGCGCGCCCCGCGGCCGTGCGCGCGGTGCGCGCGCGCTTGGCCAAGGCCGGCTTCGGCCGCGCGCGCCTCGACGTGACCCGCGGTTTCCTCACCGTGGACGTTCCGGCGCAGCGCGCGCAGGAGCTGCAGCGCGCGGCCTCGGACCTCGGCCCGCTGGTCACCGGCGTGGAGACCAGCACGCGCCCGCCGCGTCCCCGGGGCATCGCCAACACGCCCACCCCTGGGGGCTGGCCATCGCGCACCGGCACGGCGTCGGGGTGCGCCGAGGGCACGTCCATCCCCGTGCCCCGCGCGGCGCCGCAGCAGGCCCAGTACCCGAAGTCGCTCGCCTACGTGCCCAACCAGTTCCAGACGGCCTTCGGCTTTGCGCCGCTGCACCGCCAGGGCATCCGCGGCCAGGGCGCGCACGTGGCCGTGCTGCAGTTCGGCGCGGGCTACAAGGCGTCGGACATCACCACCTTCGCCACGTGCTTCGGCCTGGGCACGCCCGACGTGCGCACCGTGCTGGGTGACATCCCCGTGCCTAACGACGCCGCGCAGTCGCCCGGCACCGCCGAGGCCACGCTGGACATCCAGTCGGTGCTCACCGGCGCCCCCGGCGCCCGGGTGAGCGTGGTGGAGGGCAGCGGCAGCGCCTCCCCGGCCGAGCTCCTCTCCGTGGCCCTCGACACCCGGAAGATGGGCACCCTTCCCGACGCCATCTCGTCGAGCTACGGCTACTGCGAGTTCCTGGTGCAGGTGAGCCAGCAGCCGGGCACGCCGGGATCGGGCAGTCGCGTGCTGGCCGACTGGGTGGCCGCCGCCGCCGCGGCATCGGGGGTGAGCCTCATGGCGGCCACGGGCGACTCCGGCGCCCAGTCGTGCGCGCACGACGTGGGGTCGGTGCCGGTGTCAAAGCCCGACCTGCTGGCGCAGATCGCCACCAACTGGACCGGCTACCCGGCGTCGTCCCCGTGGTTCACGGGCGTGGGCGGCACCGACATGGTGCTGCGCCGCAACAACGCCCTGCGCCGCCAGTGGGCGTGGAATGACCGCACCACCATCGGCCTGCCGCCCATGGCGCCCGGCACCGCGAACGGGGTGGCGGTGACCACCCTGCCGGCCGGCGGCGGCAGCGGCGGCCCGAGCCAGTTCTACCCCATGCCCTGGTACCAGTCGGCCGTGGGCCTTCCCGGCGCGCGCCGCAAGACCCCCGACGTGAGCATGTTCGCCGCGCGCTCGCTGGCGCTCTACTGCTCGGCGCGATCGCCGGGGTCCACGGGGCTCGACGGGCCCGGATGCCCGCCGCCGCTCGTGGGTGATGGCTGGTTCTCGGTGGCCGGCACATCCTTTGCCTCGCCGTTCCTCGCGGGCGCCGTGGCCCTGGCGAACCAGGTGGGACGGCGCACGGGCACCGGGCGCGTGGGGTTCCTCAACCCCCTCCTCTACGACGCCGGCGCCGTCGGATCGCGCGCTATCGTCGACGTCACCCTCGGCAACAACGACGTGCTCGACACACGCCAGTGCTGCTGGGCCGCGCCCGGACATGACATGGCCACGGGGCTCGGCACCGTGAACGCCGCAGGGCTCGCCGAACTCGCGCGCCGGGCCGGCTAGGCCCCGCCGGCGCGGCCAACACGCCCGCGCACCAGCGCGTCCAGGGGGCCGTACCCAGGGGGCCGTGCCCCTAGGGGGCCTCAGGGGTACTCGCATCGGGATCGATCTCCCCGGCGCGCATGGCGATGCTCACCGCGTGGGCACGGGTGCGTGCTCCCAGCTTCTGCATGGCCGACTCCATGAGGCGTCGCACTTCGGCGGCGCTGGTGCCCATGTCGTCGGCCACCTCATGCCAGTTGAGCCCGAGCGCCAGCAGGCTCACCACCCGGCGCTCGTCGGAGTCCAGCACGCTGCCCTTTACGGGTGAGGCCACCACGCGCACGGGCTCGTCGAAGTTCTTGTCGGCGATCTCATCGGCATCCAGGCCATCGGGGTCGCCGGTGACGCTGGGGTTGATGAAGATCGACAGGTGCAGGCCGGGCGCCACGTTGGCCGTGGCGTTGAACTCGATCTCCACGGGGGTGCCGTCCGACCTCAGCACCGAGAAGCGCCCGATGGTGCCCCCGCGCGAGAGGAAGTCGGACCACACATCGTCCAGGAACGGCCGGTACTCCGGGATGGTGATGTCGTCGATGCGCAGGGTGCGCAGCGTGGCGAGGTCGTAGCCCAGCAGCACGAGCGCCGCGGTGTTGGCATTCACGTAGTTGCGCTCGTCGTCGGCCAGCAGCATGGGGTTGCGCGACTCCGAGAACAGCTTCCACAGGGCATCATCGTCGGCCACGACGCCGTCGACGGGTGGGACATTCGATGGATTACCACGCTCTGTCATGCCACCCGTATTCCCGGTCGCGAAGGGGATTGACTCTTCCCGGGGACTTCAGGAAAGCGAAATGTGATCAACAGAAAGTCTAAACCCTTGGACTTCTGCCTTACACCGACGATCGCCGGTCGGTGGGTCAGATATCCCGCCGGCCCAGCAGGGCCCGGCCCAGGGTGAGCTCATCGGCATGCTCGAGGTCGGCGCCCACGGGCAGGCCGCTGGCCAGGCGCGTGACGCGCAGGCGGTCGCGCACGCGGTCGGCCAGGAACAGCGCGGTGGCCTCGCCGGCCATGGTGGGGTTGGTGGCGATCACCAGCTCGGTCACCCCGTCGCGCTCGATGCGCTGGTCGAGCTCGGCGATGCGCAGGTCTTCCGGGTCCACGCCGTCGATGGGCGACAGCGCCCCGCCCAGCACGTGGTACCGGCCCCGGAACTCATGCGTGCGCTCGATCGACACGATCGCCGACGGCTCCTCCACCACGCAGATCACCGTGGCATCGCGGCGTGGGTCGGCGCACACGGGGCAGAGATCACCCTCGGCGAACGAGAAGCACTCGGTGCACGGCCCCACGCGCTCCACCACGGCCATGATGGCCTCGGCCAGCGCCTGCGGGCGCTCCGGAGGCGCCTTCAGCAGGTGGAACGCCAGCCGCTGGGCGCTGCGCGGCCCGATGCCCGGCAGGCGCGCGAGCTCGGCCACCAGGGCGTCCACCGACGGTGTGAGGATCGACGACATTCGGCGCCTGGCGGCCTAGAAGCCCGGGAGTCCCAGCCCGGAGAGGCCACCGGTCACCGCGCCCAGGCGCTGGTTGGCGAGCTCCTGCGCCGCGCGGAGGGCCTCGTTCGTGGCCGCCACGATGACGTCCTGCAGCATCTCGACGTCCTCGGGGTCGACGGCATCGGGGCTGATCTCGATGCTCACCACCTCGAGCGCGCCGGTGACGGTGGCCGTCACGGCGCCACCGCCCGCCGATGCCGACACGGTCTCGCGCGTGAGCTCGTCCTGCACGCGCGCCATGTCCTCCTGCATCTTCTGCATCTGCTTCATGAGCTTCTGCTGGTTCATCGCCACGGTTGGCTACTCCCTGTTCTCGGTGTCGATCACCTCGGCGTCGAACGCCGCACGGATCTCCTCGATGATCTTCTCGTGGTCCACGGGACCGTCGTCGTCGGCATCTTCACCGGTGGCACCCGCACCCGCCGGGGCCGCGGCCGCTGCCTGGGGGAGCTCCTTGAACTCCACCGTCAGGTCCTGGCCCGAGATGTCGCGGATCACCGCGGCCATCCCGTTGCGCTCCTCGGGTCGCGACAGCATCGCCACGGCCACGCTGCCGCTCACGGCCACGATCACCACCTGATCGGCCACGTCGGCCACCTCGGACCCCTGCAGGAACGCGTGCAGGTGCGGGGAGCGCTGCTCGAGGATTCCCAGTATCCGCGGCCAGGCGCGTCCGATGTGCTCGCGATCGGCGGGGATCGCCTCGCTGGCCGGCTGAGGCGGCGCCGGCGGAGGCGGCGCGGCCTGTCCGGCCTCCGAGTCCGGTCCGGACGCGGGAGCGCTGGTGGCCTGCTCAGGTGACTCCGCTGGCGCAGCCTCCGCCGCGATGTCTGCCGGCTGCTCCGTAGGTGCGGCTGCTGCCGCCGGCCGTGCAGGTGCGGGCGCCGCGGCAGGCGGCGGGGCGGAGGGCGCGCCCATCTCCAGGCGCTCCACGCGGGTGGCCACGCCCTCGATGCCGGCGTCGAGGTAGGGGCGCGAGAGCTTCGCGGCCACCAACTCGAGCTGGATACGCGGGTCGGCCTGCCCGTGGCGGATGCGCACCTGGGCGTCGCCGATCAGGTCGATGGCCCGCACCACCTGCGTGGGGCTCAGCTGGTTGGCCTGCGCGTGCAGGCGGTCGAGCTCCTCTGGGGCCAGCGCCCACTCCTCGCGTGCCTGCGCGCCCTGCTGCAGCAGGCAGGCGTAGCGCAGGTGGGTGATGAGCCCGCGCATGAGCTGCTCCGGGTCGGCGCCGCCGTCGAGCGTGGCCTCGAGCACCTCGAAGGCGCCGGCGGCATCGCCCTGCGCCATCAGGTCGACGAGGTCGAACAGCGTCTCGCGCCCCACCACGCCCAGCAGGTCGAGGGCGTCGGCCACGTTCACCGTGCCGTCGCCGAAGGTGGCGATCTGGTCGAGCAGCCCCAGGGCGTCGCGGTACGAGCCGTCGGCCGCGCGCGCCACCAGGTCGAGCGCCTGGGGGCTGGCCTCGATGCCCTCCGACTGCGCCACGCGCTCGAGCACGGTCATGAGGTTGGCCACGCCGGGCTTGCGCAGCGTGTAGGTCTGCAGGCGTGAGCGGATGGTGGGGAGGATGTCCCAGGGGTGCGTGGTGCAGAGGATCACCACCAACTGCGGGGGCGGCTCCTCGAGGGTCTTCAGCAGCGAGCTCGCCGCGGCCTTCTCGATCTGGTGCGCCTCGTCCATGATGGTCACGCGGTAGCGCGAGGCCACCGGGGCATACCGCACGCTCTCGAGCCACTCGCGCATCTCGTCGATGCGCCGCGCGCTCGACGCGGCATCCACCTCCACCACGTCAAGCCAGTCGTCGCGCCCGATGCGCAGGCACGAGTCGCACTCGCCGCACGGCGTGGCGGTGGGGGCCGGGAATGCCTGGCAGTTGAGGCACCGGGCCAGGATGCGCGCCGTGGTGGTCTTGCCGGTGCCGCGCGGGCCCGCGAACAGGAACCCATGGGCGATCGTGCCGCGCTCGAGCGCGTTGCCCAGGGTGCGCGCCACGTGCTCCTGGCCGACGAGATCCTCGAATCGGCGGGGCCGGTAGCGGTTGTAGAGGCTCTGTCCTGGGTCTGTCACGTGGGATGAGGTGTGACCGTGCACCCGCCGTCGAATACCTGCCGGGAGGTGGTGCTCGGGGACTTGGCTCCGGCGAGGGAGCCCCACTGCGCGTGGGCGGTTCCGCTTAAGGCTGCTTCCTTCCGGACCTGACCTGGTTCACGGTCGCCCACCGAATGGGACCTCGCCTTCAATGCTTCGTCATCCGAGCCCATGCCTCCGAGAAGGACCCTCGGGCGGGGATTCAGCCCCGCTGTAGCGGATTGCGGATACAGGGCACCGCTAGCTCCCCGCCTAGCACGGTCACGGGGTGAGGATACTTCAGCCGGACTGCTTGCGCGCATCGGCCTCTGCCTTTGCCTGCGCGCGACGTTCGGCCTTTGCGGCCTTCGCCTCGGCCTTCTTCTCGTCGGAGTCCTTCGGCATGACGCGCGGGCTGATGCGCTCGCCCCTCTTGCGGGCGTTCATCGCGCCGAATATCGCCGCCACGCCGCCGCCGATCATGGCCATGGTGAGGGCCAGGTAGAACCACACGGTGGCGCCGCCCTGCGCGCCGGTGATGGCCCACATGATCGTGCCCCAGGCGAGGCCGATGAGCATTCCCAGCCCGATGATGCGAAAGCGCCTGCCGTCTGCGCGCTTCTCGCGTACGCGATCGCCGAGTCCCATGCGGTGAGTGTACGGCAGGCCGCGGCGACTACAATCGCCCGCTGGCCCGCCCCGAGGAGGTTCCCATCGCCATCAGGGTCATGAAGTTCGGCGGCTCGTCCGTCGCCGACGCCGAGAAGATCAGGAATGTCGCGCGCCGCATCGCCGCCGCGCGTGAGCAGGGCGACGACATCGTGGCCGTGCTCTCGGCGATGGGCAAGGCCACCGATGGGCTCGTGTCGCTGGCCGACGACATCTCCCAGGCCCCGGCCCCGCGCGAGATGGACATGCTGCTGTCCACCGGCGAGCGGGTGTCATGCGCGCTCATGGCCATGGCGTTGCACGACCTGGGGCACGACGCCGCATCGTTCACCGGATCGCAGGCGGGGATCCTCACCGACACCGCCCACACCAAGGCCAAGATCATCGAGATCAAGCCCGACCGGCTGCTCGAGCAACTCGGGCAGGGGCACGTGGTGCTGGTGGCGGGGTTCCAGGGAATGTCCACCGACCGCAACGTCACCACCCTGGGCCGAGGGGGCAGCGACACCACGGCCGTGGCCCTGGCGGCCGCGCTCGACGCCCAGGTATGCGAGATCTACACCGATGTGACGGGCGTGTTCACGGCCGACCCGCGCATCGAGCCGGGCGCGGCCAAGCTGCCGCTCATCAGCCACGAGGAGATGCTCGAGATGGCCGCCTCGGGCTCGAAGGTGCTTGCGCTGCGGTCGGTGGAGGTCGCGCGCCTTCACGACGTTCCGCTGCACGTGCGGTCATCATTCGCCCCCGATGAGGGGACCTGGATCACCAAGGAGACTCCCATGATGGAGAGGGCGTTCGTGTCGGGCATCGCGCAAAAGAGCGACGAGGCCAAGGTGGCCCTGCTCGGCGTGGAGGACCAGCCCGGCGTGGCGGCCAGGGTGTTCACGGCGCTCGCCGATGCGCACATCAACGTGGACACCATCATCCAGAACGTCGGCGTGGACGGCCGCGCCGACCTGTCGTTCACCGTGCCGCTCCCCGACCTGCGCAAGGCGCTCGAGGTGATCGAGGGCATGGGTGACACCCTGCCGCACCGCGAGACGATCTCGGACGACCAGATCGGCAAGGTGTCGCTCATCGGCGAGGGCATGCGGTCGAACCCCGGCATCGCGGCGCTCATGTTCCGCACGCTCGCGGCTGAGGGCATCAACATCCAGATGATCGACACCTCCACCATCCGCATCACCGTGGTGATCGCCCGCGGCGAGGTCGACCGCGCCGTGCGCGCGCTGCACGAGGCCTTTGACCTGGCCAGCGAGGCGGAGCGCCGCAGTGTTTAACGTGGCCGTCGTCGGCGCCACCGGCGCCGTCGGATCCACCATGATCCGCGTGCTCGAGGAGCGGGGCTTCCCCGTCACCGAGCTCAGGCCGCTGGCGTCGGCGCGCAGCGCGGGCACCGTGGTGGAGTACCTCGGCAAGCCATTCGAGGTGCAGGAGCTCACCGAGCAGTCGTTCGAGGGCATCCAGATCGCCCTGTTCTCGGCCGGCGGCCAGCGCGCGCGCGACTTCGCGCCCGCAGCCGTGGAGGCCGGCGCGGTGGTCATCGACAACTCATCGGCGTTCCGCATGGACCCGGCCGTGCCGCTGGTGGTGCCCGAGGTCAACGAGGCCGACATCGAGGGCCACCAGGGCATCATCGCCAACCCCAACTGCGTGGCCGCGCCGCTGGTGGTGGCGCTGAAGCCCATCGCCGACGCCGTGGGGCTCGAGCGGGTGATCGTGTCGTCGTACCAGTCAGTGAGCGGCACCGGCGTGGCGGCCATCGAGGAGCTGCGCGCCCAGACGGCCGGCAACCTGGCCGGCGACGAGCCCGCGCCCCAGGTGTATCCGCACCCCATCGCCTTCAACGTGCTGCCGCACATCGACGTGTTCGACGACAGCGGCTACACGGGCGAAGAGGTCAAGGTCGGTAACGAGACCCGCAAGATGCTGCACCTGCCCGAGCTGGCGGTGTCGGCCACCTGCGTGCGCGTGCCGGTGATCAGGTCGCACTCCGAGGCCGTGCACATCGAGACCACCGAGCCCATCACCGCCGATGCGGCCCGGGAGATCCTCATGCTGGCCCCGGGCGCCGTGGTGCTCGACGAGCCCGCCAGCAACACCTACCCGCTGGCCCGCGACGCCGAGGGCCGTGACGAGGTATTCATCGGGCGCATCCGCAAGGACGCCTCGCACCCCACCGGCCTCGCCATGTGGATCGTGGCCGACAACCTGCGCAAGGGCGCGGCCAGCAACGCCGTGCAGATCGCCGAGAGCCTCGTCACCAACGGGTGGCTCTAGGTCAATTCGTCGAAGGGGACCGGGCCCTCGGGGGTCGGCACCATGCGGCGTGCCTGGGGGTGGCCCTCCGACGCCTTGTCGCGGCAGGCGGCGCATGAGGGGCGGGTGATGCCATCGGGGCGCATGGGGGCCTCGGTGCTCGACGCGCCGTGGGCGGGATCGCAGCGGCAGAGGCCCTCGAAGTAGTCGTCGGGGGAGGGGATGCCCGCCTCGCGCTCGGCGTCGCGCAGCAGGGCAAAGGCCTCGGTCACCAGATCCTCGGCACCGGGAACCTCATCGGGGTTGGTGGCCTGGTCGAGCTCGGCCTGCGCGCGCCGAGCCACGCGGGTGGCCGCATCAAGGCGGTCGTCGGCCCGGGCGTGGTGCTCGGGCAGCACCGCGAGCACGTCGAGTCGCGCGCCGATGGCGTCCAGCCTCACCCGGGCAAGCGCCGTGCGGTCCACCATCTGCTCGCGGCGCACGCGCCGGTTGCGGCGAATTCCAAATGCGGCGGCCCACACGCCGCCGATGAGTGCGATGCCGAGCAGGCCGAGCAGCGCCCGCGTGGAGTCGCCGGTGGACGGCGCCAGCGGCGGCCCCGCGGCGGCGCGCGCAGCGGCATCGGCGCGCTGGATGGGGTCGGCGATGGCGCCCACCTTCGCGGCCCGCAGGTCGCGGGTCATGGCCGCCTGCGCCCGCGGGCCGGCCACGCCGGTGGGCCGGTCGGGCGCCACGGCCACCACGAGGCCCTCAAATGCCAGGCGCTTGCGCAGGGCAGCGGCGTAGTCGCGCATCGACGCCGCGCCGACCGGGCCGGTGACCACGGCGATGCGCACGGGGCGTCCCGCGCGATCGAGGTCATCGGCCACGGCCTGCAGGCGGGCCTGTGCGTCGGCCGTGCCCGTGCCGCCAACTGCGGCGCTCACGTAGGCCGATCCCTGCTGCAGGGCGTCCACCGCGGGGTCGGCGAGCGCGGGCGCGGCCACCACGAGCACGGCCACGATGGCGGCGACCAGGGCGGCCGCGCGGCGGATCACGCCGGCAGGGGTGCGCCGCCGGGCGCCGGCCGCAGGTCGCCGATGGCGGCCCGGGCCCGCTCGGCGAGGCCGGGCACGAGCCCGCCGAGCTCCATGCGCATCAGGCTCACCTGCCCGCGGCTGCGCACCGCACGGAACCCCAGCCGCTCGAGCATGTCGAGGTCGAACAGCGTGTGGCCCAGGGCCGCTCGCTCCTCGGCATCCACCTCGTCGGGGTAGCGCATTGCGAATGCCTCGATGGCCGCCATGCCGCGGCCCTTGATGTCGGCGAGGGCCTCGAGCACCAGGCGCTCGATCGACCCCGCCGGGTCGGACCCCTGCACGTAGGCGCAGGTGATCAGCACGCTGTCGCGGCCCGGTGGCCCGGCCGGCAGCACCTGCGCCCGGGGGAACGCCGCGGCGGGCCCGTACTGCAGCACGCCGATCACGGCGTCGCCGTCGCTCAGCATGCGCCCCCAGGGCCCGAAGGCGCGCTCGGTGCGATGCGCCCAGCGGTCACGCTCCGACTCATCGCTGCCGCCGCGCAGCGTCTGCCAGAACACGCAGTCGGTGCAGCAGGCAGGGAGATCGCGCACGGACGCGCGGGTGAGCGGGATGGGGCGCACGCGCAAACCGTAGCGCCTGCGAAAACGGAAACGGCCCGGGCGGAATGCCCGGGCCGTTCAGGTCAACCCCGGTGACAGTCACCATTCGGTGACAGTCACCGTACCTGCCCGGGATCACGCGCCGACGGTCTCCAGCACCTCGTCCACCGACGTGAAGTGGCGCTTGAACTCCATGGTCTGCGTGGGCAGCCCAAGGGCAAGGCCGATGAGCTGCGGCAGGTGCAGCACCGGCATGGCGTACTCCTCGCCCATCAGCTGCTCGGTCTTGCGCTGGTAGGCGTCCATGGCCAGGTGGCACAGCGGGCACGGCGTGACCATGGCCTGCGCACCGGCGTCGCGGGCACCCGCGAGCGCCACGTGGCTCTCGCGCAGGGCGACCTCCTCGCGGGCGAGGATGATCGGGAAGCCGCAGCAGCGGGTCTTGCCGTCGTAGTCGGCCACCTCGCCGCCGAGCGCGGTGATGAGGCGCTCCAGCGACTGCGGGCGGTCCGGGTCCTCGAAGCCCATCACCGACGACGGCCGCAGCAGCTGGCAGCCGTAGTACGGGGCCACGCGCAGGCCGTTGAGGCCCTTCGGGCCGCGTTGCTCGAGCAGCGAGAGGCCCTCCTCGGTGGCCAGGTACCAGAGCAGGTGCGTCACGTCGATGGTGCCCTGGTACGGGCGCGCGCCGGCGTTCACCAACTCGCCGTTCACCTGCTCCAGAAGGCGCGGGTCCTCCTTCACCATCTTGTTCGCGCGACGCAGGTTGAGCGTGCACACGTTGCAGATGGTGAGGATGTCCGCGCCCATCTCCTCGGCCTCCGAGAGGATGCGCACGTTGAGCGTGAGGTACAGGTTGGGCTTGGCCTCGGCGATGTCGCCGGCGCCGCAGCACGTGGCCTGCGGCATGGGCAGCAGCTCGATGTCCAGCAGCGGCGCCAGGGCCTTGGTGGTCGCGTTGAGCTCCTTCGAGCTGAACTCGGCGACGCAGCCCGGGTAGTAGGCGAACTGACGCGGCACTAGATGGTCTCCTTCACGTTCTTGATGAGCTTCGTGACCTGGTCGCGGTTCTTCACCCGGTGGGTGAGCGGCGACGCGGGCAGCTTGCCCTTCTGCAGCATGCGCAGCGCGAGCGGGGCGTTGAAGGCGCCGCCCACGGGGTCGGTATAGCCACCCACGAGCTGCTCGTTGAGCTTGCCGCCGGTCCTCATGGAGATGAGGAACGCCTTGGCGTGGCGGGCGCCCTTGTCCTTGGTGACCTTCTCCTGGAACGCGATGGCGCCGAGCTTCTCGATGGCGTCACGCGGGTCCACTCCCTTGGGGCAGCGCTCGTTGCAGAACATGCAGCGGGTGCAGTCCCAGATGCCGTGCTGGCCCGAGTAGAGCTTGGCGCGGTTCTTGCGCTGCGCGTCGCGCTCGTCGGCGGCGAACCGGTAGCCCCACGCGAAGGCGGCCGGGCCCACGAACTCCGGGTCGGCGGCCAGCGAGTTGCACTCCGAGTAGCAGGCGGCGCACAGGATGCAGGCGCTCTCCTTGGCCACCTTCTCCATCGCGGCCTTCGGCACCAGGCGCTCCTTCTGGGGAGCGGGGCCGTCGGGGATCAGGTACGGCTTGACGGCCTTGAACTTCTCCCAGAACGAGGTCATGTCGACGACCAGGTCCTTGATGGGCGCGAAGTTGCCGATGGGGTCCACCTGCAGGGTGCTCGACCCGCTCTCGGCCTTGGCTTCCTCCACCTGCGTCATGCAGGCGAGCACGGTCTTGCCATTCACCTTGCAGGCGCACGAGCCGCAGATGGCCGAGCGGCACGAGTAACGAACGGCCAGCGTGCCGTCCTGCTCGTTCTGGATGCGCAGCAGGGCGTCGAGCACCGTGGTCTTCTCCTCGTGGTCGAGGCTGAAGTCCTGGTGGTACGACTCGAGGTCGCCCGAGTCAGGCTGGTAGCGGAAGACGCGGAACGTCGTGCTGGCCATCAGTAGGACCTCACCTGGGGCTCGTACTTGGTCATGGTCACGGGCGAGTAGTCGAGGCGGACCTCGCCGTCGTCCAGGTACGCCAGCGTGTGCTTCATCCAGTTCTCGTCGTCGCGGTCCGGGAAGTCCGTGCGCGAGTGCGCGCCCCGGCTCTCGTGGCGGGCGATCGCGCCGGTCACCATGCAGTCGGCGAGGTCGAGCAGGTAGCCCGTCTCGATGGTGTGGATGAGGTCGGTGTTGAAGGTCTTGCCCTTGTCGTCCACCGTCACGCCCTGGAACTTCGCCTTGAGCTCGTCCACCGTCGCCTTGGCCTCGCGCAGGGTGGCGTCCTCGCGGAACACGCCGACCTTCTCCTGCATCACGGCGGCGAGCTCGTCGCGGATCTCGCCCTGGCGCGGGCCGTTCTCGCGGAGCAGCAGCTCCTCGATGCGGGCCTGCGTCTCGTCGGCCGCGTTGCTGGGAACGTTCGGCGTGGGAGCCTCCTGCGCGTACGCGGCCGAGGCCTCGCCCGCGCGGGCTCCGAACACCACGGCCTCGAGCAGCGAGTTGCCGCCCAGGCGGTTGGCGCCGTGCACCGACACGCAGGAGCACTCGCCGGCCGCGAAGAGACCCGGCATGTGCGGGGCGGCTCCCCAGTTGTCCACGTGCACGCCACCCATGTGGTAGTGCGCGCCCGGCCGGATCGGGATGGGCTCCTCGATCGGGTCGGTGCCGGCGAAGGCGATGGCCAGCTCGCGGATCTGCGGCAGGCGCTCCATGATGCGGTCGCGACCCAGGTGGCGCAGGTCGAGCAGCACGCAGCCGTCGATGCCGCGACCCTCCTGGATCTCCGTGGCCTCCGCGCGCGAGACGACGTCACGCGACGCAAGCTCGAGCTTGTTGGGGGCGTACTTGCTCATGAAGCGATCCCCGTCCTTGTTCAGGAGGTACCCGCCCTCTCCGCGGGCACCCTCCGTCACGAGCACGCCGTTTGCGGCGAGCGTGGTGGGGTGGAACTGCATGAACTCCATGTCCTTGAGGGGGACGCCCTTGCGCAGGGCCAGGCTCATGGCATCGCCGGTCGACGCGTGCGCGTTCGTCGACGGGCGGTACACGCGGCCCGCGCCACCGGTGGCCATGACCACGGCCTTGGCACCGATGGTCTCGATCTTCCCGTGGATCATGTCGTAGGCCACCACGCCCACGGCGTTCCCGTTGTCGTCCGTGACGAGGTCGGTGACGAACCACTCCTCGTAGGTCGGGATGTTGTACTTCACGCACACGGTGTAGAGCGTGTGCAGGATGACCAGGCCGGTCAGGTCGGCCGCGTAGCAGGTGCGCGGGAACCCGGCGCCGCCGAAGGGGCGCTGGGCGATCTTGCCGGAGTCCTCCTGGCGGCTGAACACAGCCCCCCAGTGCTCCAGTTGGTACACCTCGAGCGGGGCCCGCTCGCACAGGATCTCGATGGCGTCCTGGTCGCCGATGTAGTCGGCGCCCTTCACCGTGTCGAACGTGTGGTTGTCGGTGTTGTCCTCGGTCTCGTTGCCGAGGGCCGCGTTGATTCCGCCCTGGGCGGCGCCGGAGTGACTGCGGACCGGATGCAGCTTGGTCACGAGGGCGACGTCAACGCCCGCCTCGTGCGCGGCGATCGCCGCGCGCATGCCCGCAAGACCCGCGCCGACGACGACGACGTCGTGTTCGCGCACTTTCCCTGACCTCCGATTGCTTGAGAGGGTTCCTGCTGCCGCGAAGGCTACCGCAGCATGGGGCTCTTGAATGTCCCTACCGCCGGGACATTCGGCCCTCTACGGGGAGTAGCGCCGACCCCCGGCGAAGCGATCGAAGTACCGGCCCGACGCGATGTCGGTGACCTTCACCACGTCACCGGTCTGCGGGGCGTGCACCATCTGCCCGCCGCCGATGTACAGGCCCATGTGCCCGATGTACCCCGAGGAGTCGGCGAAGAACACCGCGTCGCCCGGCTTGAGCTGCGCGAACGGCACGTACGCGCCCACCGTGGCCTGGTCCTCGGCCACGCGCGGGAGCTTCATGCCGAGCTGGCCGTACACCCAGTAGACGAGCCCCGAGCAGTCGAAGCCGCCGGGCTTCGACCCGCCCCAGGAGTAGGGCGTGCCCTGGTACGACATGGCCATCTGCACGGCCTGGCCGCCGAGGCCGGGCTTCGACCCCGGCACCACGGTGTTCTTGGCGAATGCCACCTGGCTGGGCTTGCCGGCCTCGGGCTGGAACACCACCACGTCGCCCGGCACCACGGGGAACTCGGCCTCGAGCGGCCGCCCGGCCAGCATGAGCGCCCATCCCTTGCTCTGGTCGATTGCCGCGTTGGTCTGCGGTCGCTCGCCATCGATGCCGAGGTAGAGCGGGTCGTCGGACGTGGCGTTGAACGTGCCGGACACCGTGGACTTCAGGTGAAGGGCGCGCGAGCGCGCGGCCACGGCGCCGGCCACCAGGGCCTCGTTGCCGGTGTCGCCCCATTCGGGCGGCATGTCGCCCGGCAGCACGCCCTTGATGTAGTTCTCGCTGCTGGTCTGGTTGATCACCGCCATCGTGCGGCCGCTGCTCGGCACCACCCGCAGGCTGCCGCGGTAGCGCAGCTCGAGCGGGTCGGACATCCGGATGCCCGTCTCGGCCGACCCGCTGTCGAGCCGCACGGGGCCGATGAACTTGAGCGACTTCGAGCCCGGGACGTCGAGGTCGGTCACGGCGAAGCCGGTCGTGCCGAAGCGCTTCACGAGGATGCGGTGGCCCACCTCCACCGGGCGGCCCTTCCCGCCCCGACGCCCTTCGTCCACCAGGCGCAGCACGGTCTTGCCCTGCATCACCACCTGCTTGGCCTGGTCGGCCACGAGGATGCGCACGGTCTGCTGCGGCACCTGCTTCATCTGGCTGCCGGGGAACGCCTGCGCCACGATCTGCTGTGCCGTCTTGCCCTTCACGGCCAGCGAGAAGGCGTCGTTGCGCGTGAGCGGGGCCGCCTGGGCCACCGAGGCGGCCAGCACGAGGGCCAGGCCACCGGCGATGAGGGACCGGGGAGTCACCCTTTCCAACGTAGCACCGGTGCGGTGCATCAGGCGAAGTGCCTGCTCATCAGCGAAATGGGGTAGCGTGATCCCCATGGACGCGGCACGGGCGGAGCGCATCAGCGCGGCCATGGCCAAGGCCGCCGGATCGCGCTGGTGCGGGGAGTTCCTGGCGTCGGTGGTCACCGACGACGACGCCCCGGCGATCGCGCACGGCAGCCCCAACCGACCGTTCTTCATCGCGTCTGCCACCAAGCTGTACGTCACGGCGATCGCCGCCCGCCTGCGGGCGTCCGGCGACCTCGACTGGGACGCCCCGTTCGCCGACTACCTGCCGGGCACGGGCGTGGGGGGCCTGTGCATGGTGGACGGCGTGGACCACACCCCGCAGGTCACCGTGCGCCAGCTGCTCGCGCACACCTCGGGCATCCCCGACTACTTCGAGGGCCGGCGCCCCGACGGCACCAACACCTTCCTGCAGGTGCTGGCCGAGGACTTCGCCTGGGACCTGGACGACGTCATCGAGTGGACGCGCGAGATGCCCGCGCCCTTCGCGCCGGGCACGCCGGGGCGCGCCCTCTACTCGGACACCAACTACCAGCTGCTCGGCGCCATCATCGAGCGGGTCACGGGCATGTCGTTCGCCGCCGCGGTGCAGGCCCACGCCTGCGATCCGCTGGGGCTCGGCGACACCTGGTGCATGGACGCCTCCTCGCGCGGCCGCTACGACCAGGTGGCGCGCTTCCGGGTGGGCGAAATGGTTCCCGCCATCCCGCTGGCGATGTCATCGGTGGGCGCCGACGGCGGCGTGGTCAGCACGCTGCGCGACTCCCAGCGGTTCCTGCGTGGCTTCCTCGCGGGCGAGCTCTTCGACTGGGCGGTGATCGGCGAGATCACCGCGGAGTGGCGGCGCATCTTCCGTCCCCTGCGCTACGGCACCGGCATCATGCTGTTCCGGTTGCCGCGCGTGATGGCGCCCTTCGGGGCCCCCGACTTCATCGGCCACTCGGGCGCGAGCGGCACGGTGATGTTCGGCGTGGCGGGCACCGGCACCACGATCGTGCTCACCACCAACCAGGCCGAACGGCGCGACCTGCCCTTCCGGATGATGGTGTCGGTGGCCCGGCGCTAGCGGGCCGGGGCGCCGGCGAAAACCGCGCCCAGGCGTTCCATGCCCACGGTGATCTCCTCGGGCGACACGCCCGAGTAGGCCAGTCGCAGCGTGTTGTGGTGGCCCCCGGTGAAGCAGGCGGATCCGGCCACGTAGATGACCCCGGCCTCCTGCGCCACCGGCAGCAGGGCATCGGCGGACATTCCCTCGGGAAGCTCCAGCCACATGAAGAACCCGCCCTCGGGCGGGGTACACCGCGTGCCATCGGGCATGAGGTGCAGGCCGGCGGCCATGGCGTCGCGGCGCACGCGCATGAGCTCGGTGACCCGTGCGATGTTGGGATCGAGCAGGCCGTCGTCGCACACCGTGAACACCGCGGCCTCGGGAAGGTGCGCGGGCGAGATGTAGGTCTGGTTGGCACGGGTGGTGAGGGTCTTCACCAGGTCGGGCGGGGCGATGAGGTAGCCCACGCGCAGGCCGGGGGCGAGCGTCTTCGAGAACGACGACGAGAACATCACCTTCTCCGGGCCGCCCAGGTCGTAGATGCTCGGAAGCGCCTCGCCCTCGAACCTCAGACGGCCGTAGGGGTCGTCCTCGAGGATCCAGAACCCGTGCTTCTCGGCCAGGGCCACCAGCGCCCGGCGCTTGTCGAGCGAGATCGTGGTGCCGGCAGGGTTGTGGAAGTTCGGGATGGTGTACACGAGCTTCGGCACGCGGCCGGCCTCGCACGCGGCGGCCAGCGCTTGCACGTCCATGCCGTCGTCCTCCATGGGGATCTCCAGGATCTCCATGCCATGCATCTGTGCCTGCAGCAGGGCGCGGTCGTACGTGGGCGCCTCGAGCCCGATCAGGTCGCCGGGCGCGAGGAAGGTCTCGAGCAGGAACACGTAGCCCTCGAGCGACCCATTGGTGATGATCACCCTGTCGGCGGTGGTGCCGTGGTGCTGCGCCAGCCACTCGCGAAGCGGCGGGTACCCGCCACCGGTGCCGTACGAGAGGATCACCGTGGGGTCGGCACCCAGCGCGGCGGTCGAGCAGCGGGCGATGAGGCCACCATCGAGCGCCTCGGGAGCCGGGGCGCCCCGGGCGAATGAGATGACGTCGGCCACGGCGCGGCAGTCTAGACATGCGCCCCACCGGTAGCCTCACCTGCGTGGCGACATTCGTCCTGATCCACGGCGCGATGCACGGGGGCTGGTGCTGGAGGCCCGTCGAGGCCCTGCTGCGCCAGGCGGGGCATGAGGTCCACGCCCCCACGCTCACCGGCATGGGCGACCGCGCGCACCTGCTGTCGCCGGACGTGGGGCTCGACACCCACGTGCACGACGTGGTGGCCACGCTGCGCATGGAGGACGTCCACGACGCCGTGCTGGTGCTGCACTCCTATGCGGGCGTGCTGGCCGGCCCGGTGGTGCAGCAGGCCGAGGGGCGCGTGGGCCGCGTGGTGGCCGCCGGGGCGTTCCTCGTGCACCCCGGGGAGTCGTTGGCAGACGTGGAGCCCCCCGAGGTGGTGGAGCGCTACCGGCGCGTGGTGGCCGAGCAGGGGCAGGGGTGGCGCGTGCCCGCCTCACCCGCCTTCATGGACCAGTGGTCGGTGCCCGCGCACCTGCGACCCGTGGTCGGCCCGCGCCTCACCGACTTCCCCGCCCGGTGCGTGGACGACCGCGTGGCGTACGACCGCGCGATGCTGGACGCCCTGCCGCGCGACTACGTGGAGCACACCGCGCCGCCGCTCGCGAGCCTGGCGGGCACCGTGGAGCGCGCCCGGGGTGACGGCTGGCGCATGCACCGCATCGCTACCAGCCACGACCTCATGCTGGAGGATCCCGCGGGCACCGCCCGGCTGCTCGTGGAGATCGCCTCCTGAGCAACCGGGTGGTGCGCCGGGGTGGTGCTACTTGAGCGTGTCGGCCACGATCTCGGCCACCTCGGTGGGGTTGGTGCCCACCCGCACGCCGAGCGCCTCGAGGGCGTCCTTCTTGCCCTGGGCGGTGCCGGACGACCCGGTGATGATGGCGCCGGCGTGGCCCATCTGCTTGCCGGGAGGCGCCTGGAAGCCCGCGATGTAGCCCACCACCGGGGTCTTCATGTTGGCCGCGATGAACTCGCCGGCCCGCTCCTCCTCGTCGCCGCCGATCTCGCCCACCATCACCACGAGGTCGGTGTCGGGGTCGGCCTCGAACATCGTCAGCACGTCGATGAACGACGAGCCCACGATGGGGTCGCCGCCGATTCCCACCACGGTGCTCTGGCCGATTCCCATGTCGCCGATCTCCTTGGAGATCTGGTACGTGAGCGTGCCCGAGCGGCTGATGATCCCCGCCCGGCCCGGCGTGAAGACGTCGGTGGGCATGATGCCCACGGTTGCCTTGCCGGGGCTGATGGCGCCCGGGCAGTTGGGGCCCAGCAGGCGCTGGTCGCTGCGCTGAAGGTGCGTGTACACCCGCATCATGTCGTGGGCGGGGATGCCCTCGGTGATGGCGATGGTGAGGTCGATGCCGGCGTCCAGCGACTCGTAGATGGCGTCGGTGGCGAACCGCGGCGGCACGAAGATCATCGAGGTGTTGGCCCCGGTGGCCTCCACGGCGTCGCGCACGGTGTTGAACACCGGGATGCCGTCGACGTCCTGCCCGGCCTTGCCCGGCGTGACGCCCGCCACCACGTTGGTGCCGTACGCCTTGTTGCGCAGGGTATGGAACTGGCCCTCACGGCCGGTGACGCCCTGCACCACCAGCTTGGTGTTCTCGTCGACCAGGATGCTCACGAGGCCTCCTTCGCGAGCTCCACGGCCCGCTTCGCGGCCGAGAGCATCGTGGGCTCGACCACCACGTTGGCGGGTGCGCGCTCGGCGATGATGGCGCGTCCGGCCTCCGCGGCGGTCCCGTCAAGGCGCACGACGATGGGGAGCGTGGCCCCCAGCTTGTCGAGCGCCGTGAGGAGGCCTTCGGCCACCTCGTCGCAGCGGGTGATGCCGCCGAAGATGTTGATCATCAGCGACTTCACCTTGGGGTCGCTCAGCAGCACCTCGAGCGCGGTGGCCACGGCCTCCGCGTTCGACCCGCCGCCGGCGTCGAGGAAGTTCGCCGGCGTGCCGCCGGCAAGGGCGACCACGTCGAGGCTGCTCATCACGATTCCAGCGCCGTTGCCCATGATCCCCACGTCGCCGTCGAGCTTCACGTAGGTGACCCCGCGCTCGTGCGCCATGCGCTCCTGCTCGTCGTCGGTGACGCTCTCCTTGAGCGCCTCCAGGTCGGGGTGGCGGTAGAGCGCGTTGTTGTCGATCGACACCTTGGCGTCGAGGGCCACCACGCGGTCGTCCGCGGTCCAGATGAGCGGGTTGATCTCGATGAGCGTGGCCTCGAGGCCGATGAAGGCCTCGTACGCCTTGGTGAGGGCGTCGAGCACGCCCTTCTGCGCGGGCTCGTCGATGTTGGCGTGGTAGATGAGCCAGCGCCCGTGGTGGGGCTGGAATCCGATGAGCGGGTCCACGTGCAGGCGCGCGAGCGCCTCGGGGTGCTCCTCGGCCACGGCCTCGATGTCCATGCCGCCCATGGCCGAGAGCATCACGAGGGGCTTCTTCGCCGAGCGGTCGAACGTGACCGAGGCGTAGTACTCCTTCTTGATGTCCGAGGCGGCCTCGATCCACAGGCGCTTCACCACGTGGCCCTTGATGTCCATGCCGAGGATGTTGTCTGCCTCGGCGTAGGCCTCGTCGGGGTCCTTGGCGAGCTTGATGCCGCCGGCCTTGCCGCGGCCACCCACCTGCACCTGCGCCTTCACCACCACCGTTCCGCCGATTGCCTCGGCGGCGGCCTTCGCCTGCTCGGGCGTGTCGGCAACCTCGCCCGACGGCACGGCGAGGCCGTACTTGGCGAACAGCTGCTTGCCCTGGTACTCGAAGAGATCCACCCGCGTCCCTTGGTTTGCTGTCAGTGAACGGCCCGCATCGGGGGCGGGCCGGTGCGGGACTCTACCCATGTGATGGGTCCGGGCGGGCGTCTACCCTCGCGCCCATGTCGGCTGACAGGGCCAACGCGCAGAGGCTCGAGATGCTGCTGGTGCTGCAGTGGCTCGACGAGGGCATGGCCGTTGATGGCGACGTGATGCTCTCGGTGCCCACGGCTGCAGCCGACCTGGGGTTCGACGGCAACGAGGGCCTGCTCGCGCTGATGTCGGCCCTCGGGGTGCTCGAGGAGGAGGGCCGGGTTCGGGTGGAGTGGCCGGGCCGGCCGTTCGACTCGGCCGAGGCCCGGGTGCTGCTCTCGCCCGACATCGCCCGCGACGCCGCGGCGCTGTTCGGGTCCTAGCGGCCGCCGCGGGGCAGGGCGCCCTGCCCGCGCATGATGCGCAGCGCCAGGCCTGCGCCCACCGCGGCGCCGATGATGCCGCCGATCACCAGGGCGGTGGTGCGGTTGGCCGTGGAGGGGTCGAGCACCGCATCCAGGCCCGCCGCGATGCCCACCCCGATGGCGCCCACCACGATCGCCGCGCCCAGGGCGATGCCGGCGGCGCGGCCGTCGGGCATGCGCCAGCGGCGGTCGTCATCGTCGGCCGCGGCGTCCGGGCCGCTGAACAGCCGCACGTCCTCGGGGTCCCGGGCCGTCACGGCGATTCCGCTCGCCATGTCGCGCAGCGTCTCCGGGTACACGGTGGCCTCGCGGGCCAGCGCGCGAAGCGCCACGCCTGAGCGCGCCAGGTGCAGCGGGTCGCGCGGCAGAGCACGCGCCAGCGCCGCCGCGGTGAGGGCGGCCGCCTCGGCCGGGTCGATGTCGCCGGTGTAGATGGTGGGCTCGGCGTCGTCGGGATCATCACCGGGGTGCAGCGTGAGGTCGGCGATGGCCGCGCCCGGGGGAGGGGACACCTCGCCCGGGGGCACCGCCAGCCCGCCGATCTCGCAGCGGCCGGTCAGATCGACGAGGTCCTCGGGTGCCGATGCGCCGAACGCGCGGATCACCGCCTGGCGCCCCGGGCCGTCGGCAGCAGCCAGGCGGTCGGCCGCCAGGGCCACCCCGCACGCGAGCACGGCCCGGCGCACCGTCTCGCGGTCTGCGTCGCCGGGCTCCACGAGGGCCCCGGCAGAGGCGCGGCCCGCCCCCAGGCGACCGGCCCACATGACGACGCGGGTCATGTCAGCCGATTACGGCGATGACCTCGTCGGCGGCCACGGACTGCCCTGCCTGCACGGATACCGCGGTGATGGCACCGGCCGTGTGGGCGGTCACCTCGTTCTCCATCTTCATGGCCTCGATGATGCAGATCACATCGCCCACGGCCACCTCCTGGCCGGCCTTCACGGCCACGCTCAGCACGGTGCCCTGCATGGGGCTGTGCACCTCGCCGGTGGCGCTGCCGCCACCCGATCCATGATGTCCGCCGCCCTTGCGCTCGCGCTTCTTCTTCGGCGCGGGCGCTCCCCCGGCGGCCAGGTCCTTCTCGGGAATGAAGAGCCGCACGTCGAACCTGCGCCCGCCCACCTCGGCCACCATCGTGCGCTCGGCCACCGGCTCGGCCTCGGGTGCCTCGGGCGCAGGCGGCGGCGAGCCGTCGCGGGGCGGAAGCGGCGTGTCCTCGGCGCTCATCACCTCGAGGGCGTCGTGGCAGGCCCCGCCGTCGATGAACTCCTGCTCGTTCAGCAGCCAGATGTGGAACGGGATGAGCGTGGTGACGCCCTCCACCACGTACTCCTCGAGCGCCCGCAGCATGCGCTTGCGCGCGGCCTCGCGGTCGACGTCCCAGGTGATGAGCTTGGCCACCATGGGGTCGTACATGTCGCTGATCACCGATCCGCCCTGCACGCCCGAGTCCACGCGCACGCCCGGCCCGGCCGGCTCGCGGTACGCGGTGATGGGCCCCGGGGTGGGGAGGAACCGCCTCTGGGCGTCCTCGGCGTTGATGCGGCACTCGAAGGCGTGGCCGCGCGGTGCCACCTCGTCCTGCGTGATGGACACCGGCTCGCCGGCGGCGATGCGGACCTGCTCGCGGATGAGGTCGAGCCCGGTGACCATCTCGGTGACCGTGTGCTCCACCTGGATTCGCGTGTTCATCTCGAGGAAGAAGAACTCCTCGCCTGAGACGAGGTACTCCAGCGTGCCGGCCGACCGGTAGCCCACGGCCTCGGCCGCGCGCACCGATGCCTCGCCCATGCGCCGGCGCAGGTCGTCGCTCACGATGGGGCTGGGGGTCTCCTCCACCAGCTTCTGGTGGCGGCGCTGCACGGAGCAGTCGCGCTCGCCCAGCCACAGCGTGGTGCCGTGGCCGTCGGCCAGCACCTGGATCTCCACGTGGCGCGGGTGGGGCAGGTAGCGCTCCAGGTACACCGTGGAGTCGGCGAAGAACTTCTCGCTCTCGCGCCGCGCGCCCTCGAAGGCGCCCTCCAGGTCGTCGGGCGTGAGCGCCACGCGAAATCCCTTGCCGCCCCCGCCCGCCGCGGCCTTCACCGCGATGGGGTAGCCGATCTGCTCGGCGATTCCCGTGGCCTCGGCCACGTCGGCCACGCCCTCGGTGACGCCCGGCACGATCGGCACGCCGGCGGCGTCCATGAGGGCGCGGGCGGCGGTCTTCGATCCCATGGCGTCGATGGCGTCGGGCGGCGGGCCGATGAACGTGATGCCGGCCTCCTCGCACGCGCGCGCGAAAGGGGCGTTCTCGGCCAGGAACCCGTAGCCGGGGTGCACGGCCTCGGCTCCCGACGCCGCGGCCACCTCGAGGATCTTCGGGATGTTCAGGTATGTGTCGGTGGCGGGGCCGGGCCCCAGCGAGTGCGCCTCGTCGGCGAACTGCACGAACAGCGCGTCGCGGTCGGCCTCGGAGTACACGGCCACCGAGCGGATTCCCATCTCGCGCAGCGTGCGCATGACGCGGATGGCGATCTCACCGCGGTTTGCCACCAGCACCGTGCCGAACATCAGCGACCCCTCATCTCATCAGGGGCCAGCCCCACGCCCTCGCGAATGGCCGCGCGGCGCCAGGCCGACCGGTACGCATGCGGGCGGGGATCGGCGTCGGCGCCGCCACCCGCGCTGAGCACGGCCTGCACCGCCGCGGCGATGGCCGCGGCCTCGTCCGGCGTGGGGGCGGGGGACACCTCGAGCAGGGCGCTCAAAGCGGGATGTTCCCGTGCTTGCGCTTGGGGCCGTCCACGCGCTTGGTGAGCGACGCCTCGAGTGCCTGCACCAGCCACGGCCGGGTGTCCTCGGGCTGGATCACGTCGTCCACGTACCCGCGCTCGGCCGCCAGGTACGGGTTGGCGAAGCGGTCCTTGTACTCGGCGATGAGCTCGGCGCGACGCGCCTCGACGTCGCCGCCCTCGTCGGCCACCCGCTTCAGCTCGGATCGGAAGATGATGTTCACCGCGCCGTCCGCGCCCATCACGGCGATCTCGGCCGACGGCCAGGCGGCGTTGAAGTCGGCGCCGATGTGCTTGCTGTTCATCACGTCGTAGGCCCCGCCGTACGCCTTGCGGGTGATCACCGTGATCTTGGGCACCGTGGCCTCGGCGTAGGCGTACAGCAGCTTGGCGCCGTGCAGGATGATGCCGCCGTACTCCTGGCTGGTGCCGGGCAGGAACCCGGGCACATCGACGAACGAGATGATCGGGATGTTGAAGGCGTCGCAGAAGCGGATGAACCGCGCGCCCTTGATGGATGCGTCGATGTCCAGCACCCCGGCCAGGGCCTTGGGCTGGTTGCCGATCACGCCCACCGAGTGGCCGTTCAGCCGTGCGAAGCCGATCACCAGGTTCTGCGCGTAGAGCGGCGCGATCTCCATGAACTCGCCGTCGTCGAACACCAGCTCGATGACGTGCTTCATGTCGTAGGGCTTGTTGGGGTTGTCCGGAACGATCGCGTGCAGCTCGGGCTCGCGGCGGTCGGGGTCGTCGGACGGCACGTCGTACGGCGCGCCATCGAGGTTGTTCTGGGGGATGAACGAGAGCAGGTGGCGCACGTCGTCGAGGCACGATTCCTCGTCCTCGGCGGCGAACTGGCACACGCCCGACTTCATGGCGTGGCTGAGCGCTCCGCCCAGGTCCTCCATGGTCACGTCCTCGCCCGTGACCGTCTTGATCACGTCGGGGCCCGTGATGAACATGTGGCTGGTCTCCTTCACCATGAAGATGAAGTCGGTGATCGCCGGGCTGTACACCGCGCCGCCGGCGCAGGGGCCCAGGATCACGGAGATCTGGGGGATCACCCCGCTGGCCTGCACGTTGCGGTAGAAGATGTCGGCGTAGCCCCCCAGGCTCACCACGCCCTCCTGTATTCGCGCGCCGCCCGAGTCGTTCAGCCCGATGAGCGGGCAGCCCATGCGCACGGCCATGTCCATGACCTTGCAGATCTTCTCGGCGAACACCTCGCCGAGGCTGCCGCCGAACACCGTGAAGTCCTGGCTGAACACGAACACCCGGCGGCCGTCCACGGTTCCGTGGCCGGTGATCACCCCGTCGCCCCACGGGCGGTTGTCCTCGATGCCGAAGCCCGTGGCGCGGTGGCGCGTGAACATGTCGAGCTCCACGAACGAGCCCGGGTCGAGCAGAAGGTCGATGCGCTCGCGGGCCGTCAGCTTGCCGCGCGCATGCTGGCGATCCACCGCGGCGTCGCCCGATGGGTTCATGGCCTCGGCGCGCAGCTGCTCGAGGTACTTCTCGGCGTCGGAGGTGTTCACCCGGCGGCCGCCATCACGCGGTCGTACTCGCCGAACTCCTCGCGCAGCACACCGCACACCTCGCCGATCGTGGCGCGGGCGCCCAGCGCGCGGTGCATGGGCGGCAGCAGGTTGTCGGTGCCGCGGGCGGCGCTGCGTACGGCGTCGAGGGCCGCGCTCACGTCGGCCTCGTCGCGTTCGGCGCGCAGGTCGGCAAGGCGCGACACCTGCGCGCGCTCGATCGCCGGGTCGATCTTGAGGATGTCGATCTGGCTGTCGTCGGGCTCGGCCTGCACGTTGATGCCCACCACCTTGCGATCGCCGCTCTCCATCGACTTGTGCCAGCGGTAGGCGGCGTCGGCGATCTCGTCGCGCATGAACTCGATGCTGTCCACGGCGCCGCCGCGTTCGTCGATGCGCGCGATCAGCTCGCTCGCGCGCTGCTCGATGTCGGCCGTGAGGGCCTCCACCATCCAGCCGCCGGCAAGGGGGTCGGAGCTGTCGGTGATGCCGGTCTCCTCGGCGATCACCTGCTGGGTGCGCAGCGCCAGCTTGGCCGAGTGCTCGGTGGGAAGGGCCAGGGCCTCGTCGTAGCCGTTGGCGTGGATCGACTGGGCGCCGCCGAGCGCGGCCGAGAGCACCTGCAGCGCCACCCGCACCACGTTGTTGTCGGGCTGCTGGGCGGTGAGGGTGCTGCCGCCGGTCTGTGCGTGGAACCTCAGCGCCATCGACTTGTCGTCCTTGGCGCCGAACCGCTCGCGCATGATGCGCGCCCATAGCCCGCGTGCCGCCCGGAACTTGGCGACCTCCTCGAGGAAGTTCGAGTGGGCGTTGAAGAAGAACGACAGGCGCGGCGCGAAGCGGTCGACATCGAGCCCGGCGTTCACGGCCGCCTGCACATAGGCGATGCCGTCGGCCAGCGTGAACGCGACCTCCTGCACGGCCGTGGATCCGGCCTCGCGGATGTGGTACCCGCTGATGGAGATGGTGTTGAACCGCGGCATCTCGGCGGCGCAGTACGCGAAGGTGTCGGTCGTGAGCCGCATGCTCGCGTGCGGGGGGAAGATGTAGTTGCCGCGGGCGATGTACTCCTTGAGGATGTCGTTCTGGATCGTGCCGCGCAGCTGGTCGGCGGCCACGCCCTGGGCCTCGCCCACCAGGCGGTAGAGCAGCAGCAGAACGGCCGCCGGCGCGTTGATGGTCATGCTCGTGGACACCTCGCCCAGCGGGATGCCGTCGAACACCCGCAGCATGTCGTCCACCGAGTCGATGGCCACGCCCACGCGACCCACCTCGCCGAGCGCACGCGGGTCGTCGGAGTCCATGCCGAGCTGCGTGGGCAGGTCGAAAGCCATCGACAGGCCCGGCGCGCCGTTCGCCAGCAGGTAGCGGAAGCGCTCGTTGGTCTCCTCCGCCGTGGCGAAGCCCGCGTACTGCCGCATGGTCCACGGCTTCTCGCGGTACATCGTGTGGTAGGGGCCGCGCACGAAGGGGAACTCGCCGGGCTCGCCCAGCGCCGTCGCGAGGTCAAGCGAGGCCACGTCGTCCTCGTGGTACACCGGCTTTATCTCGATGCCGGAGTCCGTCGTGCGCGCGGCTCCGGCGGCTTCGGTGCTGCTCATCAGGCACGCCTCCGCGGTTTGAAACGCACGCTCGGGAGGGCCCTCGCGTGCGGCGGCACGCTACCAGAACGGGGGTGCCCGGCCTGCGCCCGCGCCGCCGCTCATCGCGGCGCGATAGCCTCACCGCCATGAGCGACCAGGACCGCCGGCTCGACCCCGGCACGGGCCCCGGCGTGGGCGTCATCGAGGCCACCGACCAGTCGGTGGACATCGAGGAGAACCTCTGGACCGACGACTCGGGGGAAGACCTCCAGGGCTGGTACTGCATCGCCACCGACCCCTGGCCCTGCCCGGCCGAGGGCTGCGGATTCGTGGCCAACCACATCACCGCGGCGCACCTGGTGATCTGCTGGCCCGAGATGGACGACCCCAACCTGCTCACCCACGCGCAGATCGCCAAGGAGGTCGGGCGCAATCCGCGGGTGGTCGAGTACCAGACCGGCATGGGCCCGGCGTGCTCGTACTACCAGTGGATCGCCGCCGGCCGGCCGGTGCACGGCATCAGGGGCGGCGAGACCAAGGCGTCCTGACGGCAGCCTGCGCCCGGCCTCCCAGGGGTACGGGGGCAACTCGGGTGCGGCGACCACAGGGGTTGTCGACCTAGAGGAGCCCCCGGGCCTTCAGGTCGTTGACGATCGCCGTGCTCAGCGTGCGCGAGATGAGCGGCACCTTCGCGAGGAACCGGTTGTCATCCGGGGCGGCGCCCACCTCCACGATCACGCGCGACTGCGCGGTGGTGCGGTAGAAGCCATAGAAGTGGTTCATGCGGCGGTTGGAGTTGGGCGGGATCACCCCGCTGAACCGTCCGCCGGCGCCGTTGGCGGGCGTGAAGATCGACTTCAGCGCCGCGGAAACGCGCCGGGCAGTGCCGGCTGACGTGCGCTCCACGGCTGGGCTCACGGTGGTGGCCGGCGTGCGGTGCGGGCCGCTGTCGGGATAGGGGGTGGGGCTCGCCGTGCCCGTGCCCTCGCCGCGGTAGTAGTTCTCGTTGCCGCCCGTGATCGCGTGGCCCACCATCGCCGCCCCGCCGGGGGAGTCGTGGTGGATGCTCACGAACGTCGCACCGGGCACGCCGAGGGGCTCCACGCGCGCGGCCAGCG
This sequence comes from Actinomycetota bacterium, assembly GCA_046095485.1. GTDB lineage: Bacteria > Actinomycetota > Thermoleophilia > Miltoncostaeales > Miltoncostaeaceae > SYFI01. Next base: position 29,393 of record JBJTJN010000110.1, read on the forward strand.
GCCGGGCGTTCACCCCGGCCGCCGTGAGCCGCTTCCCCCGGGCGTCGCGCACGCGCCGGTTGAACTCCGACTCCAGGCCGAACGGGTTGCCCGATGCCCCGGTCTGCGCCAGGTACCCCGGCTCGCCGGGGCTCAGGTGCCCGGCCTGCACCAGCACCACCGGCTGCTGGGCCAAGAGCGCGGCGGGTGCCGCGAGGGCGATCGCGGCGGTGATTGCGACAAGGGCGGTGCGCACGGGGCGGCAGGATGCCACCGGCCTCGGACTCCCCGGCGCAGCCCGGTTCCACGCCGCCGCGCTCGCCGCCGCGCTCGCCGCTGGGCGGGCAGCTGGGCGCCTACCTGCTGCTCGCCCGCTACCCGCGCGATCGCCGCTTGCGTGCGAATACGTCGAGGGCCAGCGACTTCACCCGGTCAAGTATCAGCACCCCGTCGAGGTGGTCCATCTCGTGAAGGATCACCCGGGCCTCGAACCCCGACGCCTCCACCTCGAGCCGGTCACCCGCCAGGTCCTGGTACGCCACCGCGATCTCCACGGGGCGCTCCACGTTTGCGGTGATCTCCGGCAGGCTCAGGCACCCCTCACGCCCGATCTCCGCACCCGAGTGGTGCAGCAGATCGGGGTTCACCAGCACCATCGGCCCGTGTGCCTCGGGCACCTTGGGGTGCCCAGTGCAGTCGACGAAGCACGCACGCCACAGCTCGCCCACCTGAGGGGCCGCGATGCCCGTGGTGCGCGGGAACGAGCGCGCGGTGTCCTCCAGGTCGGCGGCCAGGCGCGCCAGCGCGGGACCGAACGACCTGACCCGCGTGCAGGCCGTCTTGAGGCGCCGGTCGGGGTATATGACGACCGGGCGGATCAGAGGAGGCGCTCGGACTCCGATTGCACCGACATGTCGAGGCCGGCGAGCTCCGGGCAGCGCATCACCTGCTCCAGGCCCTCGGCGCCCATGCCGTCGGGCAGTTCCGCCTCGATTCCCAGCACGTAGATGGGCGGGTCGCCCACCAGGCGCGAGCTGAGGTCGACGATGTTCACGCCCGCTGCTGCCAGGGCCGACGCCGCGCCGTGCACGATGCCCGGGCGGTCGGCGCCATAGACGGTGATCACGCAGCGCTCCCGGCCCTGATCCGCGGCCGCGGGGGCGGCGGGCCGCACGCCCAGCGACAGCCCGAGGCCCGACGCCGTGGGGGCGAGCAGGTCGACGATGTCCTGGTCGGTGACCCATTCGGGAACCTGCACGGCCAGCACCATCGCGAACGACCCGGCGAGGATGCTCGCGCGGCAGTTCTCGACGTTCCCGCCGGCCTCGAGGAGGGCCCCGGTGACGGCCGCGACGATGCCCGGGCGGTCCTCGCCCACGATGCTCACGGTGAATTCGCTCATGCGCCGAGGATAGGGGTCCTATGCTTCACGCGTGGGCGGCCGCGCATCGCTGAACCCCGCACTGCTCGTGACGGCAGCGCGCATCGCGCTGATCCCCGTCGTGATGGTGCTGATCCTCGTCGACGACGAGGGCGGTCGGTACTGGGCGTTCGCGCTCTACGTGGTGGCCGCGGCCACCGACACGCTCGACGGCTGGCTGGCGCGATCGCGTGGCGAGGTCACCGTGGCGGGCGCGTTCCTCGACCCGCTCGCCGACAAGCTGCTGGTCACGGGCGCCCTGCTGTGCCTCATCGAGGTGGGCGAGGTGTCGGCCTGGATCGCCATGGTCATCATCACGCGCGAGTTCGCGGTTACCGGCCTGCGCCTCGTGGCCGTGCGGGAGGACCTGGTGATCCCCGCCAGCAACCTCGGCAAGCTCAAGACCCTCAGCCAGAACGTGGCCGTCGCCTGGGTGATCCTGCACGTGGCCCCGCAGTGGCAGTACGACGCCCTGCTCTACCTCGCCGTGGCGCTCACCGTCATCTCGGGCGCCTACTACTTCATCATGGCGCGCCGCCGGCTCTTCGAGGGTCGCGTGCCCGCCCCCGACGTCACCGGAGATCCGTGAACCAGGCACTCGTCCTCGTCGTCGCCTACCTGCTGGGCTCCATCCCCTTCGCCTACCTCGCCGGCCGCCTGAACGGCGTCGACCTGCGCACCGTGGGCAGCGGCAACCTGGGCGCCACCAACGTGTTCCGCACCCTCGGGCGCACGGTGGGCATCGCCGTGATGGTGCTCGACATCGCCAAGGGCGCCTTCGCCGTGCTCATCGCCCAGTGGGTGGTGGGCGGCCCCTGGTGGCCCATCGCCGCCGGTGCCCTGGCGATCCTCGGCCACGTGTTCCCCGTGTGGACCGGCTTCAAGGGCGGCAAGGGCGTGGCAGTGGGCGCCGGCGCCCTCATCGGCCTCGTGCCCGCCGCCAGCGGCGTGCTCATCGTCCTCTGGGTGCTCATCGTCATCCTCACCCGCTACGTCTCGGTGGCCAGCATCGTCTGCGCCCTCGCCGCCGCCCCGCTCGCCTGGGCCTTCGGCGCGCCCTGGTCGTACGTGGCCTTCATCGGCCTCGCCGGCCTCTTCGTGATCATCAAGCACCGCGAGAACATCCAGCGCCTGCTCTCGGGCACCGAGAACCGCATCCAGCTCGGCCGCAAGGCCTCGCCGGATCCCACCTGAGCCGCTCCGCCTAGCGCGCGGGGCGCCCGGGGGTCAGCAGTACCCCCGCCGAAAAAGCGCGAGAGGCGGGAGGCCCGTCACATGGGGGTGGCGGCGATCGCAGCCGGGGATGATGCATTTGCGGTCCCCGCAAATGCCGATCCCGTTTCGGCGAGTGGCCGCCACCCCCATGTGACGGGCCTGCCGCACTGCTGTGGTATTCGGCGGAGGTACTGCTGACCCCCGGGCTTCACCGAAGCGCTACGCGGAGCGGCTCAGGCGGGGCCGTCGAGCCATTCCGGCAGGGTGAGGTGGCGGTGGGCGTGGTCGCCGCCGGCCACTTCCGCGCGCATCTCGCCGAGGATGCCGTGGCGCTCGGCCTCGACGTCGTGGGTGTGGATGGTCTCGTAGTTCTCCTGGTGCGCCGAGATGAAGGCATCATCGGGCAGGTCGGGGAACCGCGCGATGACGCCGGCGATCATCTCGCGCACGGAGTCCTCCACGAACCGCGGGCGACGGTGGGCTTTGTCAACCACGTAGAGCTCGTCCGGGCGCTTGAGCAGCTCGTAGATCTCGGACGACATGCCGTCCTCGACGATCTCGATGAGCGCGTCGGCGGGCACGTCGCGGCCGTCGGGGCTTCCCACGATCAGGGTGCCGCGGGCACGCTGGTTGTGGGTGGCGATCGGCACGCGGGCCACGATGCGGTCGATCTCATCCGACGTGAAGCCGTCGGCGGCCAGCGCCGCCTCGGCCTGCTCGCGCACCAGGCCCTGCGCGCACGGGCAGGCATTCATGCCCTGGGCCGACACGCCCACGGCGCGGCGGCTGCTGCCCGGGTGGGCGGCTGCGGTGCCGATGAGGCCGTACATCTCCTGCGTGGCCACGTCGGTCACCGGCGTGCGCTTCTCCACCGGGTAGCGGGCGCGGATGGTGGCCATGCCGCGCAAGGCGCCCTGGCGCTCCACCACGCGCCGCGCGATGTTCTCGGCCAGTGCCTCGATCGCCACCGCCTCACCGATGAGCACGGCGTCGATGGCCTCGTTGACCTCCTCCTCGAAGCGCGACATGTGCACGCCCTTCTGGTCGGGATCGAGGTCCACCACGCACTCCACGGTGGCGTCCATGTAGTGCTCGGACCCACCGAACGCCAGCCGGATCGCCTTGGCCGATCGCGACACGCCGGCCCGCGACAGCCCGATCCGGGTTGCGGGCGAGGTGTCCTGGAGGTCCTCGGAGAATTCGATGGGGTGGCTGGTCACGTGAGGTCCCGGTTCCTGGTTACGAGGGCAGCAGCTGCTGCAGCTCGCCGTCCTGATAGAGCTCGGTGACGATGTCGCACCCGCCCACCAGCTTGCCGTCCACGAAGAGCTGCGGAATCGTCGGCCAGTCCGACCAGCCCGACAGCACCACGCGCACTCGAGGGTCTTCGAGGATGTCGCGCGACCCGTACTCGGTGCCGAGGTGGCCGAGGATCTGCACCACGCGCATCGAGAACCCGCAGGCGGGCGCGTCGGGCGTGCCCTTCATGTAGAGGAACACGCGGTTGCCCGCGACCTCCGCCTGGATCTGCTCGAGGATCTGCTCCTCGGTCATCGTGCTGACGTCGCTGCTCATCATGCCTCCGGTGCCCGCGTCTTCAGCGCGAGCGCGTGGATCTGGCCGTCGTCGATGCGCGCCTGGACGGCGGCGTACACGGCCTTGTGCTGGTCGATTCGGCTCATTCCCTCGAACTGCGGGGCCACGACCACGGCCGACAGGTGGTCGCCGCCGCCGTGGTCCTGCACCTCCACCTGCGCTCCCGGGAGCGCGGCTTCGATCATCGTCTGGATCTCCGCGAGGTCTGCCATGCGCGGGAGGATAGGCGCTCAGCCCTCACGCAGGGCAGTCACCAGTGCACCGGTGTCGGAAACCGGTGCCCGGCAGCTGAAGCCGCTGCACGCATACGCCGCCGGCGCGTCGTGCATCAGGGGGCGGTCGGCCAGCAGCGGCACGGCCGCGGCCGCCCGCGGGTCGGCAGGGTCGCCGGCGGCGATCACCGCGTAGGGGCCGGCTGCCGCGCGCGCGGCGTCCACCAGCGCAGAGGTGCGCGGGTCGTCGAGGGCGCCGACCACGGCCACCTCCACCGGACGGCTATCGAGAAGGTCGGCGGTGGCGAGCGCGCGGGCGAATGCCTGGGGCCACTTCTGCGCCTGCGCCGACACCAGCCCCACGGCCGCGGCCGCGGCCTCGCGGTGCCGGGGCTCACCCGTGAGCAGGTGCAGGCGCGCCAGCACCCACGCGGCCTGCGCGTTGCCCGACGGCGAGGGGTGGTCCTCCAGGTCACGGGTGCGCGCGATGAGCGGCGGCGCGTCGGTGCCCGACATGAAGAAGCCGGCGCCGGCCGGATCGGCGAACAGATCGAGCATGGCGTCCGCCAGGGATCGGGCGGCCAGCATCCACCCCGGGTCGAAGTCGGCGGCGTACAGCGCCAGCAGGCCGTCAGCCAGGTCGGCGTGGTCTTCCAGCGTGCCCAGGTGCCTGGCGCGTCCGTCGGCGTGCACGCGCATCAGGCGACCGTCCACCACCATCTCATCCAGCACGAACCGCGCGGCCTCCCGCGCGGCCTGCATCCAGTCGTCGCGCCGCATGCCCATGCCGGCCTCGGCCAGCGCGCCGATGGCCAGGCCGTTCCACGAGGCGATCACCTTGTCGTCGCGACCGGGCGCGGGTCTCAGGGCCCTGGCCGCGTAGAGCACCTCGAGCGCGGACGGCTGCACCGCCACCTCGGGCGCCACCACGCGCAGGATGTTGCGGCCCTCGAAGTTGCCGCGCTCGGTCACCCCGAAGCGGGCGATCACCGCATCGGCGTCGGCGGGGGGCAGCAGGCCGCGTATCTCGCCGGGAGTCCAGGTGAAGAACGCCCCCTCGCCGCCCGGGGAGTCGGCGTCCTGCGCGGCCGCGAACGCCCCGCCCTCGGCACGCATCTGGCGCAGCAGGTACCCCGCGATGCGCTCCGCCACCTCGCCGTGGCGATCCTCACCGGTGATGCGCATGGCCAGCGCGTAGTCGCGCAGCAGCAGCGCGTTGTCGTAGAGCATCTTCTCGAAGTGGGGCACCAGCCAGATGTCGTCCACCGAGTAGCGGTGGAACCCACCACCCACCTGGTCGAACACCCCGCCCGCGGCCATGGCGTCGAGGGTGCCCGTGGCCATGGCCAGGGCGCGCCCGCCCGGGTCGCGCCCGGCCCAATGACGGCGAAGCAGCAGGTCGATCACCACCGACGGCGGGAACTTCGGCGCGCCGCCGAACCCGCCGTGCTCGTCGTCGTACAGGTCGCCGAGCCCGCGCACGGCTGCCGCCACGGCGTCCTCGGCGGGCGGCGGCGCCAGCACGTCGACCGCCGACTGCTGCCGCAGGCCACCGGCCAGCGACTCGGCCTGGCGCATCACCTGGTCGCGCCGGTCGCGCCAGGCCTCGGCCACGCCGTCCAGCACCTGCGTGAACGACGGCATGCCCTGGCGTGGCTGCGGCGGGAAGTACGTGCCCGCCCAGAACGGCTCGCCGCCGGGGGTGAGGAACGCCGTCATCGGCCAGCCGCCGTGCCCCGACATCGCCACCGTGGCCTGCATGTAGAGGGCGTCCACGTCGGGGAGTTCCTCGCGGTCCACCTTCACGCAGGTGAACCATTCGTTCATCAGCGCGGCCGTGGCGTCGTCCTCGAACGACTCATGCGCCATCACGTGGCACCAGTGGCACGACGAGTAGCCCACCGAAAGAAGCACGGGCACGTCGCGCTCGCGTGCGTCGGCAAAGGCCTCGGGGCACCACGGCCACCAGTCCACCGGGTTGGCGGCGTGCTGCCTCAGGTACAGCGAGGCCTGGTCGGCGAGGCGATTGGGCTTGGGGCGATGGTCGCACCGGGCGCAAGGCCGGCGACCGGTGCGACGTCAGCAGACCAGCGACACCCCGGCTGCGTCGGCCACGGCGCGCAGGGCCAGGTCGGTGGTGGCGAGGGGTATGCCGCGCCTGAGGGCAAGCGACAGGTAGGCGGCGTCGTAGGCCGTGATCCCGTGTTCGCGGGCAAGCCCGATCAGCGCTTCCACCGACGACGGCTCCGCATCGTGGGTCACGTTGATCCCATGAACGAGTCCCACCACATACGCGAAGCCGTCTTCGTGGATGCGACCCCGGCGCAGCGCGGTGCCCAGGGCGTTCGCGACCTCGAACCGCCAGAGGCCGGGCACCACGGCATCTCCGTCACGAAGCGCCGACACGATGGGCATCACCGGCTCCTCGGGCTCGTCATCCATCACGAGCACCATGGTGGCCGACGCATCGAGCACGAAGTCGGTCAGTGGCGGCGCCCCTCGCGAATCCACTCCACGATTTCCTCGCGCGTGGCCTTGATGCCCCGGCCGCTGCGCCGGAACTCCATGAGGTCGGCGATCCACTGCTCGCGCGATGGACGGACATCTGCGGGCGGCACGATGCGGGCCACCGGCCGGCCGTGGCTGGTCACCACGATCTCCTCGCCCTCCCCGGCGCGGCGCAGCATCTCGCTGAACTTCGCCTTGGCCTCCGCCACGGGCACGTGGGTGGGCGAGGACGATGGTGAGGGCGCGGTTGCCATGCCGGTGATTCTAGTCACCATATGGTCATAACCGGCACCCGCCTGCCACGCATGGCGCGAGGCGCAGTGACGACCCTGCACTAGCGTTGCCGGCGTGCACGACCCCTTCGCCGACGCCGCAGGCCCCACGCCGCCCCGGGGAGACTCCGCGCGCTGGCGGCAGGTGGCCCTGCTCGCGGGCGCCGCATCGCTGGGCGATCGCGCGGCCCGCCCGCGCCTGGCGGCGGTGCTGCAGTCGCTCGACCACCCCGTGGAGGCCGGGCGCGCCCTGGCCGCCGCACCCGACGACGATCCCTGGACCCGCTGGTGGGCCGTGCTGGCCGTGGGCCAGGGCGAGGGGGCCGAGGGCCTCGATGAGGCGCTCGCCGCCGCCCGCGCGGTGACCCCCGAGGGCCCGGATGGCCGCGAGGTGGCCCGCCGGCTCGATGACCTCGCCGCCGAGCTCGCGGCGCTGCGCGGCGACGCCGACGCCGATGCGCGCTTCGCCCTCATCGGCCACCGCGCGCAGCCCGATCGCCGCGTGATGCTGGCCGGCCGCTCCAGCGCGGCGTTCATCGTCGACCCGTCGTGGGATTCCCTCGCGCTCGTGCGCCTGGCGCCATCCGACGGCCCCTCCATGGCGAACTCGGCGCACCACCAGCTGGACGAGGTGATCGCCCTGGTGCGCCAGGGGCAGTCGGGCCAAGGGCGCCCGGTGCCGGGCGATGCCCCGGCGGCGGCAGATCCCGAGGTGATGCTGGAGCTGTTCAGGCACGACTCCGCGTCGCGCGACCGGGCTCTGGCGTCGCTGGCAGAGGAGGTGCGTGAGGAGCGTGCCCGCCTGGCCGAGCGCCAGGAGGCCATCGACGATGAGTGGGGCGACATCCAGGCCGAGAAGGCGCGCCTGCGGGCTCTCGCGCAGGGGCTGCTCGAGAAGCAGCAGTCCGCCGCCTTCAGCGTGCCCACGAGTGCCGCCGAGGCCGCCGACCTGCTGGGCCTCGGCCCGCGGCCGTCACCCGACGAGGTGGAGCGCGCATGGCGGCGCCAGGTGGCCCGCTGCCATCCCGACCGCGTGGCCGACCTGCACCCCGACCTGCAGCAGCGCGCCGCCGACATGACCGTGGCGCTCAACGGCGCGAGGGAGATCCTGCTGGGCAAGCCGTCGGCCGCGCGGCGGAGGTAGGGGAACCCCGGTGACAGTCACCTTTCGGGAACCCCGGTGACAGTCACCTTTCGGTGACAGTCACCCTCTCCGTGTCAGTCCCAGTCCTCTTCCACTGCCAGGCGGGCGTATTCGCGCCATTCGTCCAGGATGGTGCGCACGTCGCGGGGGCGGATGCCCGGGTGCAGGCGCGTGATGAGGTCCACCGCCATGCCGTCGGCGTTGCGCACAGGGGGGTCGCCGAGTTCCTTGAGCACGGTCCAGACGTGGTCCTCCTGCAGGCCCGGGCGCTCGCCCAGGATGAACGCCGCGGCCTCGGCCAGGTCGAGGGGGTCGTCGTCCATCAGGCGCTTATCTTCGGCCCGCTCTTCACGCGGTCGTACACCTCGTCGTCCAGCGGCAGCTCCCGCAGCTCCACCTTGCGCACGCGCTCGGTGGGGGTCTTCGGCAGGTGCTCCATGAACCGCACGTACCGGGGCACGGCGAAGTAGGGCATCTTGTCGCTGCAGAAGGTGAGCAGCTCGTGCGGGTCGGGCACACCCTCGCGCGGCACCACGCAGATGAGGATCTCCTGCTCGGCGCCCGCGCCCTCGGCCGAGGCCACGCCCACCGCCGCTGCCTCGAGCACGCCGGGGTGCTGGGCCACCACGCGCTCCACCTCCATCGACGACACGTTCTCGCCACGGCGGCGTATGTAGTCCTTCACGCGGTCCTTGAAGTACAGGTAGCCGTCCTCGTCCATCACGCCCAGGTCGCCGGTGTGCAGCTTGAGGTTCTTGAAGTCCTCGGCGGTCTTCTCGGGCATGCCCGCGTAGGCGCGCATCACGATGTTCGGCAACTTCATGTCCACCACGATCTCGCCCGGCTCGCCGGGGGGCTGCGGCAGGTCGGTTCCGGGCTGCACCACGCTCACCTCGAAGCCCGGGCTGGCCTTGCCGCATGAGCCGGGCTTCTCGATGCCGGGCGGCACGTAGGTGACCATGCCCGTCTCGGTGAGCCCGTAGCCCTCGTGCCAGCGAATGCCGAAGCGGTCCTTGAACTCCTCGTAGATGTCCTTGGGCGCCGGCATGGCCATGATGCGCTTCACCGAGTGGGCGCGGTCGAACTCACCCGGCTCGGTATTCCAGATGAAGTAGTTCATGGCGCTGACGGTGTTGAGCACCGTGGCGCCGCACTCGGTGACCTCGCGCCAGAAGTTGCTCGATGAGTACCGGGCCGAGAGCTGGATGCGCGCGCCCGCGATGAGCGCCGGGTAGCAGCCCAGCACCTGGGCGTTGCTGTGGAAGAGCGGCAGGCAGGTGTAGAAGACGTCGTCCTCGGTCACCCCGCACACCTCGATGTAGGTGCGCCCCGAGAAGTAGTCGGACGCGTGCTGCTTGATCACGCCCTTGCTGCGACCGGTGGTGCCCGACGTGAACATGATGCGGGCGTCATCCACCCAGGTCACCTCCACCCCGGGGTCGGAGTCCGGCGCGTCGTCCAGCACCGCGAAGGGCTCGTGCGCCACGCGCGGGTCGGGGCCGTTGCGCTCGCCCGACTCCCACACGAACACGTGCTCGAGCACGGGCAGGTCGGCCGCCACGTGGTCGAGCCGGTCGAGGAGGTCGTCTGAGATCACCAGGAACCGCGACTCGGGGAGGTTGATGACCCACGAGAGGAAGTCGCCGCGGTAGGCGAGGTTGATGGGCGACTGCACGCCGCCCGCGCGCAGGATCCCGAACCACAGCGCCACCTGGTCCACCGAGTTGGGCATGAGCGTGCTCACGCACTCGCCCTTCTGCAGCCCGCGCGCGATGAGCGCGTTGGCGATGCGGCTGGCGCGCGCGTCGATCTCGCCATAGGTCACCCAGCCGCCCTCGCCGAACCGGATGTACGGGCGGTCCGGGTGCGCCTCGGCGCGCTCGCGGAGGATGCGGGGGAGCATCCACCCCGTGACGTCCTCCTTCGTGTACCAGTCACTCCACTCGGCGGTCATGCACGCAGGCTACCGGGGCGATCAAAATGCTGTGGTACCTTCCCGGACCCGCCAACGACCGGAGGCGTTCCTGTGGGCAAGACCGGCCAGCGCATCGCCGTTACCCTGGCTTGCCAGGACTGCAAGAGGCGCAACTACCAGTCGAACAAGAGCAAGCGCAACACGCCCGACCGCGTGTCGCTCGCGAAGTACTGCCGCTGGTGCGGCCGCCACACGGAGCACCGCGAGACGCGGTAGGGGCAGTACCTAGGGTCGTAGCTCAATTGGTAGAGCACCGGTCTCCAAAACCGGGGGTTGGGGGTTCGAGTCCCTCCGGCCCTGTCCAGCAGATCGCGACAGACTGAGAAGGCCGCCAGGCAGATGGCACGCATTCGCCCGTCAAAGGGCCAGACCTCCGGGGAGCCCGGACCCGACGAGACCGGCCCCGGTGGGGCCGAGCCGCCGCCCGTACCCAGCAGGCGGCGCAACAGGAAGTCCTCGGGCGGCGGGCAGAAGGCCCAGCCGCGTCCGCGCCAGCAGGCCAAGAACGAGAAGTCGGGCGCCGTCACCAAGTCGGTTCAGGAGAGCCGCAGCCGCCGCTACGTCGGCGAGGTCGTGACCGAGCTCAAGAAGGTGACCTGGCCCAATAGGGCCCAGCTGTTCCAGGCCACCGCCGTCGTGCTCATCTTCGTCGCCATCGTGGCGATCTACCTCGGCGCCGTCGACGTGCTCATGAGCACGCTCGTCGACGCCATCTTCTAGGAGAAGTACTTGCTGCGCTGGTACGTCATCAACACCTACTCGGGTCACGAGAACAAGGTGAAGGCCAACATCCTCCGTCGCGTCGAGACGCAGCACCGTCAGCGCTCGATCCGCGAGGTCATCGTCCCCACCGAGCAGGTGGTCGAGACCAACAAGGACGGCCAGAAGGTGCAGACCGAGCGCCGCACCCTGCCCGGGTACGTGCTCGTGAACATGGACATGACCGACGACGACGCCTGGTCGCTCATCAAGGACACCCCGGGCGTCACCGGGTTCGTCGGGGCCACCAAGCACGACGACCACCGCCCGCCGCCCCTATCGCGCACCGAGGTGGACCGCCTGCTGCACACCCAGACCGAGACCCGCACCAAGGTGCGTGCCGAGTTCACGGTGGGCGAGAGCATCAAGGTGATCTCGGGCCCGCTGTCGGACTTCACCGGCGAGATCGCCGAGATCAACGCCGAGCAGGGTCGCGTGAAGGTGCTGGTGTCCATCTTCGGCCGCGAGACGCCGGCCGAGCTGTCGTTCGACCAGGTCAAGAAGCTCACGTAACGAGGCGTCCGCGGCGGGCCGGCGCATGTCGCTGGTCATTCGCGCGCGCGGATGTATGATCCCGGGCCGCTCGAGACGGTCCCAGTCCGGAAGGTCACGCCACCATGGCGAAGAAGGTCCTGCAGGTCATCAAGCTTCACATCCCCGCGGGGAGTGCCTCGCCGGCGCCGCCGGTGGGTCCCGCGCTGGGTGCCGCGAGCATCAACATCATGGATTTCTGCAAGGCGTTCAACGCCGAGACGCAGAGCCTGGGCGGGGTCATCACCCCGGTGGAGATCTCGGTCTACGAGGACCGCTCGTTCTCGTTCATCACCAAGACCCCCCCGGCGGCCGTGCTGATCAAGGAGGCCATCAAGTTGCCGAAGGGCTCGCCGGAGTCGCACCGCACCAAGGTGGGCACCATCACCCGCGCCCAGCTGCAGCAGATCGCCGAGACGAAGATGCAGGACCTGAACGCGAACGACATCGACGCCGCCATCACGATGATCGCGGGCACCGCCCGCTCGATGGGCGTCACGGTGGAGGGCTAGCCATGGCGAAGCACGGCAAGCGTTACGACGACGCCAAGGCGCAGATCAACCCCGAGGGCAACTACCACCCCCTCGAGGCCTTCCGCCTGCTCGTCAGCCAGGAGGTCGCGCGCTTCGACACCACCGTCGAGGCCCACTTCCGCCTGGGAGTGAACGTCCGCCACGCCGAGGAGCAGCTGCGCGGCACCATCGCGCTGCCGCACGGCACGGGTCGCGCGGTCACGGTCGCGGTGTTCGCCGAGGGCGAGAAGGCGCGCGAGGCCGAGGAGGCCGGCGCGCAGATCGTGGGCGGCGAGGACCTCGTGAAGAGGGTCGAGGAGGGCTTCTCCGACTTCGACGTGGCCATCGCCACTCCCGACATGATGGGTGCCGTCGGCCGCCTCGGCCGCGTGCTCGGCCCCTCGGGCAAGATGCCCAACCCCAAGACCGGCACCGTCACGTTCGACGTGGGCAAGGCCGTCACCGACGTCATCGGCGGCAAGGTGGAGTACCGCACCGACCGCGCGGGCATCGTGCACATCGGGCTCGGCAAGAAGTCGTTCACCGCCGAGCAGCTCACCGAGAACTACGCCGCGATCCTCGACGAGATCATGCGCGCCAAGCCGGCCTCGACCAAGGGCAAGTACATCAAGTCGATCAGCGTGGCCCAGACCATGGGGCCCGGCATCGACATCGACCCGCAGTACACCCAGAACCTGCTCGAGGAGGCCACCGCCTAGCGGCGCGTCGCTGACACGGCATACCGACCGAAGATCACGGGGGCGCGCCTGGCGCGCCTTGAACCAGGGGGAGACCCCGACCCGCGTGAGGACGGAGCCACAGGGAGCATGCGGGGCCTCGTGCCCCGCGCGCCTCCTCCCGGCCCGCCCCGCGTGGCCAGCAGAGGAGGAGGTGAGGAACTGAACAGGGAGCAGAAGGCAGAGGCCATCGCGGTGATCGCGGAGCGCCTCACCACCACGGACACCGTCATCGCGACGGCGTTCCACGGCCTGAGCGTCCGGGAGGTCGAGGACCTGCGCGGGAAGCTCCGCGAGGCCGACGCCCAGTTCCAGGTCGTGAAGAACACCCTCGCCCGTCGCGCGTGCGACGAGACGGGCAAGGAGGCCCTGCTCGAGTACCTCGAGGGGCAGACCGCCCTCGTGTGGGCCGCCGGTGACCCGGCCGCCATCGCGAAGGCGCTCAACACCTTCGCCAAGGCATCCGATGACCGCCTGAGCATGAAGGGCGGCATCCTCGATGGCGCCCCGGTGTCGGCCGACGAGCTCAAGAAGCTCGCCGCGCTGCCGCCGCGCGACGAGCTGCTCGCCCGCCTGGTGGGCGGCGTTGCCAGCCCGCTGCAGGGCACCGTCAATGCGCTCAACAGCCTGCTGTCCGGCTTCGCCGTGGCGCTGGGCCAGTACCACGCGCAGCGCGCCGCCGAGGCGCCGGTCGAGGAGTCACCTGCAGAGGAGGCCCCGGCTGCAGAGGAGGCCCCCGCTGAGGAGGCACCCGCCGCAGAGGCGGATGCCGAGCCTGGGGCCAGCACGAAGGACACCACCGAGGCCGAGCCGGTAGCGGCGGCCGACGACACCCCGGAGGCCGCGCAGGAGCCGGCAGCCGACGACAACGCGGACGCCGAGCCGGCTGCCGACGAGACCACAGAAGGAGACTGACCATGGCGATGACCACCGAGGAGTGGATCGACGAGCTCAAGGCCATTTCGGTGCTCGAGCTGAGCGAGCGCATCAAGGCGCTCGAGGAGACCTTCGGCGTGAGCGCCGCAGCGGCCCCGGTTGCCGTGGCAGCGGCCCCGGCCGGTGGCGGCGGTGGCGGCGAGGGCGGCGGCGACGCCGAGCAGGACTCCTTCACCGTCACGCTTGACGCCGCGGGCGACAAGAAGATCCAGGTGATCAAGGTCGTGCGCGCCGTGACGGGCCTCGGCCTCAAGGAGGCCAAGGACCTCGTGGACGGCGCCCCGGGCACCGTCAAGGAGGGCGTGGCCAAGGACGAGGCGGAGCAGATCAAGTCGCAGCTCGAGGAGGCCGGCGGCAGCGTCTCGCTCTCGTAGCGCAGCAGCGGTTCGCACGGGATCCCTCGGATCCCGGCATGTGCTGAGCGGCCCGGGTGGCTCTGTGCCACCCGGGCCGTTTGCTTTGCTGGCGTCGGAATGAAGCGCCTGCTCATCGGGATTTCCGGCGCCGCCCTCGCGGTGGCTGCGTCAGTGCCCGCCCTCGGGGTGGTGTCGCAAGGCACCTTCCGCATGGGGGCCGACGCCGCGTGGGCGCGCGGCATCGATGGCGCGGGCACCCGCGTGGCGGTGCTGGACATGGGCTTCGGGGGCCTCGACGACTCCATCGCAGCGGGTGAGCTGCCTCCCCGCGACCAGTTGGAGGTGAAGTCGTTCGACCCGGTCAACGGGCTCGAGGGGCGCGACAACCTGGGCGCCCTCACGCAGCACGGCACCCGCATGGCCGAGATCGTGCGCGACGTCGCGCCGGGCGCCCGCCTGGTGCTGGTCAACTACGCGGGCATCGAGGGGTTCCTGCAGGCCACGGAGTGGATCGCGGCGAACGGCATACCCGTGGTCAGCCATTCCAACTCGCTCCTGGGCGGTCCCTTCGACGGCACCGGCCCGCTGGCCCGCGCCGTCGACACCGCCGCCGCGCGCGGCGTGCTGTGGGTGAACTCGGGCGGCAACTTCGCCGAGCGCCACTGGCGCGGCGTGCCGTCACCCGGCGGCACCGAGCTGCCGATCGCCCCGCAGCCGGGCGAGACACTCGCATTCGGGCTGGGGTGGAACGACGCCGCGCTCACTGCCGTGCTCTCGGTGCAGCGCCAGCAGGCCGACGGATCATGGGCCGAGGTGGCCGCGAGCGACGACACCCGCCGCACCAGGCCCGTGTCGGTGGACGGCGGCGAGTGGCGCCTGATGGTCACCCGCACCGCCGGCCCGGAGTCGCCGGTCGACGTGTTCTCGCGCACGGTCGGGTTCGGCGCGTTCGCGGTTGCCGATGGCAGCGTGGCCACGCCCGGCGACGCCGCGGGTGCGCTGTCGGTGGGGGCGGTGCCCTGGCAGGGCAGCGAGCCGGCCAGGTACTCCTCGCGCGGCCCCACCCAGGACGGCCGGGCCAAGCCCGACCTCGTGGGCCCCACCTACGTCACCGCCAACGTGCTCTTCCCCGGCACGGCCGGCACGTCGGCCGCCACGGCCCACGTGGCCGGCGTCGCCGCCCTCGTGCGCGACGAGCGCGCGTCGCTCAGCGAGCCGAATGACGTCGCAGCGCTCCGGGCCGACATCACCGGCCGCGCACGCGACCTGGGCACGGCCGGTCCCGACGCCGGCACCGGCGCCGGCATGGCCCGCTTCGACGTGGTGCCGCCCAGGCTGGTGGTCACGGCGTCCGGGGGCCTCAGGTCCACCGTGCGCGTTCGCGCCTTCGACCTCGGCACCATGCAGTCGGTATCGCTCAGCGTCAACGGGCGCGCCATCCGCACGGCGCCCGGGCCGCACATGCGCCAGCAGGTGACGCTCCGCAAGGGCCGCAACCGGGTGGACGTGACCGCGCGCGACCTGGCGGGCAACGAGGCGGTGCTGCGGCGCGTGGTGGTGCGCAAGGATCCGACGCGCGCGAAGGCACCGGCGCGATGAGGCGCGCGCTCACCGCCGTCGGAATCACCACGCTGGCGGCCGCCTTCGCTGCCGGCACCGCCGCTGCCGGAACTGCTGCCGCTGGCACTCCCGATGCCGGCGCATTGGGTGCGACGGCCGCATCGGGCGCGCCCCCGGGCACCGCACTGCCGGTGCCGATCACCATCACTGCATCGCCGGGCCGGGCCGACGCGGTGGCGTCTGCCCTCGGCGCATCGGCGCAGCGCGTGGTGCGCCGTGATGGCGCGGTGCTCCAGGTGACCGCCTCGCCGGCTCGCCTTGACGGCCTGCAGGCCATTCCCGGCGTGGCGGCCGTGCGCGCCGCCGCCGGTGGCATGGCCGAGACCGACCCCGATGAGCCCGGGGGCGGGGTGTCCGCGACGGGCGCGGTGAGGTCGGAGGGCTTCGAGAGGGTGGGCGCTGACGCCCTGCAGTCGCTGGCCGGCGATGGCGCGGGCGTCACCATCGCCGTGCTCGACCTGGGCTTCGGGGGCACGCGCATCCCGGGCCTGCAGGCCAGGCGCGAGCTGCCGCCCACCGCGCGGCTCGAGACCCGGTCGTTCGATGCCGCATGGGGCCTCGCGGGCCGCAACGCCTACGGCAACGCCACCAACCACGGCGAGCTGGTGGCGCAGACGGTGTACGACTACGCGCCCGCCGCCCGGTACGTGTTCGTCAACTACCACACCGAGCAGGACTTCCGGGCCGCCGTCGACTGGCTGATCCAGCGTCGCCCCGACGTGGTGGTGCACAGCAACAGCTTCATCGAGGGGCCCTTCGATGGCAGTGGCGCCGCAGCCCAGGCGGTGGACCGCGCCGCCGCCGCGGGGATCGCCTGGGTGAACTCGGCCGGCAACTACGCCGAGCGCCACTGGGGGGGCCAGTGGGTCGACTCCGATGACGACGACGCACTCGACTGGCCCACCACGCCCGGCTGGACGTTCCAGGTGGATGCCGGCAAGCCCATCACCTTCGCCCTCAGCTGGGACCAGCCCGACGGCGCCGAGACCACCGACCTCGACCTGGTGCTCGAGGAGCGCACCGCGGCCGGGGGCTGGACCGAGGTCACCGCATCGCGCGACTCGCAGGTGGCGGGTGCCCAGCCCACCGAGCGGTTCACGGGCCACCCGTCGGGCGACGGGGGCGAGTTCCGCTTGCGCGTGGTGCGCGTCGCGGGCCCCGCGCCGTCCGGGCGCATCACGCTGTTCTCGCGCGAGATCGCCATGGACGCCCTGGGCGACCCGGGTCCCGGCAGCGTGCCGACGCCCGGTGACGCCGACGGGTCGATCACCGTGGGCGCGGTGGACTGGAGCAACAACGGGCTGAAGGCCTACTCCTCGCGCGGGCCCACGGACGATGGGCGCATGAAGCCCGACCTCACGGCGCCCACCAACACGCGCGTGCTCACGGCGTCGGGTCCGCGGTCGGTGGGTGGCACGTCGAATGCCGCACCCAACGCCGCAGGGGCGATCGCGCTCATCATCGCCGCGCGCAAGCGCGCGGGCGCGCCGCTCGACCTCGCGGGCCTCGGCGACATCCTGGCCACGCAGGCGCTCGACCTCGGCACGCCGGGACCGGACGACCAGTTCGGCGCCGGCCGCGTGCGCGTGGACGCCGACCCGCCCGAGATCTCCGTCGCGCCGCGCATTCCGCGCGTGATCAAGAGCCTGCCGCTGCGCATCACCGGGTCGGTGGAGGATGCCTCGCGCCTCACCGGGTGGTCCGTGCTGGTCGATGGCCGCACGGTGGTGCGCCGCCCGGGCGAGACCGTCCCGGCCGCACGGCTCGGTCGTGCCCTCCTCCCCGAGGGCCGGCGCACGGTGGAACTGCGCGCCGGGGACTGGCCCGGCAACACCGGCGTGCGCCAGTTCCCCGTGCTCGTGGACACGCGTGCCCCGCGGGTGCGGTCGTTCAGGCTCGAGCGCGCCGGGCTGCAGCAGGCGCGCGGCCAGACCAACTCTCCGCCGCGCCCAGCGCGCGCCGTGCTCGTGGCCGACGACGTGAGCGCCTCGGTCCTCAAGATCACGCTCGTGGCCCCCGATGGCCGCGAGTTGCGCCGCACCGCGCGCTTCAGCGGAACCGCCCGCAGGGCGGTGTCGCTCGGCGCGCTCGCCCCGGGGCGCTACACGGCCACGATCACCGCGTCGGATTCGGTGGGCCACACGCGCACCACCACGCGCACGGTGCGCCTCGGCCGCTGACGACCGTTCACCGGGCGCATCGCGAGCCGATTTCGCATCATTCTGGTGAGAGCGCGTTGCAGCGCCATCGAACCCTTCTCACGCCAACGAGGTACGTCATGCCGCTTGACCGCGAAGTGAAGAGCAAGCTGAGGGACAAGGTGTCCCTCGCCAACAAGTCGAACGTGGATGAGGCCATTGCCGAGGTCGAGGCCGCTCGCGCGACCCTCCCCGAGGACGACAAGGACTACGCCCGCCTCACCGGCTGGCTCGAGGACCTGAGCCACATCGCCGGCGGCAAGGTGATCGGCCGCACTGGCGACCCGGGGGCCCAGCCGGACGGCATGGCCTGAGAGTCGGCGTCGGCGCCCGCCGGTCCGGTCAGGATCGGCGGGCCCGCGCTGCCCGTCCGGTGAGCAGGCGCTGAAGGCGCCGGGTCTCGGCCAGGGCGTTCACCTGCCGGCGATCCGCGGCGCTCCAGTGCCCGCGGCGCAGGCGTTCCTCACGGCCCTCCCGGGCCTCCACCCACCGCTCATAGCCGTGGATCAGGCCGTTGATGGAGTCGGCCAGGGCGATTCCGGCGGGCGTCGCGTGGAACGGCCCGCCGTCGAGCGTGAGGCCTGCCTGGGGTTCCCAGGCCAATTCGCCCGAACCATCGTGCGCCACCACGCGCAGCGCATCGGGGCCCACCCGCACCTGCGTGCCATGCCATTCGCGCTTGAGAACCCCGGATTCAACGGCCGGGCGGAACCCGAACGCGCGCAGGCGACGGCGCTCCTGCGCCGTCGACCACACCTGGTGGGTGGAGTCGAGCAGGGGCACGAGGCGCTCGGCGATCGCCGCCGAGCGGTCGCCGTCCACGGGGCCTGAGGCGTCACTGGCCACGGCCTGAGTATGGCGACCGTTGCGGGCGCCGCATGCCCGTACATCACCG
>JBJTJN010000111.1:0-17949 GCA_046095485.1 Actinomycetota bacterium
CCGCAGGGCCTGGCCGCGCGTGAGGTCGTCCGCCAGCGGCTCGGCCAGCGAGGCGGCCACCACCGGCGCGGCGCCCCGGAACACCCGCTCGGGGTCGCGCTCGATGGCCACCACGTTGTCGAGCACCTCGAACGTGTGCCCCAGCACGTCGAGGTGGTGGTACTCGCTCTGGTCCACGCCCCGGCAGTCGTCCAGCTCGGGGATGAGCCCGCCGAGGCCACCGAGTTCGTCGAGCAGCCGCACGGACCGGCCGGGGTCGGGTGCCGTGATGATGCGGGTGAACTCCTCCATGGCCCGCTCGCCCGGAACCTCAGCCAGCGCCGGGGCTGCGGCACGGGCCGCCGTGACGGCCGCCGGGTCCATGCCGAAGCCCAGGGCATCCGCGATGCGCGCGAGGCGCAGCACCCGCACGGCATCGTCCGCCAGCGCCGACGGCGACACCAGCGCCATGCGCCCGGCCCCGATATCGGCGACGCCGCCGTGGCGGTCGATCACCTGCCCGTCGCCACCCACGGCGAGGGCCAGCGCGTTGATGGTGAAGTCGCGGCGCGAGAGGTCGTCGTCGAGCCCGTCACCCAGCACCGGCATGATGTCCACCTGGCACGGGAGCCCTCCCCCGCTCACGCGCCACGCGCCGAACTCGCGCGACAGCGGGAAGCGCGCTGCCCCGTGAGCGCGGGCCAGCGCGGCGGCCTCGGCAGCGGCATCGCCTTGGGTGACCACGTCGAGGTCGGCCACGGGCCGGCCCATCAGCGCGTCGCGAAGACCCCCTCCCACCACCCATGCCGGCGCCTGCAGCGCCGCCAGCGGGGCGGTGAGCGAGGCGGCGTCGAGGCGGCCGCTCACCCCGTGGTGATCCGCGCCACGCGCGGGCTCACGGCGCACGTGACCTCGTACGAGATCGAATTCCGGCGGCGGGCGATCTCCTCGGCGGTGATGCGATCGGTGCCCTGGCGCCCGATGATCACCACCTCCTCGCCGCCGCGCTCGGTGGCCTCGGGCCCGAGGTCGACGGCGATGAGGTCCATCGACACCGTGCCCACCACGGGCACGCGCCGACCGCCCACCAGCACCTCGTCGTTGTTGGACAGGTCGCGCGAGAAGCCGTCGGCATAGCCCACGGGGATGACCCCCACCCACGTGCCCCGCGCCGCGCGCCAGGTGCGCCCGTAGCCGGCGCTCATGCGCGACGTGAACGGCTTCACCTGCGCCAGGCGCGATCGCCAGGTCATCACGGGGATGAGGTCATCATCGGTGGGGTCGCCGCCGAACGGCGAGCAGCCGTAGAGGGCGATTCCGCAGCGCACCATGTCGAAGGCGGCGTCGGCGTCGCGAAGCGTGGCGGCGCTGTTGGCCGCGTGCACCTGGATGCCCGGGCAGCGATCGCGAAATGCCGGGATGAGCTGGCGAAAGCGCACGAGCTGCTCGCGCATGAACCCGGCCTCGGGGCCCTCCTGCTCATCGGCGGTGGCGAAGTGCGTCATGAGCCCCACCACCTCGGCGCCGCCCGCTGCGGCGGCATCGGCGAGCGCGAGGGCCTCGTCGGGCGCCGTGCCCAGGCGCCCCATGCCGGTGTCCACCTCCACGTGCACGCGTGCCGGGCGATCAGGCGTGGCCGCGGCCGTGATGCCCTCGACCCCCGCCGCATCGCCCACCACCACCTCGCACCCGGCGGCAAGGGCGCGGTCGAACCCGGCATCTGCGAGCGGGCTCATGATGAGGATCCGCGCGGTGAGACCGCCGAGCCGGAGCTCCTCGGCCTCCTCCACGCTGGCCACGGCCAGGCTGCCGGCGCCGCCATCGATCGCCGCATACGCGCAGTCCACGGCGCCGTGCCCGTAGCCGTTGGCCTTCACCACCGCCATGAGCTCGGCACCACCCGCCGCGCGCGCGAGCCGCGCGGCGTTGTGCCGCAGCGCCTGCAGGTCGATCACCGCCGTTGACCTGGCCTCGCTCATGACCCCTCCCCCGCCCCACCGATTGCCGCGTGTGCACCCGGCGCCAACGCGGTGCCGGGTGCCATGCCGGTGCGGTGTGCCATGCCGGTGCCGGCTGACGCCGTGCGAGCAGTCACGAGGGCCTCGGGCAGCGCCTCGATGATGTCGCTCGCGATGGTGCCGTCCCCGCGCCTTGCGGCGATGCCCGCGCGGGCATGCAGGGCCGCGGCGCAGGTGGCCGCATCGGCGGCGTCCATGCCGCGCGCGAGCAGCGCTGCGATGACGCCCGAGAGCACGTCACCCGACCCCGCCGTGGCGAGGGCAGGTGTGCCGCCCTCGAGCACCACGGGCAGCGATCCGGGTGCGCAGATGATGGTGCCGGGCCCCTTGAGAAGCGCCACCGCCCCGGAGCGCTCGCACAGCATCCGCGCGGCATCGAGCCGACCGGCATCCACCTCATCGCGCGTGATCCCGAGCAGCCGGGCGGCTTCGCCCGCATGCGGGGTGATCACCGTGGGGTCGGGCCGCTCGCGCAGGGCCGCGAGGTCGTCCCCCAGGTGCCACAGGCCATCGGCATCGAGCACCATGGGCAGCGCGACGCCGGCCAGCACGGCGCGCACCAGAGAGGTGGTGCCCGCATCGCGGCCCAGGCCGGGGCCAAGCACCACGGCGCCCACGCGGGCGGCCTGGTGCATGATGGCCTCGAGGGCATCCACGGACATGCCGCCGTGGCCCGCCACGCCGGTGACCATCACCTCGGGCGTGCCGATGGCCACCTCTGCGCGCACCTCGTGGGGAACGCACGCGGCCACGATGCCCGCACCCGCGCGCAGGGCGGCGCGCGTGCACAGGCGTGCCGCGCCGCTCATGCCGGGCGCGCCTGCGATGGCTAGCACCCCACCCGCCCGGTACTTGTCGTCGCCCGCCGCACGCGGGGGAATCGCTGCGATCACCGCATCGGTGGCAAGCCACGCGGCGGGATCGATGCGCACGTCGCGGGGTATGCCGATGTCGGCCACCACCACCCGGCCGGCGAGCTCGCGTCCCGGTGCCACCCGCAACCCCACCTTCTCGGCGGCGAAGGTGATGGTGAGGTCGGCGCGCACGGCGGGCCCGGGCGCGGCGCCGGTATCGCCATCCACGCCGGTGGGCATGTCGAGGGCCGCCACCGGCGCGCCCGAGGCAACCACGGCCTCCACCGCCTCGGCCACGCCACCGCGCGGCGCCCCGGCGGTGCCGGTGCCGAGCAGGGCATCCACCACCACGCGCCCGCCGGCCCGCAACTCGTGCAGGTCCACCTCGGCCACGCCGATGCCGGCCTCGGCGGCCCGGGCCGTCATCAGCGCGCCATCGGGGGTGCCGGGCTCGCGCGCGCCGGGGGCCTGCACGCGCACATCCCAGCCGGCGACGGCCAGATGGCGCGCCACCACCATGCCATCGCCTCCGTTGTTGCCCGGGCCCACCAGCACGGTGGCCCCGGACCCCGGCGGGAAGGCCGCGAGGATCTCCCGTGCGGCCAGCGTGCCGGCCGTCTCCATGAGCACCTCGCCGGGAATGCCGCCCGCAATCGCGCGCGCGTCGGCATCCCGCACGGCGGCGGCATCGAACAGCGGACGCATCCCGGGCATCATCGGCACACCCGACATCCTATTGACGCGGCTAGGCGCCCCTCAGGATCGCCACCGCAGCGGCCATCCCGCGCGAGTGCGTGAGCGACAGCATCACCTCGACCACGCCCAGGTCGCCCGCGCGCCTGAGGCACCTGCCGGCGAGGATCGCCGTGGGTGCCCCCCGGCCCCTCACGACCTCAACCTCGTGCCAGCGGGTCATGCCGATGCCCAGGGCCTTGCCCACGGCCTCCTTGGCCGCGAAGCGCGCGGCGAAATGCTGCGGCGGGTACTTGCGCGAGGCGCAGTAGGCCTCCTCGGCCGGGGTGAAGCACCGCTGGGCGAACCGGGGGTGGCGATCAAGGGCGCGTTCGATGCGATCGATCTCGATGAGGTCGATGCCCACGCCCAGGATTCCCGTGCCCATGGGCGGGGTCATTCCACCGTGACCGTCTTCGCGAGATTGCGCGGCTGGTCGACGTTCAGCCCGCGGGCGCGCGCCACGGCATAGGCGAACAACTGCAGCGGCACCACGGCGAGCACCGACGCCAGCAACGGTGGCGTGCGCGGCACGAACATGACGTCATCGGCGTGCTCGGCGATCTCCTCGTTGCCCTTGGTGGCCACGGCGATCACCTGCGCCCCGCGCGCCCGGACCTCCTGGATGTTCGACACCACCTTGTCGAACACGTGGCCGTCGGTGGCCACCACCACCACGGGCGAGCCGTCATCGAGCAGGGCGATGGGGCCGTGCTTCATCTCGCCCGCCGGGTAGGCCTCGGTGGGCACGTACGAGATCTCCTTGAGCTTCAGTGCCCCCTCATACGAGACGGGCATGCCCACGTGGCGGCCGAGGTAGAGGAAGAACGGCCGGTCGGCGTACTTCTCCCCCACCTCCAGCGCATGCGCGGCGTCCGGCGACTCGAGGTAGTCCTGCACCAGGTCGGGCAGGCGGAGGAGCTCGTCGCCGAGGTCGGCGGCCCCGGCGGCCGACAGCACGTGGCGCGCGCGCCCGAGCTTGAGGGCCAGCAGCGCCAGGGCCACCACCTGCGCGGTGTGGGTCTTGGTGGCGGCCACGCCGATCTCGAGGCCCGCCCGCGTGTAGATGACCCCATCGGCATCGCGCACGGCCTGCGAGCCCATGATGTTGGTGAGCGCCACCACGTGCGCACCGCGCTCGCGCGCCACGCGCATGGCGGCCAGGGTGTCGGCGGTCTCGCCGCTCTGGGTGACGCCGATCACCAGGTCGCCGGGACCCGCCAGGCACGTGCGGTAGCGGTACTCGCTCGCCACCTCCACGTGCACGGGCACCTGGGCCCAGTCCTCGATGAGGTACCGGCCCACCAGCCCGGCGTGGAACGACGTGCCGCAGGCCACGATGTGCATGCGCTCCACGCGCGCGAGCGCCGCCTCGTCGAGGCCGAGCCCCGGCAGGTCCACCTCGCCATCGGGCCGCAGGCGGTCGCCGATGGTGTCGCGCAGCGCGGCGGGCTGCTCGTGGATCTCCTTCAGCATGAAGGTGTCGTAGCCGCCCTTCTCGGCGGCGTCCTCGTCCCAGTCGATGCGCGTGATCTCGCGTGCGATCACCTTCTCGCCGTCGTGGATCGTGACCGAGTCGGCCTCCACCACCACGATCTCCCCGGACTCCACGAGGATGGTGTCGCGGGTCTCGGGCAGGAACGCCGGGATGGCCGAGGCCACGAAGCGCTCGCCGTCGCCCACGCCCACCACCAGGGGGGTCTCCTGGCGGTAGGCCACCAGGCGTCCGGGCTCGGCCACGCTGGCGGCCACGATGGTGAAGTGGCCCTCGAGCTGCGCCACGGCGGCGCGCATGGCGGCCACGAGGTCGCCCTCGTAGTGGCGCGCGATGAGATGCGGGATCACCTCGGCGTCGGTCTCGCTGCGGAACACCACGCCCTGGTCCTGCAGCTCGGCGCGAAGGCGCGCGTAGTTCTCGACGATGCC
This sequence comes from Actinomycetota bacterium, assembly GCA_046095485.1. Taxonomy (GTDB): domain Bacteria; phylum Actinomycetota; class Thermoleophilia; order Miltoncostaeales; family Miltoncostaeaceae; genus SYFI01. The sequence continues at coordinate 5,510 of JBJTJN010000111.1, forward strand.
GTTCATCACCACGGTGATGCGCCCCGAGGCGTCGGCGTGCGGGTGGGCGTTGGCATCGGTAACGCGGCCGTGCGTGGCCCAGCGGGTGTGCCCCATGCCCATCACCGCGGGCGAGGCGTCGGCGCCCGCGCCGTGCGCCGCCTTGCGCAGCTCGGCCAGGTTGCCCACGGCGCGCACGGTCATGAAGCCGTCCTCGCCCAGCAGCACCAGGCCCGCGGAGTCGTACCCGCGGTACTCAAGCCGCTCGAGGCCCGAGAGGATGAGTTCCTCGCAGGGACGCGACCCCACGTATCCGATGATGCCGCACATGTCAGTGACCCCCCTCGGCCAGGCCGCACGCGCGGCCCGCCGCATCGGCGATGGCGTCCGCGATCCTGTCGCATTCCTCGGACGTCGGGGCCTCCACCATCACGCGTACCAGGGGCTCGGTGCCCGACGCGCGCAGCACGATGCGGCCATCGTCACCCAATGCCTGCTCCTCGGCGCGCACCATGTCCCACACCGCGGATGCCCCGGGCAGGTCGTCCTTGCGCTCCACGCGCACGCTCACGAGGCGCTGCGGCATGCGGGTCATCACCGCGGCGGCGTCACCAAGGCTCGTACCCGTCTCGAGGAGGGCGGCGAGCAGCATGAGGCCGCCCGCCAGGCCATCGCCGGTGGGTCCGCTGGCCAGGTTGATGAGGTGCCCGCTCTGCTCGCCGCCCAGCACGAGTCCGTGATCGCGCATCTCGGCCAGCACGTAGCGGTCGCCCACGTCAGTCCACCGCACCTCGATGCCGTGGTCGGCCATTGCCCGGCGGAACCCAAGATTGGTCATGGTGGTGGTCACCACCGTGGGCCCCGGAAGCTCGCCGCGGCCCTTCAGCCAGATGGCCAGGATCGCCAGGATCTGATCGCCGTCCACCGCCTGCCCGGCGCCATCCACCGCCAGCACGCGGTCACCGTCGCCGTCGAAGGCCAGGCCCAGATCGGCGCCCTCGTCCACCACGGCCGCCTGCAGCGCCCCGAGGTGCGTTGATCCGCAATCGACGTTGATGTTGACGCCGTCGGGGTCCACGCCGATCGCCACTACCTGCGCCCCGAGGGCGGCCAGCACGTCGGGGGCGGTCGCGACAGTGGCGCCATTCGCGCAGTCGATGACGATGCGAAGGCCCGACAGGTCGAGGCCGAAGCGTTCGATGAGTCGATGGCGGTAGACGGACACGGCACCGTCCCAGCGGACGATCGACCCCACCGCGGCACCTGTGGGCCGGGCGGCGGCCCCGCCACCCGCGTTGGCGCCCGCATCGCCCTCGTCGGCCATCAGGGCCTCAAGCGCCGCCTCCTCCGCATCGGGGAGCTTGAAGCCATCGGGCCCGAACAGCTTGATGCCGTTGTCAGGGAACGGGTTGTGGGACGCGCTGATGACCGCGCCCCCGGTAAACGTGCCGTCCTTCGCCACCAGTTCCGCCACGGCCGGCGTGGGCATGACCCCCGCGAGCACGACGCTGGCGCCGGCCGACGCGATTCCCGCGGCAAGGGCGGCCTCCAGGATCGGGCCGCTGCGGCGGGTGTCCTGCCCCACCAGCACGTTCCCCGTGCCGCCCGATGCACGGCCGAGGGCACGGCCGATGGCCATGGCGAGCTCGGGAGTGAGGTCGGCGTTCGCGACCCCGCGGACGCCGTCCGTCCCGAAGAGCTTCCGGGCCGGGGGCGCCGTGCCGCTCAGCGCTTCGAGAACTGGGGACGCTTGCGGGCGCCCTTGAGCCCCGCCTTCTTGCGCTCCTTCTCGCGCGCGTCGCGCGTGAGGAAGCCCTCGCGCTTGAGCTCGGGGCGCAGGTTCTCGTCCATGTCGACGAGGGCGCGGGCCACGGCGTGGCGCAGGGCACCGGCCTGGCCGGAGATGCCGCCGCCGGTGAGGCGGGCCTTCACGTTGAACTGGCCCTCGACGCCGGCGATGACCAGCGGCGACTTGGCCTCGGTGACCAGCACCTTGCGGCCGAAGAAGTCGTCGATGGGGCGACCATTGCACGTGATGGTGCCGTCGCCGGGCTCGAGGATGATGCGGGCGACCGAGGTCTTGCGCTTGCCGGTGGCCTGGATGCGAACCGTGGACGTGCTCATGCGGTGACCTTCCTCTCGAGCCGCAGCGGCTCCGGGTTCTGCGCCTCGTGCGGGTGCTCGGGACCGGCGTACACCTTCATCTTCAGCAGCTGCTTACGGCCCAGGGAGTTCTTCGGGAGCATGCCGCGCACGGCCATGCGGATGACCTCCTCCGGGCGGCGCTCCAGCTGCTCGCGCAGAGTGCGCTTGCGGATGCCGCCGGGGTAGCCGGAGTGGCGCCAGTAGAGCTTCTTGTCCATCTTCTGGCCCGTGACGGCGATCTTGTCGGCGTTGATGACCACCACGAAGTCTCCGCAGTCGGCGTGCGGGGTGTAGAACGGCGACCGCTTGCCGCGGAGCGTCTCGGCGATGATGGACGCGAGGCGGCCGCGGTTCTGCCCCTCGGCATCCACGATGTACCAGCGGCGATCGACGTCGCCGGGCTTCGCGCTCTTCGTCGTCTTGGTGAGGTGGGCGGTGGGCACGGTCCTCCGATGCATGGGCAGGCGGAAGCGATTCCGCCCGTGAACGACGGCGAAGGCTAGGGAAACCGGCCCCCTGCCGCAAGCGGCCTCGGCATGGCGGGCCCCCGGGGGGTCGCCCATGCCCTTGCGCACCCTTACATTGTATGGTAGGTTCTCCAGCACTTCATGGCTTGAGCTTCGATCTCCCATCACAGCGCCACCTCTGGAGACCTCATGCGCGACTCCCGACTGATCATCAACCGGTGCCAGGCCGTTGCCGCCCATGGCAAGCGCTGCCGGCAGACCCCCTACATGACCAGCAGCTTCTGCTGGCACCACACGGCCCGGGCCGACCGCGAGGCGTTGCGCGCGCAGTCGATGCGCGGGGACGAGCACTCCAAGGAACTCGCCGAGCGCATCGTCACGGCCGATCTCTCGCGCGAGCAGATCGCCCGCATCGAAGGCGTCCTGGCCGCGGAGTCCGCCGCCTAGCTACTCCCACTGAATGCTGGGCCCTCAGCAGCGGAACCATTGAGCGGGAGAAATCACTCCCACTCGATGGTTCCGGGGGGCTTGCTGGTGACATCCAGCACCACCCGGTTCACGCCCGGCACCTCGTTGATGACGCGGCTCGAGATCTTCTCGATGAGGTCGTAGGGGAGTCGCGCCCAGTCGGCGGTCATGGCATCGTCGGACGTGACCGCGCGGATGACGATGGGGTACGCGTAGGTGCGGCTGTCGCCCTGCACGCCCACCGAGCGCACGGCCGGCAGCACCGCGAACGACTGCCACAGGTCGCGGTAGAGGCCCGCCAGGCGGATCTCCTCCTGCAGGATGAAGTCGGCCTGGCGCAGGATGTCCAGCCGCTCGGCCGTGACCTCGCCGATGATGCGGATCGCCAGGCCCGGCCCCGGGAACGGCTGGCGCCACACCATGCGCTCGGGCAGCCCGAGCTCCTCCCCCACGAGGCGCACCTCGTCCTTGAACAGCTGGCGCAGGGGCTCGACGAGCTCCATCTCCATGTCGTCGGGCAGGCCGCCGACGTTGTGGTGGCTCTTGATCGTGGCCGCGTTGGTGCCGCCGCCCGACTCGATGACGTCGCTGTAGAGGGTGCCCTGCACCAGGAACTTCTCGTTGCCGAGCTTCGCGGCCTCGGCGTCGAAGGTGCTGATGAACTCGGCGCCGATGATCTTGCGCTTCTGCTCGGGGTCGGTGACGCCCGCCAGCTTCGACAGGAACTGCTGCTGCGCGCGCACGTGCACCAGCGGCACGTGGAAGTGGCGCCCGAAGGCCTCCTCCACCTGCTCGCCCTCATTCATGCGCAGCATTCCGTGGTCGACGAACACGCAGGTGAGGTTGTCGCCGATGGCGCGGTGCACGAGCAGCGCGGCCACGGCGCTGTCCACGCCACCCGACAGGCCGCAGATTGCACGCTGGTCGCCCACCTGCTCGCGGATGCGGCTCACCTGGTCGTCGATGACGTTGGCGGCGGTCCACGTGGGCGCGAGGTCGCAGGCGTCGAACAGGAATGCCTTGAGCAGGTCGGTGCCGAACGGGGTGTGCACCACCTCGGGGTGGAACTGCACCCCGAACCGGCGGCCGGCGCGGTCCTCCATGGCGGCGATGGGCGCCCCCGGGGTCTCGGCCGTCACGGCGAAGCCCTCGGGTGCGGTGGTGACCGCGTCGCGGTGGCTCATCCAGCAGGTGTCGGCGGGAAGGTCGCGGAAGAGCCCCTCGCGTGAGTGCACCCGGATGTCGGTGCGCCCGAACTCGCCGGATCCGTTGTTGGTGACCACGCCGCCGAGCGCCTGGGCCATGGACTGCATGCCGTAGCAGATGCCCAGCACGGGGATTCCCAGCTCGAGCAGGCGGCGGTCGAGCGACGGGGCGCCGTCCTCGTACACCGAGGCGGGGCCGCCCGAGAGGATGATGCCGCCGGGGCGGATGCGCTCGATCTCGGCCGGGTCGATGTCGTGCGGCACGATGGCCGAGAACACCCGGCACTCGCGAACGCGGCGGGCGATGAGCTGGCTGTACTGCGCGCCGAAGTCGACGACGAGGACGCCGTCGGCGGCCTGGGCCTCGAGCTCGGGGGCGAGGTGGAACGCCACCGTCAGCCCATGCCCACCGACTGCGCCTGCTGCAGCTTCTTGCCCTCGGTCTTGAGCGCCGGGGCGATCATGACCTCGCACTTCTGGAAGCTCTGGATCGACTCGTAACCGCAGGTGGCAAGCGCGTTGCGCAGCCCGCCGATGAGGTTGAGCGAGCCGTCGTTCTCGTTGGCCGGGCCGAGGAGGATCTCGCGGATGGTGCCGATGGTCTGCGTGCGCACCCGGGTGCCGCGCGGCAGCTCGGGGTGGAACGTGGCCATGCCCCAGTGGTTGCCGTGGCCGGGGGCCTCGGCGGCCTTGGCCAGGGGCGAGCCCACCATGCAGGCGTCGGCGCCGCAGGCGATGGCCTTGGCCAGGTCGCCGCCGTAGGCCATGCCGCCGTCGGCGATGACGTTGACGTACTGGCCGGTCTCGAGCAGGTGCTGCATGCGCGCGCCGGCGGCGTCGGCGATGGCCGTGGCCTGGGGCACGCCCACACCGATGACCTGGCGGGTGGTGCAGGCGGCGCCGGGACCCACGCCCACCAGCACGCCCACGGCGCCGGTGCGCATGAGGTGCAGCGCGGTGGAGTACGACGCGCAGCCGCCCACGATGACCGGCACGGGCAGGTCGGCGATGAACTGCTTGAGGTTGAGCGGCTCCACCGACGACGACACGTGCTCGGCCGACACCACCGTGCCCTGGATCACCAGGATGTCCAGGCCGGCATCGAGGGCCGGCCCGATGAACTGCTCCACCCGCTGCGGGGTGAGCGACCCGGCCGTGAGCACGCCCGCCGCCTTGATCTCCTTGATGCGCTCCACCATGAGGTCGGGGTCCACATCACGGGCGCGGTAGATGTCCTGCAGGCCGGCCGTGGCGGCGTCGGGCGGGTACTCGGCGATCTTGCGCAGCTCGGCGTCGGGGTCCTCGTAGCGGCTCTGGATGCCCTCGAGGTTGAGCACGCCGAGCCCGCCGAGCTTGCCGATCTCGATCGCCGTGGCCGGGGACACCACGCCGTCCATCGCCGACGCCAGCAGCGGCATCTCGAGCGAGTACGGACCCAGCTCCCACGTGAGGTCGACGTCCTCGGGGTCGCGCGTGCGCCTGCTGGGGACGATGGCGATCTCATCGAGGCCGTATGCACGCCGACCCCGCTTGCCACGGCCGATCTCGATCTCCACCCGGTCTCCCCCAGTCGCTCGTCGGTTGAAGGGGCAACCTACCAGCCCCGTCCGGACGTCCGGAGGCCGCTTCCAGGGGGATCGCGGGGGCCCCTCAGGCCCCCGCGGGAACCTCTTCCACCGACACCTGGCGGGCGAGCGCAGTGACGTCGGCGGGGTCCACCACGCCGGCCCCGAGCAGCGCCGTGCTGGCAGCGCCGGCCGCCACCGCGCGCTGCAGGGCGGCCTCGCGGTCGTCGCCCTCGTAGGTGCCGGCGAGGTACCCGGCGAGGAAGGCGTCGCCCGATCCCACCGTGCTCACCACGTCGGTGCGCACGTCGATGCGCGCCTGCAGGGTGATGCGCCCGTTCGCGCCGTCGTCCGACGGCACGCGCGCCACGCATCCGCGCTCGTCGTGCACCAGCGCGGAGCGCGCCCCCAGCGAGCACAGGGCCTCGGCGCCGATCGCGGCGTCCTCGTCATCGGCGAACTCATTGCCCACGACCTCCTCGGCCTCGCGGATGTTCGGGCTCACGAGCCACGGCTCGGCCGGCAGCGCCCCGCGCAGCGCGGGGCCGGGGGCATCCACCACGATGGACATGCCATCGCGGCCGATCTCGGCGGCGAGCACCGCATAGAAGTCGGCGGGCACGTCGCGCGGCAGCGAGCCGGCCAGCACCACGATGTCGGCGCCCTTCGACAGGTACGCCAGCTTCTCCATGAGCAACGCCAGCTCGGCGTCGGCCACCGACGGCCCGTACTCGTTGATCTCGGTCTGCTGCATCGAGGTGGGGTCCACCACGGCGGTGGACGTGCGCGACTCGTCCCCGATGCGCACGAAGTCGTTGAGGATGCCCTCGGCCGTGAGCTGCTCGATGATGGCCGTGCCGGTGCGGCCTCCCGCCAGCCCGGTGGCGATGACGGGCTGGCCCAGGTTTCGCAGCGCGCGGGCGATGTTCACGCCCTTGCCGCCCGGCAGCGTCATGGCCTCGCTCGCCCGGTGGTGGCGACCCACCTGGAAGTTCGGGACGCTGAGGGTGCGGTCGAGCGCCGCGTTGAGCGTGACGGTGAGGATCATGAGAAAACCGACCCTATCCCAGAGAACGCGCTCTTGAGGGAGTCGCCGAAGCCGGGGGAGCCGACGGACCCCCGGGCGATGAGCGCAGAGCGGGCCACCACCGCGCCATCCTGCAGCACCTCCACGCGACCCACGCGCTGCCCCTTCTGCACTGGCGCGGTGGCCATGGACGGCGCGACCACCCGCATCGACACCGGCTTGCCCACGCGCACGGTGGCGGCCACCGGTCCGGGCGGTGCGAGCGCCACGGTGGTGCCCGGCACCCCCTGCACACCGAGGTCCACCACGGTGCGCCCGCGCGGGATCACCACGGGCCGCGAGTAGTTGGCGAACGCCCACTCGAGCAGCGCCTTGCTGTCGGCGGCGCGCGTGGCCCTGTCGGGCTCGCCCATCACCACCGCGTAGAAGTCGCGGCCGAGCTTCCCCGAGGTGGCATGCGCCACCAGCACGTACCCCGCGCCGTTGGTGTGGCCCGTCTTCACGCCGTCGGCCTCGGGCATGATCGACAGCAGGTCGTTCTCGCTTTCGAGCTGCACGCGCCCCGGCCCATCGGGGTTGGGGATCGACGTGCGGCGCTGCCCCACGACCTCGCGCAGGAACGGGTCCTTCATCACGGCTCGCCCCAGCACCAGCAGGTCGCGCGGGCTCGACCTGTGCCCGGGCTCGTCGAGCCCGTGCGGATTGCTGAAGCGCGTGGCCGTGAGCCCCATCTCCTTCGCCTTGTCGTTCATGCGGGTGACGAATTCGGCCTCCGACCCGGCGACGGCGTAGGCGATCGCGATGGCGGCGTCATTCCCGCTGCCGATCATGAGCCCGCGGATGAGGTCGCGCAGGGTGATGCGCTGCCCCGGCTTGAGGCCGGCGGACGACTCCCCCACCCCGCCGGCCGCGGGCACCACGGTGACCACCTCGTCGAGGTCGCCGCTCTCGAGCGCCACGAGCGCGGTCATCATCTTCGTGGTGCTCGCCATGGGGCGCCCGGCGTCGGCATTCCGCTCGGCCAGCACCTCGCCGGTCTGGCCGTCAACAAGCAGCCACGCCGTGCCCGACGGGGTGGGCGGCGGGCCGAGGGCCGCGGCGGCGGCGGGCGCGATGAGCGCGGCCAGCAGGGCCGCCCTGAGCAGGTTCCGCACGGGTCGATGGTATCAGCGTGCCCTCCGGGGGAGGCAGGGCGGGCACAGGGGTGCAACCCTTAGGGGGTGAGCACCGAGACCGCCGAGACGGCCGTCCTTCCCGTGGCCACGGGACCGGACGGGCTCACCGAGGCGGAGGCCGCCGCGCGCAGGCCCAAGCACCGCCCGCGCCCGCCCGGGCGCTCGTACGCGAGCATCGTCCGCGCGAACGTCTTCACGGTCTTCAACGTGATCCTCGCGGCGTTCGCGGCGCTCACGCTGGCCTTCGGCGACTGGCGCGACGTGTTCTTCCTGGCGATCCTCGTGGTGAACGTCACCATCGGCATCGCGCAGGAGGTGCGGGCAAAGCGCGCCGTGGAACGCCTGGCCGCGCTGGTGGCCCCCACCGCTCGCGTGGTGCGGGACGGCCGGGAACGCAGCCTGGGGGTGGACGACGTCGTGCAGGGAGACCTGCTGCTCATCGGCGCGGGCGACCAGGTGGTGGCCGACGGCACGCTTCGCACGGCCGACTCGCTGGCGCTGGACGAGGCCGTGCTCACCGGCGAGTCGCGACCCGTCACCCACGAGGCGGGCGACCAGGTGCGCGCCGGGGCGTTCTGCGCCGAGGGGTCGGGGTCGTACGTGGCCGAGGCGGTGGGCGAGGACTCCTACGCGGGCCACGTGTCGGGCATCGCCCGATCGTTCCGGCATCCCCTCTCCCCATTGCAGCGGGGGATGAACCGGCTGCTGCTCGCCATGGTGGCGATCATGATCCCGCTCGGCGCCGTGCTGGCCCTCGCCCTGTGGCGCACGAGCCCCGACCTGGAGGAGGCCGTCTCCACGGCCACCGCCGCCATGGTCACCATGATCCCCGAGGGGCTCATCCTGCTGGCCAGCATCACCTACGCGGTGAGCACCATCCGAATGTCGCGGCGCGGCGCGCTGGCGCAGCAGCTGTCGGCAATCGAGGCGCTGGCATCGGCCGACATGGTGCTGGTGGACAAGACCGGCACCCTCACCACCGGCGATGCCCGGCTGGTGCACCGCGCGCCCGCAGAGGGCGTGACCGAGGCCGAGCTCGACGCCGCGCTGGCCGAGTACGCGGCGTGCTGGCCCGATCGCGACGAGACCCTCGACGCCATCGCGCGCGACCTGCCGCACGACGCGGTACAGCCCGACGAGGTGGTGCCCTTCAGCTCGCGCAGGCGATGGGCCGGCGTGCGGCTGGGCGACCGGGTGCTGGCGCTCGGCGCGCCGGGCGTGCTGAACCCCGGCCCCCTCGCCGACGTTGTGCACAGGGAGTCCACGCAGGGACGCCGCGTGCTGGTGCTGGCCGCGGGCCCGGGGCCCCTTGGCGAGCCGGGGCCGGACGACCCGCCGGCCGCGCACCTGCGCGCCCTTGGCGTGGTGTCGCTGGCCGAGACCCTGCAGCCGGACGTTCGCGGGGCGGTGGAGTTCCTCGGGCGCGAGGGCATTCCGGTTCACGTGGTGTCCGGCGACGCCCCGGCCACGGTGGGCGCCATCGCGGCCGACTCCGGAATCCACTCCAGCTCGCCGATCCTGGCGTCGGAACTGCCCACGGACCCGGCGGCCCTCGCGCGGGTGGTCACCGGCGCCGGAATCGTGGGGCGTGCGACGCCCGACGACAAGGAGCGCATCGTGGGCGCGCTGGCCGCCGAGGGCTTCAACGTGGCCATGATCGGCGATGGCGTGAACGACGTGCCGGCCCTCAAGAAGTCGCGCGTGGCGATCGCGCCGGGTGAGGCCAGCCAGATGGCCCGCGCGGTGGCCGACATCGTGATGGTGCGCGGCGGATTCGCGTCGCTCGCGCCGATGATCCTCGAGGGACGCCAGGCGCTGCGCAACCTGCAGCGCGTGAGCAAGCTCTTCGTGTCGAAGTCGTTCCTCGCGGCGTTCCTCATCCTCACCATCGGACTGGTTCCCACCACCTACCCGTTCCTGCCGCGCCACCTCACGCTGCTGTCGTTCCTCACGGTGGGCATCCCGGCGTTCTTCCTGGCGCTGGCCCCCAGCACCGGCGCATGGAAGGCGCGCGACTACCTGGGGTCCACCTTCCGCTTCGCGCTTCCGGCCGGCGTGGCCGCGGGACTCGGCGTGGTGTCGGCCTACCTCTTCGCGCTCAACGTGCTGTTCGACGACGCGGCGTCGGCCCGCACCGTGGCGGTCACCGCCCTCATGGCCATCGGCCTCTGGCTCGTGCTGGTGCTCGAGGTATCGGGCGTCAAGCGCAGCGCATGGGTGATCTTCATGTGCATGGCCATGGCGGGGCTCTACGTGATGGTGCTGCTCGTCGCCCCGCTGCGCGACTTCTTCGAGCTCACCACCATCGGGGCCCTCAGCGTGGTCGTCGCCATCAGCGGTGCCGCCATCACCGCCTCGGGGCTCTGGATGCTCGACAAGCAGTTCCGGCCCGAACCCCTGCGCGGGCCCCTTCCCCGTTGGCTCGCCCGGCTGCTTCCCAGCTCGTTTCGCGCTGATCCCGACAGCACCCGGGGTGGCGAATAGCGGAGGCCCCCGGGCCTTCGCCACGAGTCCGGCGAAGGCCCACCCGGGGGTTGCATGCTTCCCTCAGTCGCCAAGGCAGCGCAAGCATCCCGGGCCCTGCCCGGGAAGGCATGGCGGCATTGGTCTTCCTTCCGGGAACATGCAACCCCCGGTTGGACCTTGGCCGGGGTGGTTGGGTCAGTCGAGGGGCTTTCCGCCTCGTAGCTCCGGGTGGTGGCGCATGAGGCGCTCGTCCAGGTCGTCCAGCTCGCGGGCGCGCACCACGCCGGGCACGGCTGCCACGCGGGCGTAGTGGGCCGCCAGCGCGGGGCCGCCGAGCGTGAGGTCGTCGTAGTAGTTCGCCCAGCCCACGAGCATGTACGCGTAGATGTCTGAAACCCCGGGGTGCTCCCCCGCCAGCCACTCGTGGTCTTCCAGCCATGACTCCAGGTGGTTGCCCGCGCGCAGGATGTTGTCGCGGCCGCGGGCCTCCACCGCCGCCCGTGCGGCGTCGTCCTCGGCGAAGTAGAAGCTGGCCATCACCGGCCACCAGCCCACGTGAAGGGTGTTGGCGCACCAGGTGACCCACCGGTAGTAATCGGCGCGCGCGGTGGTGCCGATCGGCGGTGCCAGATGGGCATCGGGGAAGCGGTCGCCGATCCACAGCAGGATCGCACCGGTCTCGGCCAGGCGCACGTCGCCCTCGCGCAGCGCGGGCACGCGCTGCAGCGGGTTCGTCTCGGCGAAGCCGGGGGCCTCGTCGCGCCGACGCGGATGGACGTCCACCACCTCGTACTCGGCGTCGGCGCACTCCAGCGCGGCGCGGGCAGCGAACGACGACGAACCGGTGATCTGGAACAGGGTGATCATCACGCCTCCTCGGGCGGGTCTGACTCGGGAAGGTCCATCAGCAGGCGCGCCACGGCGCCGTAGTCGAGCGCGCCGTCCACGCCCTCGAAGAGCCTGGCCGCCGGGTCGCCGATGGCCAGTGGCCCCCCGGCGAGCTCGCGTGCATGGCCGAGGTCCTTGCGCAGGTCGCGCGCGCGGAAGCCGGGCTGATGGTTGCCCGCCAGCACGCGCGGGAAGAGGTTGCGCAGCTGCCAGGAGTCGCCCGATGAGGCCGTCACCACGCGGGCGAGCACATCGGGGTGCACCCCCGCGCGCTGGCCGATGCCGAATGCTTCGGCGGTTCCGGCCGCGATCACGGCCACCAGCAGGTTGTTCACGAGCTTGGCCACCAGGCCCGCGCCCACGGGCCCGCAGTGCACGCGCTTGGCCGGGTCACCGATGATGTCGAGCACCGGCGCTGCCGCGGCCACCGCGGCATCGCTGCCCCCGCACATCACCGCGAGGGTGCCGGCCTGCGCGCCCGGCGGGCCGCCGCTCACCGGGCAGTCGAGGTACTGCGCGCCCACTGCGGCGGCCATCGCCGCGGCATCGCGGGCGGCCACCGGGGAGTGCGTGGAGGTGTCGATGATGATCGGCGGCGGTGCGTCGGCCCGGGTGACGAGTTCGACCACCTCGAGCACGTGCGCGGAGTCGGTCACAGAGAGCAGGGCGACGTCGGCCCCGTCCACGGCCTCCACCACCCCCGGCACCAGGCGGGCGGGCAGGCCCTCGGCCTTCGACGGGGTACGCGCGTACACGGTCACCTCGCAGCCGCCCGCAGCCAGGTTGCGGATCATGCCGGCGCCCATGAGGCCGGCCCCGATGACTCCCACGCGCATGGGCGCCACCCTACTGCCCGTCCGGCGCTGCATCCCGGGCGTGCTGCTCGCGGTCCGCGCCGGCGCCGGGGCCGCCCCGCCATTCGCACCCCGGGCAGCGGTCCTCCCCCTCGATGTGCCCCTCGGCCCAGGCGCGTGCCGCGACCATGGGGAGCACACGATCGGCGGGGCGCCCATCGCGCAGCAGCCCGAGGGCCCCGATGACGATCGCCGCCAGCA
>JBJTJN010000112.1:0-10287 GCA_046095485.1 Actinomycetota bacterium
TCCCGGTTACCGTGAATCCGGCCCGCGCAACATTGGTGACGTAGGTCTGGAAGCTCGGGTAGTTGGTCCACGCGCCACCTGCCGAGGGGCCGAGCAACTGGAGGAACTGCCCGCCTGAGGTGCGGAAGGTGTTTGGCGGAGTGCTGCCCGCGTAGCGCTGCAACAGGCTCCACGTGGAGTTGACGCAGCCGACGTACTCGGTTGCGGCCTGGCTGGATCCGTCGCGGGGCGCCTGCACGCGCCCGGGTGAGAGCACGGAGAGGCGTGCGGGTACGCCGATCTGGTCGACCGATGAGATGTCGCCGTTCAGCGACCCGTTGGAGTCGACGGTGAGTTCCGTGAAGTCATACGGGCTGGTGTTCTGCCCGGCGGTGGGCATGGTGCTGTATCCCTGCCCGAGGCTGTAGAGGATCGTGCCCGAGTTCCACTGACCGCTCAGCGTGATCGAGTAGCGGTTGCTTCCCTCGCTCACCCAGGGAGTGGCCCCCCCGATGGGATCAAGCGCGTACGCGGTGTCCATGGCGAATCCGGCGGGCAGCGTCGACGGACTTGCCTGCGCTGCTCCCGAGCTCTGCAGCGCCACGAACACGTTCGCCGGGTCCTGCCCGGTGCTGTTCACCACCGTGATCTTCCACGAGGACGGGGTGGCACCAGCTGCTGCCACGCCCGCGAGCGCAGTGAGCCCCGTGGCCGCTGCGATGACCAGGGACGCGATGCCTATGCGAGAGGTGCGGGGGAGACCCATCGGACCTTTCTACTCCGCCCGGCGCCAAAAACCTAGGCCGACAGCACCTCGGTCACCATAACCGCGCCCACGGTGCGGTTGCTGCCCGGATCCACCAGCACCAGCGAGCCCATCTCACGGTTGGTGGCGTAGGGCTCCACGGCCAGCGGCTGCGCCAGCAGCAGGGTGGCGATTCCCAGGTCGTTGGCCTCCAGGGCATCGGCCTGCTCGTGCTTCATGGCGTCCAGGTCGAGGCGCTCGTGGAGCTGCTCCACGATGGCGGGCACCAGACGGGCGCTCTGGCGCACCTCGAGGCGGGCCGGGGCGCTGAGCGGCGCCTCGTCGAGCCAGGCGATCGTCACCTTCACGCGGGTGGCCACCTGGGGCGGATCGGCCACGGGGGCGATCACGTCGCCGCGGCTCACGTCGATGTCGGTGGCCAGGTGCAGCGCCACGCTGAGCGGCGCGCTGGCCACCTCGCGATGCTCGCCCAGCACGTCGATGGCGCCCACCGTCGACGTCTTCCCCCCGGGAAGGGCCGTGACCTCATCGCCCACGCGCACCGTGCCGCTGGTGATGCGCCCGGCCAGCGCGCGCACGTCGGCGCCGCCCGCGGCGTGGCGGGGCACCCACGGCACGGGCATGCGGAAGGCCTCCTCCGCGATGAGCCGGTCGAGGTCGTGCAGCACCTCGAGCACCGTGGGGCCGGAGTACCAGGCGAGCTTGTCCGATCGCTCGGTGATGTTGATGCCCTCGAGCGCCGACAGCGGGATCGCCGTGATGCGCGGGCCGTCCACCGCCACCGACGCCGCGCGCAGTTCATCCGCCAGCTCGGTGAACCGCCCCTCGTCGTACTCGACCAAGTCGATCTTGTTGACGCAGGCGATGACGTCCTCCACGCCCAGCATCGCGCAGATGGCCAGGTGCCGGCGGGTCTGCGAGGTGAGGCCGTTCTTGGCGTCTACCAGCAGGATCGCCACGTCGGCGCCGGCGGCGGCCGTGACCATGTTGCGGGTGTACTGCTCATGCCCCGGGGCGTCGCCCAGCAGGATTCGCCTGCCCTGGGCGTCGAACGACCGATAGGCCACGTCGATGGTGATGCCCTGCTCGCGCTCGGCGCGAAGGCCGTCGGTGAGCAGCGCGAGGTCGAGGAACTTGCGCCCGCGCTTTCGCGAGGCCTCCTCCACATGGGCGATCTCGTCGGCGTTCAGGTGCCCGGTCTCATAGAGCAGGCGACCAATCAGCGTGCTCTTGCCGTCGTCCACCGATCCCACCGCCACCGCGTGCAGCATGGGGCTCTCGACCGGCACTAGAAGTATCCCCCGCGCTTGCGGTCTTCCATGGCGGCCTCGCTGGTCTTGTCATCCGCCCGGCTGGCGCCCCGCTCGCTCACGTCGCTCTCGCGGGTCTCCGCCAGCACCTGCTCCACCGTGGCAGCGGTGCTGAGCGTGCAGGCGGTGCAGGTGGCGTCACCCACGGTGCGGAAGCGCACGGTCTCGGTGAACACCTCCTCGCCGGGCAGTCGCTCAACGAAGTCGGCCGCCGCCATGAGCATGCCGTCGCGCACGAACACCTCACGCTGGTGCGAGAAGTAGATGCTGGGCAGCGCCAGGCCCTCGCGCTGGATGTACGCCCAGATGTCGATCTCGGTCCAGTTGCTGAGCGGGAACACCCGGAAGTGCTCGCCCTTGCGCAGCTTGGTGTTGTAGATCGACCACGGCTCGGGGCGCTGGTTGCGGGGGTCCCACTGGCCGAACATGTCGCGGTGGCTGAACACCCGCTCCTTCGCGCGGGCGCGCTCCTCGTCGCGGCGGGCGCCACCGAAGCAGGCGTCGAACTGGTGCTCGGCGATGGCGTCGAGAAGCGTGGTGGTCTGCAGGCGGTTGCGGCTGGCGCGCGGTCCGGTCTCGTCCTGCACGCGACCCTGCGCGATGGACTCCTCCACGCTCGCCACGATCAGCCGCTCGTCGATCTCGCCCACGTACCAATCGCGGTATTCGATGACCTCGGGGAAGTTGTGGCCGGTGTCCACGTGCATGAGCGGGAACGGCAGGCCGGCGGGCGCAAAGGCCTTGGTGGCCAGATGCGCCAGCACGATGCTGTCCTTGCCGCCGCTGAACAGCAGCACGGGGCGCTCGCACTCGGCGGCGCACTCGCGGATGATGTGCACGGCCTCGGCCTCGAGCACGTCGAGCGTGGAGAGCTCGGTGATGGTGCTCACTGGGCGGCACCCTCCGCAGGGTGCAGGCCGCACTCGGTCTTCTCGAGGTTCGCCCAGCGGCCCTCGCGGCCGGTGCCCGGCTTGGTGCAGTAGGTGCAGCCGATGCTGGCGTAGCCCCGGGCGTGAAGCGGGTTCACGATGAGGTCGCGCTCGCGGATGCGCGCCCACACCTGGTCCTCGGTCCAGTCGGCCAGCGGGCTGATCTTCCAGTTGCCGCGGGCCTCGTCGAACTCCACCTTGGGCGTGCCCGCGCGGGTGGGCGCCTGGTCGCGGCGAAGCCCGGTGATCCAGCCGTCGAGGTCGGCCAGCGCGCGGCCGAGCGGCTCCACCTTGCGGATGGCGCAGCACTGGTTGGGGTCGCGCTCCCACAGGCGATCGCCATACTCGGCCGCCTGCTCCTCGGGGCTCGGTCCGCGGTAGGCCTCGATGGTGATGCGGTAGCGATCCTCGTAGGCCCGCCAGGTGGCGTAGGTCTCGGGGAAGAGGAAGCCCGTGTCGAGCGCGAACACGCGCACGTCGGGCCGCACCGCGAACGCCATGTCGAGGATCACGGCCTCCTCCTGCTGGAACGAGCACGCGATGGCCATGCGCGGGTGGAACGCCGTGATGGCCGCGGCGACGATCTCGTCGGCGGTGAGGTCCTCCGCCTCGGCGGGCGTGAAGGGGAACGGATTGCGGTCGGGCATGCGTCCTGAGTATGGCTTATGCGGCGCACGCACTCCGCTTATGCAGGTGGCGCGCCAGCGCGGCCCGCCATGCAAGCACGCGCGGGCGCGCAGCGCCACCTGACGCCGGGCGGCGGAGACGGCCACCTCGCGGGTGACCGCCTCCGCGCCGATGCGAAGTGACCGCGCTAGCTGGTCGCGGGCGGCGGCAGCGTGGCCGAGGGCGCGAACCGCGCGAACGACAGCAGCTGCCAGGCGCCGTCCACCCATGCGTAGGTGTAGAGCACCGGCACGTAGGTGTTGGGCACCGTGGTCTGCCAGTTCACTCCGCCGACGGTGAGCAGGCCGTCGCCATAGTTGGCGTTGTCCACCCGCAACACCGCGTCGTTGTAGGTGGGGTGGTTCGCCAGGTAGGCGGCCTTGTTCGCAGCGGTGTTGTTGGCGCGCTGGATGAGGAAGCCATCGGCGAGGAAGGCCTCGAGCTTCGACTGGTTCTGCGGGTTGAGGTAGTTGAAGAACCGCATGGTGAGCTGGTACCCGGTGAGCGTGGGCTTCTTGAGGCTCTGCGGGGCGGCCATGTAGCCATCGCCGATGCCGCAGGTGGCCCCACCCAGCTTGAAGGCCGCGGCCACGCCCACGGGCGCCACCCAGCAGCCGGTGTCGGATGTGCCGACGTCCACCACGGTCCAGGCCGAGCCGCCGGCCGGGCGTACCAGCACGGCGGTGGCGCCCTGGAAGGTGTCGGACTTGCTGGCGATGGACACCTTCCCCCAGTACGACGACCCCGCGTACACCATGCCGTTGCGCACGGCGTAGCTGGAGGTGGGCACCTGGTTCATGCCGGCCACGGGCGAGCTCTGCACCGCCTTGGCCATGGCGGCCAGCTGCGCGGCGCTGGCCTTGTTGGCCTTGGGGGCCGCCAAGGCCGGGGTGGCCGCGATGCCGAGCGCGACGGCGCCGGCCACGGCGAGGGCGGGGAGTCGTTTCACGGTGATCCTCCAGATCGAGTGGTGCAGAAAGCGTACGCCTGCGGCTCAGTATGGCGCCACCAACCCCGGGGGAGGGCAACCAGCACGTTTCATTGCGGGCGCAAAGAATCCGAATTCGTCGGTAGGGTGCCCCGCATGAGTGCCCTCCGCAGCCGCCTGGCGGCGATCCGACGTCACTGGGTGATCGCCCTCATCGCACTGGTCCTGGCAATCCTCGCCATCGTCTTCGGCGTGCTCATCGGGTTCCTGCCCGGCATGGCCGCGCTCGCGGTGTTCGCGCTGCTGGTGTGGTGGGTGGTGCTCGAGCTCATCGCATGGCGGGCGCGACGCACCGGCTCGGCGCCCGATTCACGCCGCGAGGCCCGCAACGCGGTGATCGCCGGCGTGGCCGTGGTGGTGGTGGGCTTCGGGCTCATGCAGGCGGTGCCCTACGGGCGCGACCGCACGGTGCCCCCGGTGACCGGCGAGCCCACGTGGAGCAGCACGGCCACGCGCGACCTCATGGTGCGCGCCTGCTACCAGTGCCACTCGAGCGAGGTGAAGTACCCGGCGTACGCCAACGTCGCCCCCACGTCGTGGGCGGTGCAGTGGCACATCGACGAGGCGCGCGGGGCCGTCAACTATTCGCAGTTCGCCACCGACCCGGGCCGTGCCGACGACACCATCGAGGTGATCCGCGACGGCTCGATGCCCCCGGCCTACTTCACGCGCTTCGGCATCAACCCCGACGCCAACCTCACCGATGCCGAGAGGGCCGCGCTCATCGCCGGCCTCGAGAGGACGCCGGGGATGAACGAAGGCCGCTGACGGCCCTAGGGGCCGAAGTCGCCGAAGCTCTCGAAGAGCTCGCCCACGAAGCTGCCCTTCTTCTTTTTCTTCCCTGCCGGGGCGGCGTCACCGCGGTCGTCGCGGCCCCCGGCATCCGGCGCGCGCTCGGAGGGCTCCGCGGATGACGTCCAGGTGGCCGAGCGCTCGATGATCTTGTCGAGCTCGCCGCGGTCGAGCCACACGCCCCGGCACTCCGGGCAGTAGTCGATCTCGATTCCCTCGCGCTGCGTCATGTGCAGCGTTTCCTGGCAGTGCGGGCACTTCATCAGGCGCGTCCTCCGTGTCGGATGGAGATGCCTCATGGTGACGTCGCATGCGTGCCCGCTGCGGCGTACGGTTGATTCGCTAACCGCCCCTTAAAGCAGGCCCGGCTGACACCGGCGCCCGGGCTTTCCGGGGGACCGTTATAGACTCGCCCTACTTTCCCCCAGCGAATGGAACTCCCAATGCGCAAGATCATCACCACCGGCCTCGCGGCCACCGCGGCGGCGCTCGTCGTGGCCATGCCGATGTCGGCCCAGGCGAGCCATGCCCCGTCGAAGGCGGAGCAGGCCAAGATCGAGGCGGCCATCAAGGCCCACTTCAAGAAGCATTACAAGGGCGTGCCCACGGGCCTGAAGGTGAAGCTCTCCCACGTGGACGCCAAGTACGGCGGCTTCGGCTGGTCGAAGTTCATCCCGCAGGCCAAGAGCAACGGCTACGACATGGGCGAATGGGGCTCCGCGTGGGGCTCCGACGACGTAACTGGTGCGGACATCCCCGCCGTCGGCATGGGCTACATCCAGAAGTACGCGGGCAAGTGGCGCGTGGTTGGCCACCACTTCAAGACCAAGGGCATCAAGAACGGCTGCAGCAGGGTACCCGCGGCCGTGCGCACGGAGCTCGCCAAGGGCCTCGGGGTCAAGGCCTGCCGCTGACCTCCACCCGCTGCACCAGCAGCGAGGCATGATCGAGGGAGCCCTCCTCGCCCGCCCGCACCGCGTCGCGCACGCGGGCGGGCGGGGAGGCCTGCTCGTCGTACACCACGACGATGCTCTCATCGCCCGCCACCAGGTAGGTGCTCTCGCCGAATGGCGTGTAGCGGGTGGCGCCGATGCCGATGAGCGTGCGGTCCGGGCATCCCGCGGCCGCCAGGTAGTCGCCCACCGGCTCGAGCGGGGTGTCGTCTGATCCCGCCTGCTCGCGCAGGCGGTCGATCATCCAGTCGATGAGCGTGCTGCCCGCATACGAGTAACCGGCCGCGGGGCTGTCCACCCCGTACTCGTGAACCTCGCCCGCGCGCCGCATGAACGATGCGATGCGCAGGCCCGCGAGGCCGCCGGCCGGGTCGATATCGCGCACCGCGAAGCCGCGCGCGGCCACGCCCTTGGACGCCGGCCCCCAGTTCTTCTTGTCGCTGATCTTGCGCGCGCCCTCGCGTCGGATGCTGCAGTCGTTCCAGGCGACCACGGCCTCGGGGGCGATGTGCGCCACGCGCCCTGCGTCGTCGTAGCCAAGGCGCGCGACGAGCCCCACCTCGGGCTCGATCTGCAGGTCCACGCCGGGCTGATCGGGAAGCTCGAGCAGGTCGTGGGTCACCGGGAACACCCCGAGCTGTCCATCGCGGCCGGGCACGTACCAGGGGAACATCCCCTTGGGGGCCTCGGCCGCGGTGGGCACCACGTTGGCGAAGTCGGCGGCCTCGCCCGCCTGCTCGAGGTGGCCGGCGACGTTGCCGGCCACCCCGAGCCCGGCGGCCTGACGAAGCACGTCGAGCGCGACGTCGATCACTATCTGGCGGTGACCGTGGCGGTCTTCAGCACCGATCGGAAGGCCTGCGTCTGCGCGGTGATCTGCAGCGAGACCTTCACGGGACCCTGCACGGTGTCGTTGAGCGCGAACCTCACAGTGCCTGACTTCACGCCGCTGCCCTTCACCGAGACCTCGACGTCCTGGCACCCGACTGCCCCGAGGCATGCCTCCACCTCCACTGCCTGGCTGAAGCCCTGGTTGCCCGTGGCGATAACCGGGATCTTCACCTGCACCACGCTGCCGCCGGTCGTGAGGGTGGCCGTGGGCGTGCCGATCTTCATCGGCAGCAGCTTGCTGGGGGGCACATTGAGCATGGATGCCGAGCCGGCGAATGCCGTGGCGGGGACCACCGCGAGGGCGCCAGCGGCGGCGATTGCGATGAGGGACCTGCGCATGGGAAGACCTCCGGTTGAGCCGTATGGGAATCGCGCTCGATCGTACGCACGGGCACGGCCGCGACCGGCCGGGCGCCGGGACATAAGACCCTTTCCCCGCCCTTCCCCGGCGCGCGCGGCGTGCCGGGAGGCCCGTGGCAGGCACACCCTGCTTAGAATGCCCGGTCCCCAGCAGTCCACGACAAGGGAAGGTTCATGTCGGCATTCGACGCCGAGGTCCAGCAGACCCGGGAGTACATGCAGTCCCCGCGCTTCGCGGACATCAACCGCATCTACTCCGCGCGCATGGTCGCCGAGCAGAAGGGCACCATCGCCCAGGACTACACCGTGGCCCGCGAGGCCGCGGAGGGCTTCTACGCCCGCCTGCGCGAGCTCTTCAGCGACGGCAAGTCGATCACCACCTACGGGCCGTACTCCCCCGGCCAGGCGGTAGCCCAGAAGCGCGCCGGCATCGAGGGCATCTACCTCGGCGGCTGGGCCACCAGCGCGAAGGGATCGATCAACGAGGACCCGGGTCCGGACCTTGCCTCGTACCCGCTGTCGCAGGTGCCGGATGAGGCCGCCGCCATCGTGCGCGCGCTGCTGACCGCCGACAAGAACCAGACCTACATGCGCGCCCACATGAGCGCGGCCGAGCGCGAGGCCACCCCCGAGGTGGACTTCCGCCCGTTCATCATCGCCGACGCCGACACCGGCCACGGCGGCGACGCCCACGTGCGCAACCTCGTGCGGCGCTTCGTGGAGGTCGGCGTGCCCGGCTACCACATCGAGGACCAGAAGCCCGGCGCCAAGAAGTGCGGCCACCAGGGCGGCAAGGTGCTCGTGCCCAGCGACGAGCAGATCAAGCGCGCGTCGTCGGCCCGCTTCCAGCTCGACATCATGGAAGTGCCCGGCATCATCGTGTGCCGCACCGACGCCGAGGCCGCCAACCTGCTGGACGGCTGCGGCGACGAGCGCGACCAGCCGTTCATCCTGGGCGTCAACGACACCGACGTGCCGGCCTACCGCGCGGCGTTCCTGGGCGTCATCAAGCAGCTGCACGACGCCGGCATCAGCGAGCTCAACGGCCACCTGCTCTACGCGGTGTCCGACGAGGAGCAGGCCGAGGCCGACGCCTGGCTTACGTCGTCCGGCGTGGCCGCCAAGGTGGCTGACATCGCCAAGGCCCACCTGGCCGACCCGGACGCGCTTCCGGAGAACACCCTCGACTCGGCGGCAGACGCCTTCCTGGCCGAGTGGGAGGCCGGCGCCAAGCTGTCCACCCTCGCCGAGGCCGTGGCCGAGGCCATCCGCTTCCGCGCCGATGAAGGCGTGGACGTCGGCATGAGCGTCGACGACTGGAACGACTTCTCGCACCGCGCCGGCTGGTACCAGATTCGCCAGATGGCCCGCGAGATGGGCATCGAGGTGGACTGGAGCGCCGACCGCGCCAAGACGCCCGAGGGCTACTTCCAGATCCGTGGCGGAATCCCGTACGCGGTGGCCAAGTCGCTTGCCGTGGCGCCGTACGCCGACATCCTCTGGATGGAGACCAAGACGGCCGACCTGGCGGACGCCAAGGAGTTCGCCGACGCCATCCACGCCGTGTTCCCCAACCAGATGCTGGCGTACAACCTGTCGCCGTCGTTCAACTGGGACACCACCGGCATGACCGACGACGAGATGCGCGCCTTCCCGGCGGAGATCGGGAAGATGGGCTTCGTCTTCAACTTCATCACCTACGGCGGCCACCAGATCGACGGCCTCGCCGCGGAGGAGTTCTCGCACTCCCTCAAGGAGGACGGCATGCTCGCGCTGGCGCGCCTGCAGCGCCGCTTCCGCCTGCTGGAGTCGCCGTACCGCACCCCGCAGACCCTGGTGGGAGGCCCGCGCGGCGACGCCGCCCTGGCGGCCATCACCGGCCAGACGGCCACCACCAAGGCCATGGGCGCGGGCAGCACGCAGCACCAGCACCTGGTGCAGACCGAGGTGCCGCCGAAGGTGCTGGCCGAGTGGATCGGCCCGTGGAAGGAGCACAACGGCATCAGCGACGAGCTCACGGTGTCGCTCCGGCCGCACAGCCCGGGATCGGAGATCCTCGAGCTGTCGATCTTCAACGGCTCCGGCGAGAAGGCCGCGAACATCGTCTTCAACGTCATGGAGGACCGCGCAGGCCGCGTGTTCCTGTCGGTGCGTGACCAGAACACGTTCGACCTGAACCTGCGCCGCAAGCGCCTGATGACGCTGATGCACCTGTTCCTCATCCACCGCTACAAGGCCGCGTCGATCCACTACCTCACGCCCACCGAGGACAACCGCAACGCTGCCGACGCCATGGTGCGCCGCGGGCTGTTCTCGTCGTCGCACGACGAGGTGGGCGACATCATCGTGGCCGAGATCAACGGCGACACGGTGGCCGAGTGGGTCAAGCCCGACTCGGCCGGCCGCCAGGCCCTCATCGAGGGGGGCGGCAGCAAGTAGCGCCCGGCGCATCCGCTGGTTGCGCGGCCCCGCTCCGGTCAATCCGGGGCGGGGCCGCTACGTTTCGGGCATGAGCATCCCCACGCCGCCCTCCCCCGCAGAGCGCCGCGCCGCCGGCCGTGCGCTTCGCAAGGTCACGCCCCGGTCCACCCTCGCGGGCTTCATCCCGCCGGCGCGGCGGTTCGATCCGCTCAAGGTGCTGGCCGCGCAGGAC
>JBJTJN010000113.1:0-8775 GCA_046095485.1 Actinomycetota bacterium
CGGCTCCACGAACAGCGTGCCGCCCGAGTCGGAGGTGTCGTGCACGATGCCCGGCACCGCCGAGCGCGACGATGCCTTCACCGCCAACACCGGGCGCCCCGCTCGCTCGGTGATGAAGCCCTCCTGCAGGTGGGGCTTCACCGCCTGCGCCACCTCGCGCAGGGCGTCCTGGGCCTGCCGACGCAGATCCGCCACATCGCGCCTGGCGCGGGCGAGCCCCGGCGAGGCGTCATCGCGGATTCCCCCGCGGCCGTCCAGCGCCGCGCCCAGGCGGTCGGCCACACGGGTCATGGCCCCGGCGTCGATGAGATCGGCCACGTCGGCCATGAGCGGCACGGCCTCCGCGTGATCCATCACGGCCTCGCGCACCTCGCCGGCCACCTCACAGGTTGCGCGCACGCGCTCGAAGGCGGTGATCTCCATGGGCGCGCCGCGGCGGGCGTCGCCCACCTCATCCCGCACGTCGTGCGCGCCGCCGGGACCGGCCACGGCCATCTCCCACAGCACGCCGGCCTCGCGGGTGACCTCGCGAAGCCTGGCGACCTCGTGCGCGTCGGACGATGGCACGAGCCCACGGGCGAGCGCGGCCCCGCCCTCGAACGACGCCATTCCGGCGAGCCGCTCGCGGATGGCCGGAAGCTCCAGCAGATCCATCGCATGCGCGTCCACGCGCCTATGGTGCCGCGTATCGCCGCCCGGCGCCGGTGCTGTGGTACTAACCCGTCATGCCCGAAGCACCCGTGCCCCAGGCCATCGCCGACTTCCTCGATGCGCCCAACCTCTGCGTGATGGCCGTGCTGCGGCCTGACGGATCGCCCCACACCACGGCCATCTGGTACCGCTGGCTGGGTGATGACCGCGTGCTGGTGAACATGGACGACGTGCGCCCGCGCCTCAGGTGGCTGCGCCGGGACGGTCGCGTGGCCTTCACCTGCATCGACCCGGACACCTTCTACCGCCAGGTGAGCCTGATGGGGGAGGTCGAGGAGATCTACGAGGACACAGACCGCGCGGATATCGACGCGCTCAGCAACATCTACACGGGCAAGCCCTACCCGCGCACGGCGCACCCCCGGATCTCGGTGCGCATCCGCGTGGACCGCTGGCACGGGTGGGACCGCAGCCCGGCCGAGGCCGAGGACCCGGACCGGCCCCGCCTGCCCGTGTAGCGGCGCCTACCCCGAGGCGGGCGTGAGCCGGGTGACGCTCGAGCCCAGCGGGAAGCCATACCCGCTGCCGTTCGCCACCCAGGCCGTGCTGCCCACGGCGGTGATGCCCCCGCCGATGTCGTTGCTCCAGGCATTGGCGTCGGGGATGACGATGGTCGCGCTGACGGGATTGACCAGCATCGCCTGCACCACGTAGTTGGACACCCAGATGCCAGCGGGAGTGGCAACGGCACCGGCCCAGCCGCCCTCGGGATACGCGGCGATGCTGATCTGCGCGGTGCGCTTGAGGCTCGCGAACGCGTAGGCGGCGGCGATGTCCTGCTGGAACACCCACATGCTGCCGCCCGCGGGTGCCATCACGTAGGTGTCGCCCTTCACCTTGATGCTCCCGGCCTGCTTGCCGTTCGCGGGGTTGAGGACCTTCACGGACGTCGAGCTGGTGCTGGTGACCCACAGGCGCCCGCCGCCGACGGCGACGGACCTCGGCGCCGGCACGCGAATGGTGCGCTGCAGCTTGGCAGTAGTGGGCGACAGGCCGTACAGGCGGCCCGCGCCCTGGTCGGACACCCACACCCGGCCGGCGCCGTAGGCGAGGCCGATGCCGCCGTAGTCCATCTGGCCGCCCTTGCCGATGCGGTTGGCGGACTTCACCGAGGCCTTGAAGGTGAGGCGGATCGTGGCGGTCTGGTCGAGCGCGGTCACCACCGTGCGGCCCCCGATCTGGCCGGCGATCCACAGGTAGTTGCCCGCCTGCAGGGCGGCGCTGGCGGGCGGAAGGCCCTGCACGGCGTAGTTGCTCACGAGCGCCCCGCTGGTGGCGTCGAGCACCGACACCACGCCGCCCGTGCGCGAGTCAGGCACCCAGATTGCGCCGAAGGCGCTGGCCACCACTCCGGGGTACACGTTCGGGCCGGCCCAGAAGCTGTTCCACGAGTAGCCCGCGCCCGAGCCGGAGGTGGGACCCACGGGGGTGGGCGGCGTGCCCGACGGCTGCACGGGCGAGCCGAGGGCCGGCGCGGCGAGCGCTGCTGCCCCGAGGAGGACGGCGATGGCGGTGGACGGGGTGCGGGTCACGAGGTGCTCCGGGGTAGGGGTGTGCCGTGATCGGGACGCCCGGATTCGAACCGGGGACCCCCTGCTCCCAAAGCAGGTGCGCTACCAGGCTGCGCCACGTCCCGTGCGGGCGAGGCTATCAGCGCCCCTCAGCGGAACGGCGCGAGCCACCCCGACCAGCGACGTCGCAGGCCGAGGAACGCCAGCCCGATGAGGATCACCACCGCACCGGACACCAGGAAGAACCCCCCGTAGCCCAGCGGCTGCACGAGCCGGGCAGTCTGGCCTCCCAGGGTGCCGCCCAGGGCGGCTGCCAGGTACCACAGGCCGAGCAGCTGCCCCGTGAGCCCGGGCGGGGAGATCTCGGTGGTGGTGGAGAGCGCGATGGGCACGATGAACAGCTCGGCCCACGTGAGGATGAGGAAGGTGAGCAGCACCCAGCCGAGCGCAGACGACCGGCCGTCCTGCGCGGCGAAGCCGGGGGCCGCCAGCACGAGGAAGCTCACGCCCACGCCCACGATGCCGATGACCGCCTTGGTGGGCGTGGTGGGCGCCCTGCGCCCGAGCCACGTCCACAGCACGGCGAACACCGGCGCGAAGATGACCACCAGCACCGGGTTGATGGACAGCAGCCAGCTGGTGGGCATGGTGAACGACCCCACGCCGCGCTGCACCCAGTCCTGGGTGAATTCCGTGATGGTGGATCCCGCCTGCGACGACAGCACGAAGTACACGACGCTGGCGATGAACAGCATCAGGAAGGCCTTGAGGTGCCGATGCTCGGAGGGCGATGCCTTCGCCCGGCGAAGCAGCGCCCAGAAGGCGAGCACGGCCACAAGGGCCACCAGCGCCGTGACGACGGCCGACACCACCGCGGCGGTGAACCCCAGCAGCCCGATCGCCACCGCGAAGACCGCGGCGATCACCAGAAGCGCCCCGGCGCCGCCCACCAGCGCCGTGCGGCGCTGGCCCGACGTGGCCGGGCGCGGCACGGCCTTTCCGGTGTCGCCGAGTCGGCCGCGCCCGATGGCGTACTGCACGAGCCCCAGCACCATGCCGATGCCGGCCACCGAGAACGCCAGCCGGTATGAGTAGCTGGTGGCGATCCACCCGCAGATGATGGGCGCCGTGAACGCCCCCACGTTGATGCCGAAGTAGAAGAGCGAGAAGCCGCCGTCACGCCGGGGGTCGTCGTCGTCGTAGAGCAGGCCGAGGGTGGTGGAGATGTTGGGCTTGAGAAGCCCGGTGCCCGCGGCGATCACCAGCAGCCCGAACCAGAAGAACCCGATGCCTGGCGCAAGCAGAACGAAGTGCCCCATGGCGATGAGCACGCCGCCCGCCACGAAGGCGCGGCGCGGGCCCGTGATGCGGTCGCCGATCCACCCGCCCAGCAGCGGGGCCGCCAGCACGAGGGCCGAGTACACGCCGAACAGCGCCGCGGCGTCGGCCTCGCTGAACCCCTCGCCCGGGCCGGGCGGGAACCCCGAGCCCTCGGGCTCGATGAGGAACAGCACGAGCAGCGCCACCATGCCGTAGTACGAGAAGCGCTCCCACATCTCGACCAGGGCAAGGGTGACGACGCCCCGGGGTTGGCGACGGCGCTCGGCCACGGCCGAACTATGCCAGCGGCCCCGCCGGCAGGCGGCTGCACGTACGATCGCGCCCATGACCACCTTCCGCACCATCCTCATCACCGGCGCGTCCAGCGGCATCGGGCGCCAGACCGCCCTGCACATGAACGCCGCCGGCTATCGCGTGATCGGCACGGTGCGCCATGACGCCGACGGCGAGGCCCTTGTGGCAGCCGCCACCCAGCCCGACATGATCATCCCGGTGCGGTGCGACGTGACCGACGATCACGACGTGCACGCGCTGGCCGCCCGCGTGGGCGACATCACCGGCGGGGCGCTGGATGCCATGTTCAGCAACGCCGGCATCGCCAACATGCAGGGAGATGTCACGGCCGAGGGCTGCCCCGTGGCCACGCTCGACCGCATGATGCAGGTGAACTACCTGGGCGCGGTGCGGGCCATACAGGCGCACCTGCCCCTGCTGCGCGCCGCCCAGGGCACGCTGGTGATCAACAGCGCGCTGATGGCCCGCACGGTGATGCCCTTCAACGGTGGCTATGCGGCGTCCAAGGCCGCGCTCGAGGCCTGGGCAGATCAGCTGCGACGCGAGATCGCCCCGCATGGGGTGCGGGTGTCATGCATCCGTGCCGCGGCAATCGCCACGCCGCTGGAGGCCAAGCAGGATTCCTCGAGCGTGCCCGAGGGCGGCCCCTACCCCGACCAGCACGCGTTCGTGGAGGGCGGCCTGGTGATGATGCGCAAGGAGGCCGACAAGGCCAAGGTGCAGCCCGAGCGCGTGGCCGAGTTGGTGCAGAAGATCGTGGAGAAGCGCCGCCCGCCGCTGAAGCCCATCGTGGGCGGCATGGCGCGCCCCATCTGGATCATCGGCGGGCTGCCGCTGCGCGCGCAGGATGCCGCGATGAAGCGCGTGGTGCGCCGCATGACCCGCGCCGGCAGCTGACCCACGCCGCGGGCCGCAGCCCGGGGACCTAGGCGGCCACCGACTTCTTGACGCCGGCGATGTCCAGGTCGGCGCCCAGCACCTGATAGCCCCTGTCGAGGCGCGCCAGCACCACCATGGCCTCGCCCGATCCGTCGGGTCCGGTGACGAAGCAGTCCACCGTCACCTGGCCGGGCCCCTTGCCCGCGGGCAGCGGGCTGGGCACGTTCACCCGCACCGGGGCGCCGATCATGTCGTGCACCGCGCGGCTGTTCATCAGGAACTCCTCGGCCACCGCGCCCGGCTGGGTGTGCCGCCGGCGCTCGAGCAGCCACAGCACCAGCACGGCCATGATGAACAGGTAGGCCATGATGCCCGCGGCCAGCCCCTCGGAGTACTTGAAGCCCGTGCGCCCCAGGATGAGCGCCACGATGGCGTAGAGGGCGAAGAAGACGATGCCGAGGATCACGATGGCGCGTCCAAGGCCCCCCGCCAGCAGCTTGCGCACCATTACTCGCCTCCCGTCCACTGCTCGGCCAGGCGGCCGAGGGTTTCACGGTATCGCGCCACCGACTGCTCCTGGCCCAGCAACGCGAGGCTCTCGTAGATGCCCGTGGAGATCGTCTGGCCGGTCACGGCGATGCGCTGGGGCTCGAGGAACTCCCTGGCGGTGAGCCCCTGGATGTGCAGCTGGTCCGAGAGGGCGTCCTTGATGGTGTCCACGGTGAACTCATCGAGGGTCTCGATGCGGCCCAGCCCGCCGCCGATGCACTGGATCGACCTCTTCACGTCCTCCTCCAGCGCCGCCAGGGCCTCGGGCTCGAACTCCAGCGGTCGGTACAGCCATCCGGCCAGGCGGTCGTACTCGTTGAGGCGGCTCATCTTGCGCTGCACCAGCGGAGCCGTGCGGCGCGCGAGGGCCGGGGCGTCGGGGGCCTTGCCCGCGAAGTAGCCGGTCGCGGCCAGCCACTGCACCAGGGCGTCGGCGAACTCCTGCTCGTCCATGGCGCGCAGGTAGCGGCCGCTCATCACCTCGAGCTTCTTCATGTCGAACACCGCGGGGCTCTTGCTCACCCGCGACACGTCGAACTTCTCGATGAGCTCGTCCATCGTGAAGGTGGTGGTCTTGTCGTCGTAGCTCCACCCCAGCAGCACCAGGGCGTTGCGCACCGGCTGCGGCAGGAACCCATCGGCCTCGAGCTCCTCCACCGACGCCGCGCCGTGCCGCTTGCTGAGGCGCTTCTTGTCGGTGCCGAGGATCAGCGGCACGTGGGCGTACTGCGGCGGCTCGCCGCCGAGCGCCCTGATCACCAGCATCTGCTTGGGCGTGTTGCTGATGTGGTCTTCCCCGCGGATCACCCGGGTCACGTCCATCACCATGTCGTCCACGGCGGCCGCGAGGTTGTAGGTGGGAGATCCGTCGGAGCGCGCCACCACGAAGTCCTCGATCTGCGCGTGGTCGAAGGTGACCGTGCCGCGGATCATGTCGTCGATCACCGTCTCGCCGGGAAGGGGCACCGCGAAGCGCCATACCGGCGTGCGTCCCTCGGCCTCGAACGCCGCGATCTCATCGGGCGCGTGGTCGCGCCTGCCGCGCACCACCGGGGCCTGCTTGTTGGCACGGGCCTCCGCGCGCATGGCGTCGAGCTCGTCCGCGGTCTCCCACGCGGCGTACACCGCGCCGGCCGCCTTCAGCTTCTCGATGCAGTCGCGGTAGATGTCGTCGCGCTCGCTCTGGCGATACGGGCCCTCGTCCCAGTCGAGGCCCATCCACTCGAGCACGCGCAGGATCTCCGCCTCGCTCTCGGGGGTCGACCGCTCGCGGTCGGTGTCCTCCAGGCGCAGGATGAACGTGCCGTCGGCATGGCGCGCGGCCAGCCAGTTGAAGAGCGCGGTCCGCGCGCCCCCCACATGCAGCGATCCGGTCGGGCTGGGCGCGAAGCGCACGCGCAGCGGGCGGTCATCAGCGGTATCCATGTGATGCACGCGCGGCAGGATAGCCGCACCGAGGGGTCCCGCCGGGCCGTATGCATAGGATGGACGACATGAGATTCGGAGCGCATGTGTCCAGCAGCGGCGGCATCAGCAACGCGATCGACCGCGGGCAGGCGATCGGGTGCGACACCCTGCAGGTGTTCACGCACAACCCCCGCACGTGGAAGCCCATCAACCACAAGCCCGAGGAGATCGCGGCGTTCCGCGAGAAGTCGGCCGAGACGGGAATGGGCCCGCTGGTGAGCCACGGGCTTTACCTGATGAACCTGGGCGCCCCCGACAAGGAGGTGCCCACCGGGCCCCCGGCCAAGGGCATCACGCGCAACATCTACCGGTCGTCGATCGAGAGCCTCAAGCAGCACCTGGAGATCGGTGAGGCGCTGGGGCTCGAGGGCATCGTGCTGCACGTGGGGTCGAGCAAGGGCAGCACCACCGACGAGGCCATCGCGCGCATCGGCGCCGGAATCGCCGAGGCGCTGGATGCCGTGCCCGGCACGTGCTCCATCTACCTCGAGAACACCGCCGGCGCGGGCGACACCATCGGCCGCACCTTCGAGCAACTGCGCGCAGTGGCCGACGCCGCCGGACACGAGTACCGCGTGGGCTTCTGCCTCGACACCCAGCACATGTTCGCCTCGGGGTTCCCCATCCACGAGGAGGGCGGCATCGACCGGGTGCTGGGCGACTTCGACTCCATCGTGGGCATCGATCGCCTCAAGTGCCTGCACCTCAACGACAGCAAGACCGAGTTCGGCAGCAACCGCGACCGCCACGAGAACATCGGCGAGGGGCTGATCGGCGAGGAGGGCTTCAGGCGCATCCTGGGCCACCCCGCCCTCCAGGGCCTCCCGGTGATCCTGGAGGTGCCCGGCGAGGAGGGCGAGGGGCCCGATGCGATCAACATCGAGCGCGCCAGGCGCCTTCACGAGGAGGGCCTGGCACTGCGCTCCTAGCCGCGGCTAGCCGTTGCTGAGCTGCAGGCGGAACGTGAGCGTGCCCTGGCGGCCCTGCTCGCCCGGGAACGACAGGTTGATCTTGTAGGCCGAGTTGGTGAGCTGGGTCGACTTGATCACCATCGAGCCCAGGTCGCCGCCCGAGATGGTGGCGAAGCCCTGGATGAGGGTGGACCCCGATGGCGGGGTGATGGTGACGGTCTGCGTGCCGTCGAAGCCCTTGGTCACGAGCTTCGAGATCGACACCTTGCCCCCGCCGTTGGACAGGTAGAAGTACGAGCTGGCCGAGCCGCCCAGCTTGGCGTTGGGCACGGCCTTCTGCACGTACATCACGCCGGCGGTCACGCCGGTCACGTTCCTCACCGGCATGGTCTGCACGGTGGTGCTGCCGGCGAATGCGCCGCCGGCGATGAGCCCGCCGGCGACGATGGCAGCCGCGGACGTGGCGATGAGCTTGTTCATCAGCTCTCCTGAGGAGGGGATCCGTATGCAGGAGACACGGTACGCCGCAGGGGCGACGTCACCTGCCCCGCGGGTTCAGGGCCGACCGGGCACCGGCTAGGCTGCCGGGCGCACGCGGGTGTAGCTCAACGGTAGAGCAGGAGCCTTCCAAGCTTCTGATGGCGGTTCGATTCCGCTCACCCGCTTCGGGTCGGAAACGCCCTCGTGTTCGACGACTACGGCACCGTCGATGAGCCGCGTTCCTACCGCCTGGTGCCGCCGAAGTCGGGCAAGAAGCCCCCGAAGACCATGGTGATCTCGGCCAGCATGGCCATGGCGGGCGGCAAGCAGATGCAGTTCAAGATGAACTTCGCGCGCTACACCGGCTGAGGCCCGCAACCGCATGCGCCGCGCACCCCGGGGTCAGCCCTCGGGATGCGCGGCGCATGCGAGACGGGTCACGCGGTGCGCGGTGGCGCTAGCCCTTCGCGCAGAAGAACCCGTTGAACTTGGCCGGCGGGAACGGGTTGACCACCTGGCCGTTGATCACCTGCACCGGCGTGGCCGTGGCCCAGTCGCTGGCATAGGTGGCCGACATGGTGTTCACGATGTTCGTGTTGGCGAGCAGGATCCCCAGCACGCGCTCGGCGTTC
>JBJTJN010000114.1:0-15989 GCA_046095485.1 Actinomycetota bacterium
GTCGAAGGAGCCGTCGGGCACGGGCATGTTCTCCACGTCGCCCTGCGCGAGGGTCACCTCCACGCCGTCGATGCCGCCGAGCTTCGCCTGGAACTGCTCGAGCATGCCCTCCGACGGGTCAACGCCCGTGATCCGCGCCGGCGGAAGCGGTCGACGATCGCCTGGGTGGTCCACCCGGTGCCGCAGCCGACGTCCAGCACGTCGTCGTAGTGCCCGGCCGGGATCGACATCACCAGGCGCTGGCCGCCCTCGATGTTGAAGCGCACGGCGTCCTCGTAGTCGGATGCCGTCTCGGTGAATCCATCGGCGACCAGATCGCGGCCGTCGGCCATGTGGTCCTCCCCCTCGGGTGCGCGGTGCGATGGGCAGCGTACGGGGCGCCCGCGCCTGCGTGGTGGCGCAACCGGTGCTGGTACGTTCGCACTCGTGATGCGCCGCCTCATCATCATCGTGCTGGCTGCGTCGGGCCTCGTCGGTGGCCTCGCCGGCGCCGGCCCGCTCGCGGCGGCCGCCGATCGCAGCGGCGTGGGCACACGCGTGGTCGGCCCCGACCGGCAGGACGCCAACCCGGCCGACTGGCCGTTCATCGCGCTCTACACCTTCCGCCGAGGCGGCGGAACATCGCTCTGCGGCAGTTCGGTGGTGTCCGCACGCTGGGTGCTCACCGCCGCGCACTGCGTGCAGGGCTACGACCGCGCCGGGATGGCGTTGTACCCGGGCGCCTACGTGCGCACGAGTCCCGGCGCGCCGCAGGTTCCCGACTCGGCGTTGGTGAACCCCTCGTACTCCGCGGAGACCGAGTCGGGTGACCTCGCGCTGCTGCGCCTGCCCGCCGCCACCTCGGTGGCCCCCGTCGCGCTGCCCGCGCCGTCGGACGACGCCGCGATCGTGTCGGCGCAGGCGGCAGGGTCCGCGGCGCAGGTGGCGGGCTGGGGGCTCACCACCTGTTCGGTGAATCCGTCCGATCCCGATGGCTGCTACCCGACGCCGGCCGGCCCCGACTCGGTGGCGACGATCCTGCAGTCGGCGGGCGGCGGGGTGCCGCTCATCCCCGATGCCACCTGCGGCGCGTTCCCCGTCATGGGTTCGTTGTTCGTCGCCTCAACCATGATGTGCGCGGGCAATGCGCCGGCGAGCAATCCGTCGCTTCGCAACGACACCTGCTCGGGCGACTCCGGCGGGCCCATGACCGCCACGATCAACGGGCGCAGGGTGCTGCTGGGGGCCACGAGCTGGGGCCTCCGGTGCGGTGTCCCCAATCTGCCCGGCGTCTATGCCCGGGTCACATCCGCTCGCGACTGGATCTGCGACACCGTCACGTCGCCCACGGCCATCACCGCCACGGGGGGTCGCAACAGCGTGACTGTCACCTGGGCGCCCGACACCGCGCCCTGCGGGTGGCGCGACCCCCAGGTGCAGGTGACCGCCAGCCCCGGCGGGGCCACGGCCACCGCCGCGCTCTCGGCCGGCACCGCCACCTTCAGCGGGCTGCCGCGCGCCAGCACGTATTCGTTCTCGGCGCAGGTGGTGTCGTCGTCTGGCGCCGCGCCGCCCGCCGCCACGTCGTCGGCCACCACGTCCGCGCTGCCGGACGCCTGCACGCAGACCTTCTACCAGCAGGGGCCGCGCACGTGGCGCACCCAGAAGGCCCCGGATGGCACCAACGCGGTGCGCGTGCTCTCGCGCATCCGCGTGTACGACGACCCCGAGTCATGGTGCCGTGCGAGCCTCACCTTCATCTTCCGCGACAAGCGCAACCAGAAGCGCCTGTCGCAGCTGCCGGGGTCGACGCTGGGCTACCGCAAGCTCACCGGAAAGGACTTCAGCGCCCCGGTGGTCTCGTGGCCCACCACGAAGGAGTTCCGCTTCGAGGGCTCCGATTCCACCGGGCTTGGCAGGAAGGACGCCCGCCTCGTGCTGGTGTCGTACCTCGAGCGCACCAAGGGCATGCCGGCGCAGTCCAATGTCGAGCTGGTGGTGGTGCGGCGCATCCCGTCCAATGCAGCGACGGCCGAGAGTGCCACCAACCCGCTGTTCGCGCAGAAGAACTCCTTCGGCACGGCCGTGGGATGGGCCACGGTGTCGTGATGTCGCTACGGGCACGCGTGCTGATCGTGGGTGGTCTGGCCACAGCCGCGGTGGCCGCCGCGTTGGCCGGGGTTCCCGCGGCGGCACTTGCGGCGCCAACCACGGCGCAACTCGCCGGTCAGCGCATCACCTGGCCGGTGGATGGCACCTCGGTGAGCGCGTCAATGCGCGCGGCCATCGCGCGGGGCGAGGTGGGCAGCGTCATCCTGTTCAGCCGCAACGCGCCCAACCGCGCCGTGCTGGGCAGGCTCACGCGGCAGCTGCAGGCGATCCCGCGCCCGGCGGGCCTCGACGCCCCGCTGCTCGTGACCGTCGACCAGGAGGGCGGGCTGGTGAAGCGCATGGCGTGGGCGCCGCCCATCATGAGCGCCGCGCGCATGGGGGCGCGACTCGACCCTGCGGGCATTAGGGCCCAGGGCGCGGCCACGGGGCGGGCCATGCTGAGGTCGGGAGTGAACGCCGACCTCGCACCGGTATGCGACGTGGCCCGGCGGGGCAGTGACCTCTTCCGCGATGGCCGGGCGTTCGGCACCACGCCCGCCACCGTGGCCGCCGACTGCACGGCGTTCGCGCAGGGGCTGGCCGATGCCGGCGCCGTGGCCACGGCCAAGCACTTCCCGGGCTTCGGGCGCGCGCGGGTGAACACCGACGATGCCGCCGTGCGCGTCACTGCTCCACGCGCCACGCTCGATCAGGAGATGGAGCCCTTCCGCACGGTGATCGCCGCGGACGTGCCGATGATCATGGTGTCGTCGATCATCTTCACGGCGCTGGCCCCGCGGCCGGCGCTGCTCGAGACGTCGGTGGTGCGCGGACTGCTGCGCGACCAGCTGGGCTTTCGCGGGGTCACGATCACCGATGCCATCGATACCCCGGCGCTGCGGCCATACGGGGGCACGGCCGGGGCGTCGGCGGGATCGGCCGCGGCGGGAATGGACCTGGTGATCGTCGCGACGTCCGAGGCCGAGGCCGCCAAGGGCATGCGCGCGGTGTCGGCGGCCATCACGTCGGGGCGCATCCCGCGCGCCGAGGCCGAGGTATCGCTGCAGCGGGTGCTCGCGCTGCGCCGCTCGCTCGGGCGCTAGCCCAGGGCGTCGCGCACTCGGGTCGGACCTAGCCCCGGGGCGTTTCGCACGGGGATCGGCGGGCGCTCGAGCCATGCATGCAGCGCGAGCACCACGGCCTGGCAGGTGAACGCCCGGGCGCCCATGCCGGTGCCGTCGATGGGGTCGTTGTACTCGCGGAACCCCTGGCCGTCGAGGCGCTCCTCGATGCGCGACACCAGCACCGCCGCCTCGGCGCTGCGCCCGGCCAGCAGCAGCGCGGGGATGACGAAGGGCGGGGTGAAGGGCCACGACGGACCGCGCCAGTACTGGGGAATGACGCGGCCATCGCCCCGCATGAACGTGGGGTCGTCCAGGCTCACGGAGGGCACCGGATGCGGCGGCCAGAAGCGGTCGCCGCGCAGCAGCCAGTCGTCCACCACGCGGGTGCGGATCTCCTCTGGCAGGTCGGGCAGGGCGGCCGGGGCCAACCCCTGCCAGGCGCTGACCGGCACCGGCAGGCCGTCCGGCCCGGCGAGCCGGAAGATGCCTGCCTGGTCGTCCCACAGGTGATCCACGATGGCGTGGGTGATGTCCCGGGCCCGCTCACGGGCCCCGGGCTCGCCCAGCGCATGCAGGCCCAGGTAGCCCAGGGCGAGGCTGGCGTTCACCAGGGGGCAGGCCGCGGTGAATCCGCCCCGCGCGCGGATGCGCCGGAACGAGAAGTCGTCCCTGCGGACGTCGTTCACGAGCGCGGCGAATCCCGGCGTGCCGTGGCGGCGCCATCCGAGCGCGTCGTCGAACACCGGGGAGGCGTCGCAGCCGGTCTCGTCGGGAAGGATCACCCACGCGAGGCCGGTGGAATCCACGCGCTCGCGTTCGATCCACCCGTTGTAGGCGCGCACCACGTGGCGGCCCTGCGCGGCGAAGGCCTCATCGCCGAGGCGCTCGGCGATCTCCGCCCAGGCCCACCCGAGGAACGGTGGCTGGATCGTGGCGGTGGCCATGTCCCGGCGGGATCGCACGTTGTAGAAGGCCAGCCGCGCCAGGCGCACGGGGGAGTCCCAGAAGACGGTGTGGCCGATGAGCCCGTCGGGTTGCTGCACGGCGGCGAGCGAGCGCACCTCGGCCGCGGCCCTGGAGGGGTCCACCTCGTTCCAGGCCAGCGCATGCATGAGGGAGTCCCAGAACCACTGGTAGGGGTACTTCTCACCATCGGGGCAGGTGTAGGCGTAGGCCACGCCATCGCGCGCGACGCCCTCACGCCAATTGGCTGCCAGCAGCGCCTCGGCGGCCCGGCGCACGCGGATGCTCACCCCGTTCACGAGGTAAGCATCGCAGGAAGCGGACGGCGGCGGACGGCGCGGGGAACCCCCCGATTCCCGCGCTGACCGAGACCCCCCGATCTCGGAGCGTCCGCCGCTCAGTACCGCCATGCAATTCGATCTCACGAAGAGAACGAGTGCATGGAGGCAATGTGTCAGGCGGCTTCACGAAGCGCAAGCCTTATGGTGTCAGTCGCGCCGATTCTTTACCGGATGTTCGCAATTCGGCGCACTAGCGTTCGCCGCCGTGCCCATCCTTCCATCGCACCTCGAGCACCACGCAACGGGCCGAACCGGCTGGCTGCGCGCGGCCGTGCTCGGGGCCAACGATGGCCTGGTGTCCACCGCCAGCCTGGTGCTGGGCGTGGCGGCATCGGGCGCCGATCGCGGCGCGGTGATCACCGCCGGCATCGCGGGGCTGGTGGCCGGCGCGATGTCCATGGCGGCCGGCGAGTACGTGTCGGTGAGCTCCCAGCGCGACGCCGAGCGCGCGGACATCGCGCGCGAGACCCAGGAACTCGCGGACGATCCCGAGGGAGAGCTCGACGAGCTCGCGGACATCTACGAGGAACGCGGGCTCTCGCCCCGCCTTGCGCGCGAGGTGGCCGAGGAACTCTCGAAGGGGGATGTGCTCACGGTGCACGCCCGCGAGGAGCTCGGCATCACCGACTACGCCAAGGCGCGGCCACTGCAGGCGGCC
The DNA here is from genome assembly GCA_046095485.1 of Actinomycetota bacterium. Classification (GTDB taxonomy): domain Bacteria; phylum Actinomycetota; class Thermoleophilia; order Miltoncostaeales; family Miltoncostaeaceae; genus SYFI01. The sequence continues at coordinate 5,157 of JBJTJN010000114.1, forward strand.
ATCGCCTCGGCGCTGTCGTTCGCCATCGGCGCCCTGCTGCCGCTTCTCGCGGTGCTGCCGTCCTACGGACAGGCCGAGCGCATCTGGGTGACGGTGGTGGTCACCGTGATCGGCCTGATCATCCTGGGCGCCGCCGGGGCGATGCTCGGTAAGGCCCCGGTGCTGCGGGCATCTGCCCGCGTGCTGTTCTGGGGCGTGGCGGCCATGGCCATCACGTCGCTCATCGGATCGTTGGTGGGCGCCGCGGTATAGCCGCGCCGGCCGGCAACGCGCGGCAATCGAATGCCGTGGTGCGTGCGACCGCCTCCACAGGGGCCCACAGTGCGTCCGCGTCAGCTGAGCGGCACAGGCACGCAGTTGCCGGTGGCACACACGGAGCGCTCGATGAATACCGTCGTCGCCCCGGCCTTGGCCTTGGGCGTGCTGCTCGGCGCCTTGGCCCAGCGCTTGAGGAAGCTCGTCTTGCTCGTCTGCACGGCGCTGAGGCTCGCCCCCTGGAGGGCCGTCATGGTCGCCTGGATCACCGGCGTGGCAGCCGCGCCATCGGTTGTCACCACCGTGGACGTCATGGACGCGACGAAGGTGCTCGTGACGCCCTTGCGGGTGGTGGTGATAGCGACGTTCGGCGGGTCAACGGCGAAGCTGGAGTTGCCGCCGAGGGTCCAGAGGCCCGCGAACTGGGTCATGGGAATCGTGCCCGTCATGCGGCTGGGCCGTACGGTGAACCAGATCACCGGTTGCGCACTCGACGTGATCGGCATGGTGAAGGTGTAGGTGCCCGTGGTCCCGGGAACCGGCACCATGGTGGCCGACGGGCCGCTGAAGACGAACATGTACGAGGCCTGAACATTGGACGAGGATGACGATCCGGCGCCGTGCTCGGGATGCGCTGGCGCGGACATCGCCGTGCCCGCGAGCAGGGCGCCGGCGAGCAGTGTCGACGCTGCGAGCGTGGCAGCGGATGCGGTGCGCATGGGGGTCTCCTTGGTTCGTGACGCGTGTGCGGGAGGGGGCCGCAGGCTACACGACGCCGCTAGTGCTCGCTGCGCTCGCGGCGGGCTCGCTCGCGCACCAGGTCGATGCGCAGCGCCACGGTGAGGGCGTCCACCTTGGCCTCGCCGTCGAGCCGGTCGGCCACGTGCCAGGCCTCCTGCGACAGGTACTCCAGGCGCTCCACGGCGTCGGGCAGCAGCGCGGCCCGCTGCGACTCTTTCTCGAGGTAGGCGAGGATCTCCGCCTGCTCGGCCGGCAGCCACGTGGGCCGCTTGCCGGGCCACTCGGGGTTGCGCGCGATGAGCCACCAGAGGATCGCGATGAGCGGCAGCTTGAGCGCCACCACCACGAACAGCACGTAGGTGGAGCGGATCCACCCGTGGCCGGCAACGTCGGGCGCCCATACGATGAGCACGGTGCCGAACAGCGCCAGCACCAGCGACGCCAGGGTCGCCGGCACCACCCGCCGTGTCACCGGGGTGGGTGACGAGCCGCAGAGGAGCCATCGCATGTCGGTTTGCATATTCCGCCCGTCTGCCCGGGCGCGCAAGGGGGGTCCGGCCCCCGGGCGGGGCGTTGCTAGCATCGCGCGCCGCATGCACGTCGTCCTTCCCGATGGAAACCGGCTGGACCTGCCCGAAGGGGCAACCGGACACGACGCCGCCGCCGCCATCGGCCCGGGCCTCGCAAAGGCCGCGCTGGCAGTGCGGGTGGGCGACGAGATCCGCGACCTCGCGCGCCCGCTTGCCGACGGCGAGGAGATCGCCATCGTCACGGGCAAGAGCGGCGATGATCACCTGTACGTCATGCGTCACTCGGCTGCGCACGTGATGGCCGAGGCCGTGATGAGCCTCTTCCCGGGCACGCGGTTCGGATTCGGCCCGCCCATCGCCGACGGCTTCTACTACGACTTCGAGCTCGACGCGCCGATCACCGAGGACGACTTCCCGGCCATCGAGGCCGAGATCAACCGCATCGCGAAGAGCAAGTCGCCCTTCGAGCGCAGCGTCATGAGCATCCCCGACGCCAAGGCCTTCTTCGAGGAGCGCGCCCAGCCCTACAAGGTTGACCAGGTGGAGGAGCTCGGCCGCCAGGGCGAGGCCGACGTGTCTCTGTACCGCGAGCGTGACTTCATCGACCTCTGCCGCGGCCCGCACGTGCACGACACCGGGAAGATCGGGCACGTGAAGTTGCTCTCGGTGGCCGGTGCGTACTGGCGCGGCAGCGAGAAGAACCCCATGCTCACGCGGGTGTACGCCACGGCGTTCCCCACCAAGGCGGAGCTCGACGACTACCTCGAGCGCCTCGAGGCCGCCCGGGCGCGCGACCACCGCCGCGTGGGCCGCGACCTGGGCATCTTCTACTTCGACGAGGCCGGCCCGGGGTTCCCGTTCTTCCTGCCCAAGGGCATGGTGGTGGTGAACGAGATCCAGTCGGCGCTGCGCACCGAGCTGGACGCCATGGGATACCAGGAGATCCGCACCCCCACGATGCTCTCGGACGAGCTCTGGAAGCAGAGCGGTCACTACGAGCACTACAAGGACAACATGTACTTCACGGAGGTGGACGAGCAGGGGTTCGCCGTGAAGCCCATGAACTGCCCGGGCGCCTGCCTGGTGTTCCGGTCCACGCGCCGCTCGTACCGCGACCTGCCGCTGCGCCTTGCGGAGTTCGGGCATGTGCACCGGCACGAGCTCTCGGGCGTGCTGCACGGCCTGTTCCGCGTGCGGGCGTTCACGCAGGACGACGCCCACGTGTTCTGCCGCATGGACCAGATCCAGTCGGAGGTGCGGTCGATCCTCGACCTCACGGAGCGCTTCTACGCGCGGTTCGGGTTCGAGGACGTCTCGATGTTCCTCTCCACGCGCCCCGAGAAGGCCACGGGCACGCCCGAGATGTGGGACCAGGCCGAGGATGCCCTGCGCCAGGCGCTGGGTGATCGCGAGTACGGCATCAAGGAGGGCGACGGTGCCTTCTACGGCCCCAAGATCGACATCCAGGTCACCGACACCATGGGGCGCTCGTGGCAGCTGGGCACGTGCCAGCTCGACTTCTACATGCCCGAGCGGTTCGGCCTCACCTACACCACGGCCGACGACACCGAGCAGCGCCCGGTCATCATCCACCGGGCCATCACGGGGTCGCTCGAGCGCTTCCTGGGCATCCTGCTCGAGGACACCGGCGGCGACCTGCCGTTCTGGATCGCCCCGGAGCAGGCGCGGGTTATTCCCGTGAGCGATCGCCACGCGCCGTACGCCGACGAGGTGTGCGCCACGCTCAAGGGATCGGGCGTGCGGGCCGAGGTGGACGCCCGCGGCGAGAGCATGGGCAAGCGCATCCGCGACGGCGAGCTTGCCAAGGTGCCGTACCTGCTCATCGTGGGCGACCGCGAGGTGGAGACCCGCACGGCATCGGTGCGCGCGCGGCATGGCCACCTGGACGGCGACCTGCCGGTGATCGGCCTGGCCGATGCGCTGCGCGCGGGGGCGCCCGCGCCGTGACCGGCGGCCCGCGTCGCATGCCCGCGGGGCTGTGCGATGGCTGCGCCTTCCAGCGACTGGTGCCCACCCGCCGGTCGGTGTTCACCATGTGCGAGGAGCCGCGCATGCCGCGCTACCCCGCCGTGCCCGTGATGCGCTGCCCGGCGTTCGTGGCCCGCGCGAGCGGGGAGCCGCCGCCTAGCGGGGAAGGCCCAGGGCCAGCGCCAGCAGCGCCGACTCCGTGAGGGTGAGGCGGGTGGCGCCGTGCCACCGCAGGCGGTAGCCGCCGGGCACCGCGCTCACATCACCCGCTTCGTCCTGGCCGATCATCACGGCGGTGCCCGGCATGGTCGACTGCGGTAGCAGGCGGTGCAGCAGTGCCCCCAGCGCCGAGCGCTCGCGGGTCCACGCGCGCACGCCATCGTCATCCACCAGCGCGGTGACGCAGCGAACGGGGGAGAGGCGCGAGCGGTACTCGATGTAGCCCTGGTGGTCGCCGTCGGGCCCGATGATGTGACGGCGGCTGCCGGCATCGGCGGGATGCGGAGCGCCGATGATGAGCTCGCCGGCGCCGATGCTGGCCGCGCCCGGACCTCCCGTGCGGAATGCGGTGGCCAGCTGGGGGCCGTCGGCCGCGCCCGCGCGCAGGTCGAGGTACCCCGGGGAGTCGGTGGATCGCAGCACGGTGATGGTGTCGGGTGAGGGCATGGGCACGCGTGCACTGTAGAGCCGAGGGCAGCGGTATCCTCGCCCCATGCCCGTCGGCGTGCGCAATGCGGTGATCATCCTCGGCCTCGCGGCGCTCGTGGTGTGGTGGGAGCGCGCCTTCACGGTGGCGCTGGCCACGGCGTCGCAGGTGCTGTCCGTGCTGTTCGTGGTGGCCATCCTCGCGGCGGGCGTGGCGTACTTCCGCCGAAATCCGCTCGCATGGCTGGTGATGAAGCCGTGGCAGCGGGTGCTGGTGGTGGTGGCGGCGCTGGGAATCGCATTCCTGCTCATCGCCGGGTATCCGCTGCTTGCCGATCGCATCACGCCGTTCGGGTACCTCGCGCTCATCGTGGCGCTGGGCCTGCTCATCTGGTGGATCATCCGCGACAGCAGGCGGCTCTAGCCGGGGCAGCCATGCGGCGCTGATTCGCATTCGGCGCTGAATCGTCACGCCCCGCGCGCCCCGTGCGCGTGGGACGCACTTAGCGTCGCCCCATGGATCGGGATGCGACGAGCCGGAACCCCGGGAGCGCGTGGTGCGGGACGCCGGGGCGCGCTCCGTGCCGCAACCGCGCGGGGCAGGGGTCGGTGGAGCTTGTGGCGGTGGTGCCCCTCATCGCGCTGGCCGTGGCGGTGGTGGTGCAGGTGGGCCTGGCCGCCCACGCATGGGGCGCGGCGCGCGAGGCCGCCCGGGCGGGTGCGCGCGCGGAGTCGGTGCAGGCGCCCGCCCGTGCGGCGGCGCGGCGCATGCTGGGCAGCGACCTGGCGCGGGGCTCCACCGTGCGCACGCGCGAGGACCGCTCGGGGCGGGAGCACGTGTCGGTGCGGGTGCGCGTGCCGATGATCGTGCCGTGGGTGCCCGCGCCCAGCGTGTCGGCCGATGCCGAGGTGCCGCAGTGAGGCGCCGCTGGGGCGCATGGGGCGTGCCCTGCGCAGGGCGCGCATGGGGTGCTGGGCGCGAGCGGGGGCAGGCCGCGCTCGAGGTGGTGGCGCTGCTCCCATTGCTCGTGGCGCTCGCGCTGCTGGCGGTGCAGGTGGCATCGGTGCTGGGTGCGGCGTCACAGGCGCAGGACCGTGCGCGTGCCAAGGCCATGCAGGCCACGGGGCGATCGGGTGAGCTGGTGGCGGTGGAGGGGTCGGCGCGGCCACCGGCCCTCACGGCCCTCGGCGCGCGCGGCGGCGCCATTCAGGTGCGCGCCGCGGTGAGGGTGCCGTGATGCGCCGTGCGCCCCGCGCCGGTTGCACGGACGCACGCGCCGGACGCACGGGGGCGCATGCCGGTCGCGCCGCGCGCCAGCGGGGGCAGGCGATGCCGGTGGTGCTCGCCCTGGCGGCCATCGGCGTGGTGGCCGTGCTCGGCCTGGCCGCGATGGGCGCGCTGCGGGTGGCATCGGGCGGGGCCCGGCTGGCGGCCGACCTCGCGGCGCTTTCGGCGGGGCGCGCATTGCTCGATGCCATTCCCGCGGCGCTGGTTGACCCATGGGACCTGCGTGGGCGACTGCGTGATGCGGCTCGGCGCGCGGCCGCGCAGTCGGCCGGTGGCTCCGGCGCGCGCGTGGATGACGTGCGGCTGGTGGGGCAGGCACGCATTCCCATGGAGGTGGAGGTGCGCGTGCGCCGCCCCGGGCCGCTCGGCACGTCGGTCACCGCCACCGCGCGCGCGGGGGTGGCCGCGGTGGCGGGCATGCCGGACGACGGCCCCGTGGGGTGGGCCACCGGCGGCGGCTACAGCGGACCCCTGGTGTATCGCGATGGCAAGCCCCTGTGCCCCGCCGTGGCGGCGGCGTTCGACCAGATGGACCGCGCCATCCGCGCCGCGGGCATGGACCTGGTGGTCACCAGCGCGTTCCGGTCGGACGCCGAGCAGGCCGTGCTGTTCGCGCGGCATCCCGACCCCAAGTGGGTGGCCCCGCCAGGGCGCAGCCGGCATCGCAACTCCACCGAGCTCGACCTCGTGGTGAGCGGGGGCGTGCACGCCTGGCTGGTGCGCAACGCCCGCGCCTTCGGGTTCATCCAGCGCTATTCGTGGGAGGAGTGGCATTGGGGCTACTTGCCGGGATGCGGCGGCGGGCAGCCCGGCGCCACCCTGCCCGCCAGCGCGCAGGCCGGCGGGTTGCAGTCGTGGGTGCCCGCGCGCTACCGCGACCTGGTGGTGCGGTCAGCCACCACGGCCGCCATCTCGCCCGCCCTGCTGGCCGCGGTGCTGAAGGCCGAGAGCGACTTCGACCCCCGGGCGGTCAGCAGCGCGGGGGCCCAGGGCATCGCGCAGTTCATGCCGGGCACGGCGCGCGGCATGGGCGTGCGTGACCCCTTCGATCCGGCGCAGGCGATACCGGGCTCGGCGCGGCTCATCGCCAGCGGCATCCGGGAGTTCGGGTCCGTCCCGCTGGCGCTCGCGGCCTACAACGCCGGCGGCGGTGCGGTGCGCCGATACGGGGGAATCCCGCCCTACGCCGAGACCCAGGCGTATGTGGCGCGCGTGATGGCCCTGGCCGGCCAGGGCGCGGCGCTGGCCGGGGGTGGGTCAGGGGTCGTGCTGGTGCGCGCCGGCGAACTGCTTGCCTGACCGGCTGCGCTCATATACTCGGGCGCATGGGCACCGAGCCGCTCCGCGATCAGCTCGCCGCGCTGCCCGACGCGCCGGGCGTGTACCTGTTCCGCGACGCCGACGACCGCGTGATGTACGTGGGCAAGGCGAAGTCGCTGCGCAAGCGGGTGTTCTCGTACTTCGAGGCGCCGGTGCGCGGCCAGGACGGCACGGGGGAGGGGCGTCCGGGTCCCAAGGCAGGGCTGCACCCGCGCATCTCGGAGATGGTCTCGCGCGCCGAGCGCCTCGAGGCCCTGGTGGTGAACAGCGAGCAGGAGGCCCTGATCCTCGAGGGCAACCTCATCACCACCCACCGCCCGCCCTTCAACGTGAAGCTGCGTGACGACAAGAGCTACCCGTACATCGGCATAAGCCTCGACGAGGCCTACCCGCGCGTGTACTTCACGCGCGAGCGCCACCGGCGCGACCGGGTGTACTTCGGCCCGTTCTCGAGCGCGTCGAAGGTGCGCGAGACGCTGTCGCTGATCGGGAAGATCTTCCCGAGCCGCCCGTGCGAGGGCACCGAGCCCGGCCGACCGTCGGGCATCCCATGCCTCGATTACCACATCAAGCGGTGCATGGCGCCGTGCGTCGACTACATCAGCCTGCAGGACTACCGGCACCTGATCGACCAGATCATCGCGTTCCTGTCGGGCCGCTATCGCGGGCTCGAGCAGGAGCTCGAGCAGCAGATGCGCGAGGCCGCCGAGGCCCAGCGGTTCGAGGACGCCGCGGTGTTCCGCAACAGGCTCAACGCCGTGCGCCACCTCATGGAGCGCCAGCTGATGAGCAGCGACTCGCTGGAGTCGCTCGACGTGCTGGGCGTGGCCGTGGACGACGACGGCGAGGCGGCCAACGTGCAGGTGCTGCAGGTGCGCGACGGCGTGCTGGGCGACCGGCAGTCGTTCTTCGTGGACGCCGCGGGGTCGAGCGACCCGGGGACGGTGCTCGAGCAGTTCGTGATGGAGTACTACGCGCTGGGCATGGCGATACCGCCGCTGGTGGTGGTGCCCTTCGGCATGCAGACGCGTGGCATCGAGGCCGTGCTGGCCGAGCGGCGCCAGGCCGGGGTGGAGGTGCGGGCATCAGAGCGCGGCGAGAAGCGCCGCATGCAGGAGCTGGCCGAGCGCAATGCGCGACTGGCCCTCGACCAGGACCGGGCCAGGGCGGCACGCACCCGCGAGCGCCGCACCGCCGCCCTGGGCGACCTGCAGAGGGCCCTGGGCCTGGACGCCCCGCCCATGCGCATCGAGTGCTTCGACATCTCCAACCTCGGCGCCACCTATGCCGTGGCGTCGATGACGGTGCTGAACGGCGGCGCGCCCGATCGCAAGCACTACCGGTCGTTCACCATGCGCCACGAGGGCGGACCCGACGACTTCGCCCGCATGGAGGAGGCCATCGGCCGGCGCATGGCGCGCCTGGCGTCGGGCGACCCCGATGCCAGCCTCGGGGCCAGGCCATCGCTCGTGGTGATCGACGGCGGCAAGGGGCAGCTGGGCGCCGCGCAGCGCGCCATGCGCGAGGCCGGCATCGACGTGCCGATGATCGGCCTGGCCAAGCAACAGGAGGAGGTCTTCGTGCCCGGGCGGTCCGAGCCGATCCTGCTGCCCGAGGACTCCGCGGGGCTCAAGCTGCTGCAGCAGGTGCGCGACGAGGCCCACCGGTTCGCCCTGCGCCACCACCGCGGGCGCCGCGGCAAGGGCATGACGGCCAGCGCCATGGACGCCCTGCCGGGCGTGGGCCCGGCCCGGCGCCGCGCGATACTGCGACACTTCGGCTCGCCGGAGCGCTTCCTCGCCGCCACGCGCGAGGAGATGGAGGCGGTGCCGGGCCTGCCGCCGAAGGTGGCACGCGACATCTACGAGCACCTCAACAAGACGGGCGGTCCCGACCAGGTCGAGACCCTCGCCGGATCGGGCAACGGATGGAGCTGACGATCATCACCGGCCTCTCGGGCGCCGGCAAGTCGGGGGCGATGGGCGCGTTCGAGGACGCCGACTTCTTCTGCATCGACAACCTGCCGCCGCAGCTGCTGCCGTCGCTCGTGGACCTCTTCCGCCTCGAGGGCAGCAGCGTGGAGCGCGCCGCCCTGGTGTTCGACGTGCGCGGCGGCGCGTGGTTCGACGAGCTCGCGCGCGAGCTCGACCGCATCGCGCAGATCCCCGACATCCACATGCAGATGGTGTTCCTCGAGGCCTCGGACGAGGTGCTGCTGGCCCGGTTCCGCGAGACGCGCCGGCGCCATCCGCTGGCCGCGGGCGGCGAGGTGCTGCGCGGCATCGAGCAGGAGCGCGCCCTGCTGCAGGACCTTCGCGATCGCGCCGACGTGGTGATCGACACCAGCGCGATGAACCCCTGGGATCTCCGCGACGCCGTGGCGCAGGAGATGGCGCCGTCGCACCGCCCGCGCATGCGCGTCACGTTCGCGTCGTTCGGGTTCAAGCATGGCGTGCCGCGCGAGGCCGACCTGATGTTCGACGTGAGGTTCCTGCGCAATCCGCACTACGTGCCCGAGCTCACGGCGCTCACGGGCGAGGACGCCGCGGTGGCCGACTACGTGGCGGACGACCCGGACTACGCGGGGTTCATGGACCGGCTGTTCGCGCTGCTCGACTACGTGCTGCCGCTCTACGAGGCCGAGGGCAAGCGCCACCTGGTAGTGGCCATCGGGTGCACGGGCGGCCGGCACCGCAGCGTCACCGTGGCCGAGGCGCTGGCCGCCCGGTACGCGGAGTCGCTGGACGCCACCGTGGCCCACCGCGACTCCGGCCGACCGGCCGAGGTGAGGTCGGCGTGAACACCCCGCACGTGGTGGCCCTCGGTGGCGGCACCGGGCTGTCGTCGCTGCTGCGCGGCCTCAAGCGGCGCGACCTGGACATCTCGGCCATCGTGGGCGTGGCCGATGACGGCGGGTCGTCCGGCCGCCTGCGGCGCGAGCTCGGCATGTTGCCGCCGGGCGACATCCGCAACGTGCTCGTGGCCCTGGCCGACGACGAGTCGCTCATGGGCCGCCTCTTCCAGCACCGGTTCGCCGATGGAGATCTGTCGGGCCACCCCTTCGGCAACCTCATCCTCGCGGCGCTCACCGAGGTGACCGGCTCGTTCGACGAGGCCGTGCGCGAGGCATCGCGGGTGCTCAAGGTAAACGGGCGCGTCATCCCCGGTGCCCTCGAGCACGTGCGCCTGTGGGCCGAGCGCGAGGACGGCACCGAGGCCTGCGGCGAGACCCTCATCGCGTCGGGCGTGGGCGCCTGTCGCCGCGTGTGGCTCGACCCCGAGCCCGCCGCGCACCCCGACGCCCTCGCCGCCATCTCGGATGCCGACCTCATCCTGCTCGGCCCCGGGTCGCTGTTCACCAGCGTGCTCCCGCACCTGGCGGTGGGGGAGATCGCGGAGGCCGTGGCCCAGTCGCGGGGGCTGCGCGCCTACGTATGCAACATCATGACCCAGCCCGGCGAGACCGACGGCATGGACGCGCTCACCCACCTCGACCGCGTGCTCGAGATGGCGCCCGATGCCGTGGACGTGGTGGTGGTGCACGCCGGAGCGCTGGAGCCCGCCGCGCTCGCGCAGTACGCCGCCGAGGGGCAGGAGCCCGTGCTGGTGGACGTGCCCGCGCTGGAGTCGCGCGGGGTGCGCGTGGTGGCCGCGGACATCGCCGAGGACGACCACGCCGTGCGCCACGCGCCCGAGGCCCTGGCCGAGGTGCTCATGCCCCTCGCGCGGGAGGGAGCGGACCGCCGCGCGGCGTCGGGTTCCGCGCACCCCGCGTGATTGTTGCGACTGCGTAAACCGCCCGCTCGTAGCGAGGAAATGTGCCCCCATGCACGTTGCGGGAAGGGTATGTAGCACTTGTGACGAAAAGCGGGACGCCCGTAGAGTGCTGTCAGCACGACAGCACTGCTGCGTGCAACCGCGAAACCCACCTCATCTCATCCGGGTTAGCGGGGATCCCTGTCCTATCCAAAGGAGCTCAAATGGGTGCTCGCGCCAAGGCGATTTTTCCGCTCGCGCTTGTCATCGGAGTTCTGTCGTTCCTGTGGACGGAGTTCTCTCTGAACT
>JBJTJN010000115.1:0-14959 GCA_046095485.1 Actinomycetota bacterium
GCCCTACGCCACCACCACGGCGAGGGCGAACCCGCCCCCCAGCACCCCCACCATCCCGGCGATCACGGCCGGCGCCATGCGCCCGTAGGCCATGTGCCCGCGCCCGAGCGCCGAGAGCGCCAGGGCGGCCAGGAAGCCCCCCACCAGACCGCCCAGGTGCCCCCCGATGGAGATTCCCGGGATGATGAAGGTGATGGCCAGGTTGAGCAGCAGGAAGATGCCCACGCTCGACCCCAGCAGGGCGATTCCCTGCTGGCGCTCGAGCACCAGCAGCGCGGCCATGAGGCCATAGATGCCGCCCGAGGCGCCCACGGTGAGCGCATCGGGGGCGAACAGCAGCGCGCCCGCGGCGCCCCAGATGATGCTGGCCAGGTAGATGGCCGCGAACCGCAGCGACCCGGCATAGCGCTCGAGCGCCCCGCCCAGCCACCACAGCACGATCATGTTGAACAGCAGGTGGATGAGCCCGGCATGCACGAACGCCGATGTGATGATGCGGTACCACTGCCCCTCGGCCACGAACGGCCCGAACAGGCCCAGGTCCACCGCGATTCCGGCGTTGGCGCCCGAGATGGTGACGCCCTGCGCAAGCTCGATGATCGCGATCGCAACGCAGAGCGCGATGATGCCCACGGTGAGGGGCGCGCCACCCGTGCGCATCCCCAGGTCGAGCCCCTTGGCCCGACTGGTGACCGACCCCGGGCGCGGGCCGCCCGCGCAGTCGGGGCACTTGATGCCCACGGCCGCCGTGCGGGCGCAGTCGGGGCAGATCGGCGTGCCGCAGGTGGAGCACGAGATGAGGGTCTCGCGGTCAGGATGCCAGCGGCATCGGGGCTCTGCGGTACCGGGATCGGTGGTCTGGTCTGCCACTCGAGGCCATGGTATCCCGCTTTCCCCATGGCCATGGGGCGGTCGGTACCCTGAGGACGGGTCATGTCGCCCGTTGACAGGGGGGTTCCGGGCGGCTTCACTACCCGTTCGGCCCGTCCGCGCCCGGTCCCGCGCGGTCGTACCCACTTCACCTGAGAGGCAGCACTTGACGACGACGCCTGCGCCGTTCGCAACCACCCCTCCCCCGGGCCTTCCGGAGCTGAAGGAGCACGACGCCTGCGCGCTCGCGGCCTTCGCCACGCGCGACGGCAAGCCGAGCCGCGACATCATCGATCGTGCCCTGCTGGGGCTCGACATGATGGTGCACCGCGCCGGCAGCGTTGACGGCGAGGGCGATGGGTCGGGCCTGCAGGTGGACATCCCGCGCGCCGTGTGGGCCACGCGGCTCGCAGCCGAGGGCCTCGACCCCGCAACTGCCGACGACCCGCGCTTCGTGGTGGCGCACGTGTTCTTCGAGGGCTCCTCCGAGGCCGACGCCGAGTTGCCCCGCCTCATCGACATCGCCCGCCTGCATGGCTTCGAGGTGCTGATCAGCCGCGAGGGCGAGATCGATCGCTCGGCCCTGGGCCCGCGCGCGGCCGAGAACCCGCCGGTGTTCTGGCAGCTGGCGCTGCTGGCCGGCGACGCCGCCACGGCGTCACGCGAGTGCTACCGGGCGATGGTGGCCATCGAGCGCGAGCTGACCTGCCACGTGGCGTCGTTCTCGGCCAACGACTGCGTCTACAAGGTGCTGGGCCAGCCGATGGTGATCCCGGCCTTCTACCCCGAGCTCGCCGACCCGGCATTCGGGTCGTCGCGCGTCATCGCCCATAACCGGTACTCCACCAACACCTACCCCACCTTCAGCCGCGTGCAGCCGTTCGCGATCCTCGGCCACAACGGCGAGATCAACACCATCGCGCAGCTGCGCGAGCAGTGCCGCCAGCTGGGGCTGCCCATCACGCGCGACGGGTCCGACTCGCAGGACCTCAACCGCCTGCTGGAGGGCCTCATCTTCGAGAAGGGCCTTTCGCTGATCGAGGCAGTGGAGTTCGCGCTGCCGCCGATCCTCGGCGAGGTGCACCGCCTGCCCACCGAGCTGCAGGACCTCTACGTGCACTACCGCGAGGCCTGGGGCCCGTACGCCCAGGGCCCGGTGGCGCTCGCCGCCCGCGCGTACGACGAGATGGTGTTCTCGGTGGACGCCCTCGGCCTGCGCCCGCTCTGGTGGGTGGAGACCGCGGACATCTACGTGGCGTCGTCCGAGCCCGGGATCATCCCGGTGCACGAGCTCACGGCCGACCCGCGCCCGCTCGCCCCCGGCGAGAAGATCGCCCTCATCAGCGGCGACGACGGCGTGCCGCAGGTGCTCTCATACCCCGAGGTGCAGCGCGAGGTGCTCGCGCGCGCCAGCGCCCGTGGCGGCCTGCCGCACGCCGAGGCCCGCGCCCGCCTGGCCGGCGGCCTCGAGCCCGTGCGCGACGGCGCCGACCTGGTGCCTCCCGCCGGCGACGACGACGTGCCGCTCGCCGACCTGCTGGCGTCGGCCGGCTGGATCGACGGCGACAAGCAGCAGGTGCAGTTCCACGCCGACCGCGGCGCGGAGCCCATCGGATCGCTCGGCTGGGACGGCCCCCTCGGGCCGCTGTCACCCGTGGCGCTCCCGGTATCGGACTACCTGCAGGAGACCGTGGCGGTGGTCACCAACCCGGCCATCGACCGCGAGCGCGAGGTGGAGCACTTTTCCACGCGCGTGGTGCTGGGCCGTCGCCCGCCCATCGAGGGCGTGGAGCCCGCGCCGCCGCAGCGCTGCGAGCTGCGCATGCCGATCATCCTCGGCGCCATGCGCCCGTCGGTGCAGGTGAGCCTGCCCGAGCTGCGTCGCGTGGCCGCCGGGCAAGGCGTGGCCGTGATGGAGGACGTCGTGGCCGCCTGGGGCGACCGCTACGCGCGGCTCCCCCTGTACTTCCCCGCCGACGGCACCACGCGCGAGCACGTGGACCGCCTGCGCCAGATGGCCGTGGACGCCGTCACGGCCGGCGCCGAGATCGTGGTGCTCGAGGACCGCCTCGCCACGCCGCAGCAGCGCGTGATCGACCCGCACCTCGCCGTTGCCGCCGTGGACAAGGCCCTGCGCGAGGCGCACGACGACGGCGGCGTGGCCCTGCGCCGCCGGGTGAGCATCGTGCTGAAGGCCATGGGCATCCGCAACGTGCACGACGTCATGGTGGCCGTGGGCTTCGGCGCCGACGCCCTGTGCCCGTACGCCATGGTGGAGCAGGCCGTGGACGGCTCGCCCGAGCCCGAGGCCGCGGCCGGTCGCCTGCTCGAGGGCCTGCAGAAGGGCATGGAGAAGGTGCTCTCCACCCTGGGCATCCACGAGATCCGCGGCTACGGCCGCCTGGTGTCGGCCATCGGCATCGCGCCCGAGGTGCTTGACCTGCTGGGCATCCCCGGCTTCTGCGCATCCGAGGGCCGCGGGCTCGACTTCGCCCGCCTCGACGTGCTGGCCGAGCAGGGCCGGCAGATCCGCGCCGGCGAGGACGGCGCGGGCACGGTCAGGCTTCCGCGCATGTACCCCAAGGTGTGGAAGGCCCTCGCCCGCGTGGCCACCAGTGAGCGCGGGTACGACGAGTTCGCCGAGACCTGCCAGGCCCTCGAGGACGAGCAGCCCGTGGCCCTGCGCCACGCCATCGGAATCCAGCTGGCACCCGAGGGCGAGCGCCTTCCGGCCGAGCAGGTGTCGAGCAGCGTGGGCGGGCAGGAACTTCCCTTCGTGATCTCGTCGATGTCGTTCGGCAGCCAGGGCGAGACGCCGTTCCGCGCCTACGCGGAGGCCGCCTACCGCGCCGACATGCTGTGCATGAACGGCGAGGGCGGCGAGATCCGCGACATGTACGGCAAGTACCCGAAGAACCGCGGCGTGCAGATCGCCTCGGGCCGCTTCGGGGTGTCGTCGCTGCTCATGAACGCCTGCGAGTGGATCGAGATCAAGATCGGCCAGGGCGCCAAGCCCGGCGAGGGCGGCCACCTGCCGGGCTCGAAGGTGACCGAGGCCATCGCGGCGGCGCGTAACGCCACCGTGGGGTCCGACCTCATCAGCCCGTCGAACAACCACGACCTCTACTCCATCGAGGACCTCGCGCAGCTCATCGATGAGCTGAAGACCGCCAACCCGTACGCGAAGGTGATCGTGAAGGTGCCGGTGGTTCCCGGCGTGGGCACCATCGCCGTGGGCATCGCCAAGGCCGGCGCCGACGTGCTCACCCTGTCGGGCTTCGACGGCGGCACGGGTGCCGCGCGCCTGCATGCGCTTCGCCGCGCGGGCCTGCCCTGCGAGATCGGCACCGTGCTGGCCCACCACGCCCTGGTGGAGGCCGGGATCCGCGACCGCGTGGAGATCTGGGCCGACGGTGGCCTGCGCACCGCGGCCGACGCCATCAAGCTCATCTGCCTGGGCGCCAACCGCCTGGGCTACGGCACGGCGTCGATGGTGGCCATCGGCTGCACCATCTGCCGCGGCTGCCAGCTGGACACCTGCCATGTGGGCATCGCCACGCAGCTCGACGAGGAGGAGGCCGAGCACCGGGGCCTCAAGCGCTTCGTTCCGCGCGAGTACGAGCCCGCGGTGGAGGGCCTCATGCGCTACTTCACCGAGATGGGCGAGGCGCTGCGGCGCATCGCCGGCGAGATGGGCGTGGACAACGTGCAGGACCTCGTGGGCCACGCCGACCGCCTGGCCCAGATCACGCACCACTCCGAGATGGACCTGGACGGCCTGCTCACCCCCACCCGCGACCGCGTCATCGGGTCGCCGGAGGATGGCGAGCGGTACTTCCGCCCGTTCACCCCGCCGCCGCCGCACCGCGCGCCCGACGCCGCCCAGGAGGCCCTCGAGGCCGCCACCGTGCTGGCCGTGGAGGAGAGCGAACTCACCGCCCGCGACCGCAACCTGGGCACCGACCTGGCCGGCGTCATCGCGCGTGCCCGCACCGGGCTGCACACGCCGCGGGAGCTCAGCGCCCAGGTGGAGCGCACGGCCCCCGAGGGGCACGCCGGCACGCTGGTGGACCTTCAGTTCACCGACGGCGCGGCCACGGGATCGGGCCTCGCGGCCTTCAACGTGGAGGGCGTGCGCATCCGGGTGTCCGGCGGCGCGCAGGACGGCGTGGGCAAGTGCTCGCTGGGCGGCGAGGTGCAGGTGCTCAAGGCACTGTCCGACTCGGGCGACTGGGTGGGTGGCCACGTGGGCAAGTCGTTCGCCTACGGCGCGCAGCGCGGGCTGTTCCTCATCCAGGGCGACGCCGACGCCCGCGCGGGCATCCGCCTGTCGGGCGCCGACATGGTGCTGGGCGGCGAGCCCGACGGCCCCATCGACGACCGCATCGGTGCCCTCGGCGCCAGGGCCAACTGCAAGGGCTTCGCATTCGAGTACATGACCGGCGGCCGCGCGGTGGTGCTGGGCGACCCCGGCCCCTGGCTGTGCTCGGGCATGACCGGCGGCGTGGTGTACGTGCGCCAGGAGGCCGACTGGAACCTCGATGAGGCCGCCGTGCGCCGACGCCTGTCCAAGGCCGCGAAGGTGAGCCTGGTGCCGTTCGAGGCCGAGTCCGAGGATGCCCAGAACGTCAGCGAGCTGCTGGCGTCGTACTGCGCCGCGCTCGCGGCATCGGGGCAGGACGCCGAGGCCGCGCGCCTGGCGGCCCTCGCCGAGTCACCGGAGGATCACTTCATCGCGATCCACCCGGTCACCCAGCAGGCCGACCCGAACCTCTCCACGGAGTAGTTCCGCGGCGCTGGGGCCGGCGGCACGTCCGGGTCAGGTGGTGGCCGCCACGGTCGAGCGCTGCTGCCAGACGGTGAGCCGCCTCACAAAGTGACGCGGCCTACGGCCACACCATGCGGGGGTCCGGTGCGCGATCGGGCAAGGTGAGGGCATGACCACCGCGGAGATGCTGTCCGCGCGCCTCGAGGAGGTGCGCGACCGGACGCTCGGCCTCGTGGCCCCCCTCGATGACGAGTGGGTGGGCCGCACTCCCGACCCCATCATGAGCCCCCCGGCCTGGGACCTCGCGCACATCGCGGCGTATGAGGAGCTGTGGCTCGTCACGCGGCTGTCGGAGCAGCGGCCCCTGCACCCCGACCTGCAGGCCACCTACGACGCCTTCGAGACCCCCCGCGCCGTGCGCGGCGAGATACGCATCCTCGACGGCCGCGAGTCGCGCGAGTACATGCACGAGGTGCGCGAGAAGGCCCTCGAGGTGATGCGCAACGCCGACATGTCGCCCGACGGCCCCGAGCTCACCGCCGATGGCTTCGTATGGGCCATGGTGGCGCAGCACGAAGCCCAGCACGACGAGACCCTGCTGCAGACGCTGCAGCTCATGCCCCCAGGCGCCTACTCGCCCTGCGTGGGTGCGCTGCCCCCGGGGGACGACCGCATCGGCGCCCCCGATCCGGTGCACATCGCGGGAGGCACCATCGTGATGGGCGCGCCCGGCGCAGGCGGCGCCCTCGACTGCGAGAAGCCCGCGCACGTGCGCGACGTGGCCCCGTTCCGCCTCGACCGCAACCCCGTGACCATCGGGCGCCACCTGGAGTTCATCCGCGACGGCGGGTATCACGACGAGCGCCTGTGGAGCGCCGAGGGCTGGGCCTGGCGCCAGGGCGAGGGCGTGGAGGCCCCGCTGCACTGGCAGCCCGACGGCGCAGGCGGCTGGACGCGCACGTGGTTCGGCTGCACCGAGGCCGTCGACGCCGCGGAGATCCTCTGCCACGTCTCGTTCCATGAGGCCGAGGCCCACGCCCGCTGGGCCGGTGGGCGCCTGCCCACTGAGCACGAGTGGGAGTTCGCCGCCCGGCACGACCCCGCATCGCCCGATGACGCCTGGGCCCCCTGGGGCCCTGCCCGCCACGACGGCCGCGCCAACCTGGGGCAGGTGTCGTTCCGCCCGTCGCGCGTGGGCGCCTACCCCGACGGCGTGGCGCCCACCGGCTGCGCCCACATGATGGGGGACGTCTGGGAGTGGACGTCCACGGAATTCGATGCCTACCCGGGCTTCCGGGCATTCCCCTACCGCGAGTACGCCGAGCCGTTCTTCCGCGACGGCTACCGGGTGCTTCGCGGCGGATCGTGGGCCACGCAGTCGGTGGCCGCGCGCACCACGTTCCGCAACTGGGACCTGCCGCAGCGCCGGCAGATCTTCGCGGGCGTCAGGGTGGCCTGGGACGCCGCGTGAGCAGCCGCGCCACGCACCCCGGCCATGTGACCACCCAGCAGGCACAGCCCCTGCCCTGGCGCCTCGACTGCCACGTGGCCGCCGGTGACGACGCCGCCGCGGCCGACGAGCTGCGCCGTGCCCTCACCGACCGGCGTCCGTGGATGCCCGCCCGGTGGTTCTACGACGATGCCGGCTGCGAGCTGTTCGTGCGCATCACGGACCTCGACGAGTACTACCAAACACGCACTGAGCAGGCACTCCTCGATGCCCACATCGATGAGCTGGTGCGCGAGCAGGGCACCACCGAACTCGTGGAGATCGGCTCGGGCGCCGCCCGCAAGACCCGGGCGATCCTCGACGGCATGGAGGCCGCAGGCACTCTGCGGCGGTTCATCCCCTTCGACATCAGCCCGGGTGCGGTGGCGGCCAGCGCCACGGACATCGCCGCCGCCTACCCGGGAACCCGCGTGCAGGGAGTGGCCGGGGACTTCTCGCGGCACCTCTCGCGCATCCCGCGCCGCCCGGCCGATGGCCGGCGCATGGTGGCGTTCCTCGGCGGCACCATCGGCAACCTCGAACCGCCGAAGCGCCGCACCATGATGCGCCGGCTCGCGCGCCTCGTGCGCCCCGGCGACTGCCTGCTCATGGGCACCGACCTCGCGCATGACCCCGAGGTGCTGGTGCGCGCGTACGACGACGCCCAGGGCGTCACCGCCGAGTTCAACCGCAACATCATCCGGCACATCAACCACGCCTACGCGGGTGACGCCGACCCCGCCGACTTCGCGCACGTGGCCCGCTGGAACGCCCGCGCGTCGCGCATCGAGATGCACCTGCGCGCCCGCCGCGACATCGCATGGAACATCGCCGGGCTGGGCATCGTGGTTCCCATCGAGGCCGGGGCGACGATCCGCACCGAGATCTCATGCAAGTTCACGCCCGACTCGGTGCGCGCGATGTACGAGGACGCCGGCCTCGCGCTCGCGGCCTGGCATGAGGACCCGCAGGGGCGCTACGCGCTGTCGGTGGCAACCCCGGGCTGATCGTCCATCTGGCGCAGCATCACGGTGCGACGGCGCACGGTGATCTCGCCCTGTTCCTGCAGGCGACCCAGCGCCACGGTGATCGATTCGCGGGCCGCCCCGATCATGTCGCCGAGCTCCTGGTGGGTGACCCTCAGGTCGAGCCTCACCCCGTCGGGCGTCACCTTTCCCCAGCGCTCGGCCAGCTGGCGCAGCTTGAGGATGAGGCGCCGCTCGAGGCGGGGCTCCAGCGCGATGGCCGCCGACAGCTCGCGGTCGGCCACGGCGAACGCCAGCGCGCGGATGATCCATGCGGCCAGCGCGGAGTCGGTGCACAGCACGTCGTCGAGCGACTCGGTGAGCACCAGCAGTTCGGCATCGGTGGCGGCGCGCACGCGTGCACCCGGAGCGCCCGGCCAGCCGCCACCGGTGAGCGCCAGGGCGTCGCCCTCCTGCAGCAGCGCGATGGTGCGGGTGCGCCCCGCCTCGGCATCCACCACCACCGCGAGCCGGCCCGCCGAGACGAAGCCGATGGGACCATGCAGGGCTGCCGCGGGAAGCTCATCACCCGCCAGCACCTGCACCGGGGTGCAGATGCCGGTGAGGCGCGCGTAGATGTCATCGGTGAAGCCAGGTTCGTTCACGTGCCCTCCACCAGCGTCGCGGCCCTGTCCTCCCACTCGGCCATGGCGTACGAGAGGTCCTCCTGCAGCTGCCGGTGACGCTCGCCAAGGCGCGTGACCTCATCCACGTCACCCGCGGCCCCGGCTCCGGCCACCTCGGCCTCCACCGCCGCCATCTCGTCCTCGATCCCCGCGATGCGCGATTCGATCTTGCTCACCTCGCGCGCCAGGCGTCCATTCGACCGTCGCGCGGTGCCATCGCCGCGGGCCCCGCCCCCTGCGGGCGCGTCCGACCCACCGCCCTTCGCGGCCTTCCCGCCCGTGCCGCCCGTGCCACGCCCCGCGCCGCGGGATGCCGATTCGCCACTCCCCGCGGACGCCCCGGAAGCGATCTCGGCACCACCCTGCCGTAAGGCGAGCAGGTCGCCGTACCCACCGGCGCGCATCAGGGCCGTACCGGCCTCGAGGGAGAGCGTGTGCGTGGCCACGGCGTCGATGAGCGCCCGGTCGTGCGACACCAGGATCACCGTGCCGTCATAGGCCAGCAGGGCGTCCTCGAGCGCCTCGCGGCTCTCGACATCGAGATGGTTGGTGGGCTCGTCGAGCACCAGCAGGTTGCCGCCTTCGGCCACGAGTTCCACCAGCCCGAGGCGCCGGCGCTCGCCGCCCGAGAGGTCCTCCACCGGGCGATCGGCCATGTCCCCGCTGAACAGGAACCTGCCGAGCAGCGTGCGGGCCTCGGTCTCGGTGAGCGCCGTTCCGGTCTTGACCGTCTCGGCCAGGCTCTTCTGCCCGTCGTACTCGCGCGCGTGCTGCGTGAAGTACGAGGGCAGCACCTTGTGCCCCATGCTCACGCGGCCCGCCGCGGCCTCACGCCGCCCCAGCAGGGTCTCCACCGTGGTGGTCTTCCCCGCCCCGTTCGGCCCCACCACGGCCACCCGCTGGCCGCGCTCGATCGTGAACCCCGCGGCGTCCACCAGCGGGCGACCCGCGACCTCCACCCTCAGCTCGTCGGCTTCCAGCACCACGCGCCCCGGCTTCTCGGTCTTGGGGAACCCGAACGACAGCGACTTCTCGCGGCTCGGCGCGGCGATGGGATCGAGTCGCTCGAGCTTCCTCGCCCGCGACTTGGCCTGCTTGGCCTTGGTGCCGGCGCGCCAGCGCGTGACGAACCTCTCGAGGCGCTCCATCTCGTCACGCCGTCGGTCTGCGAGGGCAGCCTGCTGGGCATCCTCCTCGGCACGCGCGCGGCGGAACGCCGAGTAACCCATGGGCCACACCTTCGCGCGGCCATTCGCGATCTCGAGCACCGAGGTGGCGGTCGACTCGAGGAACCAGCGGTCGTGCGACACGATCACCACCGCGGCGCCGATGTCGCGCACGATGCCCTCCAGCCACTCCATGGCCTCGAGGTCGAGGTGGTTGGTGGGCTCATCCAGCAGCAGCACCTGGGGGCGGCCGGCCAGGGCGCGCGCCAGGGATGCCCGGGTGAGCTCGCCGCCCGACAGGCTCGCCAGCGGGCGGTCGAGATGGTCGTCGCTCAGGCCCAGCCCGCGCGTGACCCGCTCCACCCACGCGCGCCAGTGATACCCGCCCGCGGCCTCGAGGTCGGACTGCGCGCGGTCGTACTCGGCGAGCGTGGCCGGCCCGTGGTCGCCACCTGCCATGCGGGCTTCCAGCGCCGCCATGCGGTCCTCGGCGTCGCGCGCGTGGGCGAGCCCCTGCTCCACGTACTCACGCACCGTTCCGGCGGCCTGGGCGGCCGGCCGCTGGTCGTGCAGGGCAACGCGCTCGCCGCGCGGAATGGACACCGACCCGGAGTCGGCATCCTCGAGCCCGGCGAGGATCCTCAGGAGAGTGGTCTTGCCCGCGCCGTTCCGCCCCGCCACGGCCAGGCGGTCACCGGGACCGATCCGGAACGAGACGTTGGCGAAGAGCGTGCGGGGTCCGAACGACTTGGTCAGCCCTGTTACCTGCACGGCGCCTAATGTTAGGCGTCGTGAGCGAGCGGACGAGCATCCTCGTCACACCCGAGGAGGTCGCCGACCTCGCCGGGCGCGTGAGGACCCACGGGCGCATGGCCCTTGACGTGGAGTTCCTGTGGGAGCGCACGTACGCCCCCATCCCCTGCCTCGCGCAGGTGGCCACCCCCGACGAGATCGCCCTCGTCGACCCCATCGAGGGCGGCGCGCTCGACGACATCGCGGCGCTGCTGGCCGATCCGGCCATCGAGGTGGTGATGCATGCGCCCAGCGCCGACCTCACGCTGTTCGCGCTGGGGTTCGACGTGCGCCCCTCCAACCTGCTCGATTCGCAGCTGATCGCGGGGTTCGTGGGGCTCGGCGCCGGCCAGAGCCTGGGGGCACTGCTGCAGCGTGTGCTGGACATCCGGGTGCCCAAGACCGAGGGCTACTCCGACTGGTCGCGCCGCCCCCTCAGCAAGGCCCAACTCGAATACGCCGCCACCGACGTGGCGCACCTGTTCGCGATGGTGGACGAGCTCATGCGTCGCGCCGCGGACCTCGGCCGCACCGAATGGGTGCTCGAGGAGCACGAGCGCCGCTACGGCCCCACCGCCCGCGTGGCCCCGGACCCCTACGAGGCCTGGCGCAAGGTGAAGGGCCAGGGTCGCCTGCAGCCGGCCGAGCGCGCCGTGCTGCGCCGCGCCGCGGCCTGGCGCGAGATGGAGGCCCGGCGCCGCGACCGCCCGGTGGGCTGGCTGCTACCCGACCGCACGCTGCTCGAGATCGCCCGTCGCCGGCCCAAGGGCCCCAGCGCGCTGCTCGATGAGCGCGGCGTGCCGTCGGCCATGCGCGAGCGCGAGGCCGCGTCGCTCATCGCCGCCATGGACGAGGCCGCGAGCGACCCGCCCATCGCGCTGGGTCCGCCCCCGCCCGCCAAGGTTCAGGCACGGCTCGACACGCTCACCCCGCTGGCGCAGATCCTGCTCACGGCGCGCTCAGCGGCCGTGGACCTGGCGCCCACGCTCGTGGCCACGCGCGACGACGTGGACACCTTCCTCGCAGCGGTACTCATGCAGGACGCCCTCGAGGGGCTCCCCCTCGGGCGCGGCTGGCGGCGTGAAGTTGCCGGCGACGCCCTCATCGATCTCGCGGCGGGCCGCCTGGGCCTCGCGCCGCTTGCCGGACCGCCCTACCGGGGCGAGATCCAGCTGCCCGGCCACGAGCGACCGGGCCATGAAATGCCTCGGGGGGCGCCTGCGCCTGGGACGGAGCCCTGTCCCGGCACGTGACGCCCCCCGGACCCCCAGGAGGCCTAGGCGGCCGTGGGGAGCTCGTGCTCCCCAGCGGCGCCGCAGCACTCCCCATCGTGGGAGCAACCCCGCACGGAGCACGGCTCGTCGAGCCTCCACTCCAGCCGGTCGAGGAGGGCGGCGACACGATCCATGTCGACCACCTCCCTGCTCCGCATGTCGATGACGGTGCCCATTGTCTCCTCCTGTACTGGTGTTGGAACCCACCTCATCTGCGGGGAATCCAACTCCCGGCCGTGCGACGGCCGCGTGGAGGTGCTGTTAGGGCTCGGTGAAGCCGACGGGCTCCACCAGGGGCGCGAGATCGGCCATCGCGGTGACCAGCGCCACGCGCGCCGGCGAGGGTGCCTCGGCCGCCAGCGGCAGCACCTGCCACTGGGTGCGGGTGAGGTACGTGCCCGCCCAACGGCGGTGGCGGTCGCCGGTGCGCATGACCAGGGCCTGGATGCTGCGCAGGTTGTCCGAACGATCTGCGATCTTGAGGAGGTGCGCATCAGGCGGCCCCTGCTCCAGAAGCCGACGGTAGTAGTCGCGCACGGCATCCCCCGCCACCCGCGCGTCCGGTGCCGTGAGCCACACCACGAGGTTCTCGGTGCGCGCGCCGAACGCGCTGCGGATCTCCTCGGGCGTGGTGACGGTGTCCTCCACCACGTCGTGCAGCAGGGCGGCCGCCAGCACGTCGCGGTCGGTGACGCCCCACTGCATCAGCCCGAGGGCCACGCGCACCGGGTGCAGCCAGTAGGGAGTGTCGCTTCCGCGGCGGGTCTGGCCCTCGTGCCGCTCGCGCTCGAAGGCGTCGGCGCGCAGCAGCATGCGGCGGTCGGCTGCGGGACGCGTGACCAGCGCGCGCTCCCACGCCTGTTCAACGTCGTCCGCGGTGTCGAAGTGGTCGGGCCACGCCAGGTGGCGCGGGGCGATGGGCGCGAGCGCCTCCCCCGACTCACCAACGGACGGGGGTTCGAGCGGGCCGGTCGACATGGGCTCTAGGGTAGCGCGGCCGCAGGCCGCCACCGCCGGGGCGCGTCGCCTCGCCGTGGTCGACCTCGGCTCCAACACCTTCCGGCTCGTGGTGTTCGAGTACACCCCCGGCGGGCCGTTCCGGCTGGTGGACGAGGTGCGCGAGGTCGTGCGCCTCACCGAGGGCACGCCACCCGGCAGCCCCATCGCGCCCGACGCCGTGGAGCGTGCCGCGCGGGTGGCCCGGCTGTTCGCGGGGTTCTGCGGCGGATCGGAGATCGACGAGGTGCGCGCGCTGGCCACCAGCGCCATCCGCGATGCCCCCAACGGCGACGAGGTGCTGCAGGCGATCACCGACGCGGGGTTGCCCGCACGCGTGGTGTCAGGGGACGAGGAGGCGCGCTACGGGTTCATCGGCGCGGTGAACGGCACCACGCTCACGGACGGCCTCGTGGCCGAACTCGGGGGCGGCAGCATCCAGGTGGGGCTCGTGGAGGATCGCCTGCTCACGCGGTCGGTCAGCCGGCCCCTCGGCGCGGTGCGCATGACCGACGCCTTCATGGCGGGCGATGTGCAGACGCGCGACGACGTGCGGGCCCTCAAGCGGCACGCGCTCGACGTGTTCCACCTCGAGCCGTGGATCTCGGGTGCCAACCGGCTGGTGGCCATGGGCGGGGCGGTGCGCACGCTTGCGGCGATGGCCCAGAAGGCATCGGGGTATCCGCTGGGCGAGGTGCATGGCTACCTGCTGGGGCGCGAGGCGCTGGGCGAGCTCATCGCGCGCATGACGGCCCTGCCCCGGCGCGAGCGCAAGCGCATCCCCGGCCTCAAGGCCGATCGCGCCGACATCATGCTGGCCGGCGCCGTGGTGATGGACGCCCTCATGCAGGCCGCCGAGGTGGATCGCGTGGAGGTGTGCGCCGAGGGCCTTCGCTGGGGGGTGTTCTGGGAGGACTACCTGGCGCCGGCCGACCCCCCGCTGGTGGACGACGTCCGTGCCACGAGCGTGCGCGACCTGGCCGAGGTGTACGGCTACGACCGCCCGCACTGCGAGCAGGTGGCGCGCCTCGCGCTGGAGATCTTCCACGGCCTGGCCCGCCTCGGCGTGCACGACGGCGACCCGCGCGAGCGCGAGTGGCTGTGGGCCGCGGCGCTGCTGCACGACGTGGGCACCCTCGTGGACTACAACGACCACCACAAGCACGGGCACTACCTGGTGCTGAACGCCGGCCTGCCGGGCTTCCGCCACCGCGAGCTGGTGATCATCGCCCAGCTGGTGCGCGGGCATCGCAAGTCGATCCAGTCGCCCGGCCCGCTCGGCGCCTTGCTCAAGAGCCGCGACGAGGAGCGCATCCTGCGCCTCGCGGCCTTCCTGCGCATCGCCGAGCAGCTCGAGGTGGGCCGCGCGCGGGCCATCACCGGAATCGACTGCGCGATCGCCGGCGACACCGTCACCCTGTGGCTGCGCGCGCACGGCGACGTGGACGTGGCCATGTGGTCGGCCCGCCAGGAGGCCGAGGTGTTCAAGAAGGGCACCGGGCGCCGCCTGGCCGTGGAGCGCGCCTAGCGCCCGGGCTGCCCGGCGCTCCCCGGCGCCCCCGCCCCCTACCCGCCGGCGACCTTCACCCGGAAGCGCGTTCCCAGATGGGCCGCCACCTTGTCGCGGTGGTCGCCCTGCACCTCCACCACGCCGTCCTTCACGGCCCCGCCCGAACCGCACAGGCGCTTGAGCTCCTTCGCGATGTCACCGAGCTCGGCCGGCGGCAACCCGGTGACCAGCGTGACCGTCTTCCCCTTGCGACCGGCCTTGGTGCGCGACACGCGCACGATGCCGTCGGCGCTGCCCGGCGACGGTGCGCCCTCGGTTGCGCTGCCGCCCGACGGGGCGTCCGCGTCGATGCGGCCGTCCTCGCTGGAGTACACCGCGCGGGCGTTGCCGCCCATGTCCCGTCGGATGCGTGCCATCGCAGGGGCGATGGTACCGTCGGCCGC
>JBJTJN010000116.1:0-15304 GCA_046095485.1 Actinomycetota bacterium
CCGCTTCGGCGGGTCGAACTCCCCCGTCCCCTCGAGGGGCGGGCGAGCAGAACCCTGGAAACAACGTCGACACCTTGGCTCGCCGGCCGGGACCTCGCGGACCAGACAAAATTCATGGTCCATACACCGCGGGGAATCAAACCCGAAAGGCATCGCGCTGTTCAGTCCTCAAGGATCGGGAGACCAGGCCTTCGGGCGTGGTCGTTTCCGTTCCGGGACTCATCCGCCGCCTCGTGCGGTGGGTGAACCTTGAAAACTGCACAGTGGCGTAGGTGTGCTCTTCAAGATATGAAGGGCGTACGATGGATGCCTTGGCAACAGGAGCCGAAGAAGGACGTGGGCGGCTGCGATAAGCCGCGGGGAGGCGCTGACCAGCCTTTGATCCGCGGATTTCCGAATGGGGGAACCCACGCGTCGTAATGGGCGCGTATCCCTGCCTGAACACATAGGGCAGGAGAAGGCAAGCCGGTGAAGTGAAACATCTCAGTAACCGGAGGAAAGGAAAGAAACCTCGACTCCCTGAGTAGTGGCGAGCGAAAAGGGATCAGCCCAAACCGAGTTGAGTGTAATTGCCTGCGGGCTTAGCTCATCCGGGGTTGTAGGACCAGCATGATCGTGCCGCAGCGCGATCGGGCAGTGACAAATCTTCGTGATAGTCGCACGGCCTGGACAGGCCGGCCACAGGGGGGAACAGCCCCGTAGGCGAAATCAAGAGGACTGCCTCGCTGGCACCTGAGTACGGCCGGGCACGGGAAACCCGGTCGGAACCTGCGGGGACCACCCCGCAAGGCTAAGTACTACCTGTTGACCGATAGTGAACCAGTACCGTGAGGGAAAGGTGAAAAGAACCCCGGGAGGGGAGTGAAATAGAACCTGAAATCGTACGCCTACAAGCGGTCGGAGCCTGTGCTTGCACGGGTGACGGCGTACTTTTTGCATAACGGACCGGCGAGTTACTCGTCACTGGCAAGGTTAAGCGAAGCGAAGCCGTAGCGAAAGCGAGTCTGAATAGGGCGATTTAGTCAGTGGCGGTAGACCCGAAGCCGAGCGATCTATCCATGGCCAGGTTGAAGCGAGGGTAAGACCTCGTGGAGGACCGAACCCACGTCGGTTGAAAACGGCGGGGATGAGCTGTGGATCGGAGTGAAAGGCTAATCAAGCTCGGTTATATCTGGTTCTCCCCGAAATATATTTTGGTATAGCCTTACGCGTTTACTCGTGGTTGTAAAGCACTGTCTGGCCTAGGGGCCCTACCAGGTTACCGAAGTCATACAAACTCTGAATGCCATGAGTCCAGAGCGTAGGAGTCAGACGGCGGGGGATAAGCTTCGTCGTCGAGAGGGAAACAGCCCAGACCACCAGCTAAGGGCCCAAAGCGTTGACTAAGTGGCAAACGATGTGCGAGCGCAGTGACAACCAGGATGTTGGCTTAGAGGCAGCCACTCGTTTAAAGAGTGCGTAATAGCTCACTGGTCAAGTGTTCGTGCGCGGATAATGTAACGGGGCTCAAGTCAACCCCCGAAGCTGTGGACTTCACTATGTGGAGTGGTAGGGGAGCGTTCACGTCTGCAGTGAAGCGGCCGCGGAAGCTGCCGTGGAGCGGCGTGAAGTGAGAATGCCGGTATTAGTAACGAAAGAGGAGTGAGAAACTCCTCCTCCGATTGCCCAAGGTTTCCTGAGTAAAGCTAATCTTCTCAGGGTTAGTCGGGACCTAAGCCGAGGCCGAAAGGCGTAGGCGATGGACAACAGGTTGATATTCCTGTACCACGTCTCCAGCGTTATCACCGATGGGGGGACGGGGAAGGATAGGCGAACCGTGGCGTTGGTAGTCCACGGACAACCCAGTAGGACGGATCCCAGGAAAATCCGGGATCCATTAAGTCCGAGAGGGGATGTCAGCTGGCTTCGGCTGGCCAGTCGCTGATTCCATGCCTCCAAGAAAATCCTCTAGGGAGTTGGAACGTGCCCGTACCAAAACCGACACAGGTGGGCAGGTAGAGCATACCGAGGAGATCGAGAGAACCCTCGTTAAGGAACTCGGCAAAATGGCCCCGTAACTTCGGGAGAAGGGGCGCCACGGTAGGGTGACGGGATTTACTCCCCGAGCTCGAGGTGGCCGCAGAGAATTGGCCCAACCGACTGTTTACCAAAAACACAGGTCTCTGCTAAGTCGAAAGACGACGTATAGGGGCTGACGCCTGCCCGGTGCCGGAAGGTCAAGAGGAGAGGTTAGCTTCGGCGAAGCTTCGAATCCAAGCCCCGGTAAACGGCGGCCGTAACTATAACGGTCCTAAGGTAGCGAAATTCCTTGTCGGGTAAGTTCCGACCTGCACGAATGGCGTAACGAGTTGGGCGCTGTCTCAACGAGGGACTCGGTGAAATTGTAGTGTCGGTGAAGATGCCGACTACCCGCCGCAAGACGGAAAGACCCCGTGAACCTTTACTGCAGCTTGATATTGGGATTTGGGATGTCCTGTCCAGGATAGGTGGGAGGCTGGGAAGCCGGGACGTCAGTCTCGGTGGAGCCACCCTTGGGATACCACCCTGGATGTTCTGAATTTCTAACGCGACACCGTGATCCGGGTTGCGAACAGTGTCAGGTGGGCAGTTTGACTGGGGCGGTCGCCTCCTAAAGTGTAACGGAGGCGCACAAAGGTTCCCTCAGCACGGTTGGAAATCGTGCGCAGAGTGTAATGGCATAAGGGAGCTTGACTGCGAGACCTACAAGTCGAGCAGGAGCGAAAGCTGGTCATAGTGATCCGGCGATCAAGAGTGGAATTGTCGTCGCTCAACGGATAAAAGGTACTCCGGGGATAACAGGCTTATCCTCCCCAAGAGTCCACATCGACGGGAGGGTTTGGCACCTCGATGTCGGCTCGTCGCATCCTGGGGCTGGAGTTGGTCCCAAGGGTTGGGCTGTTCGCCCATTAAAGCGGTACGCGAGCTGGGTTCAGAACGTCGTGAGACAGTTCGGTCCCTATCTGCGGTGGGCGCTGGAAATTTGAGAGGAGTCGTCCCTAGTACGAGAGGACCGGGATGAACAGACCTCTGGTGTATCAGTTGTCGTGCCAACGGCATAGCTGGTTAGCTACGTCTGGACGGGATAACCGCTGAAAGCATCTAAGCGGGAAGCCCACCTCGAGATGAGATTTCCCATCCCCTTGAGGGAGTAAGGGTCCAGGTAGACCACCTGGTTGATAGGCGGTATGTGGAAGCGCAGCAATGCGTGGAGCAGAGCCGTACTAATACCCCGAGGGCTTGAATTTATACCTACGTCGCTGTGCAGTCTTGAGGGTTCACCCTCATAAGTTCCCGGTGGTCAGGGCGAGCGGGAAACACCTCTTCCCATTCCGAACAGAGTCGTTAAGCCGCTCAGCGCCGATGGTACTCCGGACTCACGTCCGCGGGAGAGTAGGTCGCTGCCGGGATTCATCATGCGAAGGGCCGCCAAGAAGCGGCCCTTTTGCGTTGCGCCGTCCGCGTGTCGGGGCGGTACCGGTAGCATCGGCGCATGCCCGATCCGCGCGATGAGAACCAGGTGGTCATCGTCGGGGGCGGGCTTGCGGGGCTGAGCACCGCCCTGCGTCTGTGCGAGGCCGGCTGGCCGGCGCTGGTGCTGGAGGCCGAGGCGCTGGTCGGGGGACGCGCCCGCACGCTGCAGGTTGGCGGGGAGCCCGTGGATCGCGGCTTCCAATCGCTCTTCACTGCGTATCCGGCAACCTCCCGCATGCTCGATGACATCGGCATCACCAAGCGCGACCTCGTGGCGTTCGATCGCGGCGCGGTGGTGCACGACGGCACCCGGTGGTCGCGCATGGGCACCTCCCCGCGCGGCACGCTGGGGTTCGAATGGTTCGGAGCCGGCGACGTTGCCCGCCTGGCGCGCCTGGGGGCCGAGGTCGCGGGTGCACCGATGCAGGCGCTGCTGAGCGGCGATGAGCGCGAGCTCACGACCCTGGAATACCTCATGGGGCTGGGCTTCGCCGATCGGGCGGTCGAGGGCTTCTTCCGTCCGCTGTTCGGCGTGATCACCGCCGATCGGTCGCTGGGCAGCGATGCCGGGTACTTCAGGTTCCTCATGAAGATGCTGCTGCGGGGACGCGCGGTGATCCCCGTCGAGGGGCACGGGATGATCGCAGCGTGGGCAGCGGCGCGCGTGGAGCAGCTGGGCGGCGAGGTGCGCTGCGGCGCGCGGGTCATCGAGATCGTCACCGACCCCGATGACCGTGGCCGGGCCGTCGGCGTGCGCATGGACGACGGACAGGTGATCGGCGCGGGGTGCGTGGTGGTGGCCACCGAGGCGCCGGCAGCGCGCGGCCTGCTCGAGGACATCGACCGGCAGACGGCCCGCGCCCTCGACGTGCAGCCTCGGGGGGTGACGACGCTGGTGTATTCGCTCAGCGAGTCGTTCCACTCGGGTCGCACCATCGTGCTCAACGCGGCACCAGCGCCCGATGCAGCGGCACCAGTGCACGATGGTGCGACAGCGCTGGCCGATGCGGCGGCAGCCCCGGACGAGTCGGGGTTCCGCATCGACCTGGTGTGCCAGGAGTCCAACCTGCTGCGTCCCGGGATGGGGCATGGGGCACGGCTGCTCGCCACCAGCGTGCACGGGGATGCCGGCGCGCCCGATGCCGACGCCCTGGCGGCGGAGATGCAGGCGCTGGCCGAGGCATGGAACCCCGGCTACCCATGGGCGCAGGTGGCGTCCCTCGAGGATGTCGTGGTGCACCCCTGGGCGCAGTTCGCGGTGCCGCCGGGCGCACGTGACGAGCTGCCCGATGCCGCCACGGGGCTCGAGAACGTATTCCTTGCCGGCGACGTGACAATGCATCCGTCCGTGGAGGGGGCCGTCGCGAGCGGCGAGCGCGCCGCGCAGGTGGTCGGGGCGGGCGGGGACCGACAACTGGCACCGGGGGCCTGACAGCGTGTCAGGGCAGTCGGGTCGGTGGGATTCGGGCCGTGGCGCGGTGCGTGCACGCCTGCCCGCGCTCGAGGCGGAGGCCTACCTGAACACCGGCGGCGCGGGGCCGTTGCCCGATCTCGCGGCCGACGCCATGCGCGCGATGATCGACGCGCAGCTGGGCCGCGGTCGCATGAGCGAGGCGGCGGTGAATGCCGGGCGCGATCGCCAGGCCGCCCTGCGCGAGGCGGTGGGCCGGGTGGTGGGGCGCCCGGCGACCGAGATCGCCATCGCGCAGAGCTCCACGCACGCGATGAACAAGGTGATCTGGGGTGCCGGCCTGAAGCGCGGCGACAATGTGGTGACGACGAACATGGAGCACCCGGGTCTCGCGGTTCCGCTCGCCGTTGCCGCGTCGCGCGTGGGGGCGAAGGTGCGCGTGGTTGACGTGGGCGATGGCAGCGGCCCGCTGGAGGACCTGATCGGCGCCTCGGTGACCGCCCGCACGCGCCTGGTGGCCCTGTCGCATGTGTCGTGGATGACCGGGGCTGTGCTCGACGTGGCGGGGGCAGCGCGAGCGGCCGCCCGCGCAGGTGCCCTCACGCTCGTGGACGGTGCGCAGGGGGCCGGCGCAGTGCCCGTGAGTCCCATGGAATGGGGCATCGACGCCTACGCGATGCCCGCCCAGAAGTGGCTGCTTGGGCCCGAGGGCCTGGGGGCCCTGTGGCTTCGCGGTGACCTGCTCGATCGCGTGGCCGTGACCACCGCGGGGTATGAGACCGGCGAGGACCATGGATGGGATGGGTCGGTGGCCATGCATCCCGACGCCCGCCGCTACGAGGCGTCCACGTTCCCGGAGATCCTGCTCGCGGGGTGGACCGCATCGCTGGAATGGCTGCATTCCCTGGGCTGGGAGAGGGTGCAGGAGGGCACGCGGGTGGCCGCGGCCGCGTGCCGCGAGGCGCTCTCGGACGTGCCGGGCGTGCGGCTCGATGCGCCCACCGGCGCCCGATCCGGGCTCGTGGCCTTCTCGGTGCCCGGGCGCGCGCCGGACGAGATTGCCGCGGCGCTGGCGGCGCGGGGCGTGATCGTGCGACCGCTGCCCGAGCCCGGGGGCCTTCGCGCGTCATGCGGGTTCTTCACCAACGCAGGGGATATCGAGCGACTCACGGAGGTCTTGGGCGAACTCGCGGCGTGTTAGCGTGCTCGCCCGTGAGCCAGCAGTTCGTGATCCAGGGCGGGCACGCGCTGGCCGGCACGGTTACCCCCACGGGTAACAAGAACGCCGCCCTGCCGATCCTCGCCGCCACCCTCCTCACCGACGAGGAGGTCATCCTCGAGAACGTCCCGGACATCCTGGACGTCCACGCCATGCTGGCGATCCTCGATGACATCGGCGTGTCCGTGCGCGAGGAGCCCGATGGCGCGCTGGCATTCCGGGCCGACGCCATCC
The DNA here is from genome assembly GCA_046095485.1 of Actinomycetota bacterium. Taxonomy (GTDB): domain Bacteria; phylum Actinomycetota; class Thermoleophilia; order Miltoncostaeales; family Miltoncostaeaceae; genus SYFI01. The sequence goes on from JBJTJN010000116.1 coordinate 6,357, forward strand.
GCAGCACCGACCTTGACCCCGATCTGTGCAGGAGAATCCGCGCATCCGTGCTGCTCGCCGGCCCGCTCCTGGCGCGCGCGGGGTCGCTGACCCTGCCGATGCCGGGCGGCGACTTCATCGGGCGACGGCGCATCGATACCCACCTCATGGCCTTCAGGGCCCTCGGGGCGACGGTGGAGCAGGTGGACCGTGGCTACGAGATGCGCCAGTCGGGGCTGTCGGGCGCGGAGATCTTCCTCGACGAGGCCTCGGTGACGGCCACCGAGAACGTGCTGATGGCCGCCGTGCTCGCGGATGGACGCACCACGATCCTCAACGCCGCCTGTGAGCCGCACGTCCAGGACCTCGCGGAGTTCCTCGTGCTGCTGGGCGCGCAGATCGATGGCATCGGCACCAACCGCCTCGTGATCGACGGCGTCGACCGCCTGGGCGGCGGGCGCTTTCGCATCGGTCCCGACTACATCGAGATCGCCTCGTTCATCGGGCTGGCGGCCATCACGGGATCCGACCTGGTCATTTCCGAGGCCCGCCCGGCCGACATGCGCATGATCCTGCTGGGCTTCGAGCGCCTGGGGATCCGCGTGGAGTGGCTCGACGAGAGGTCGCTGCGCGTGCCGCCGGACCAGTCGCTCGTGGTGATGCAGGACGAGGGCGGCGCGATCCCGAAGATCGACGACGGCCCCTGGCCGGCGTTTCCCGCCGACCTCACCTCGATCGCCACGGCGGTCGCCACCCAGGCCACGGGCGAGGTGATGATCTTCGAGAAGATGTTCGAGAACCGCCTGTTCTTCGTGGACAAGCTCGTCGCCATGGGCGCGCGCATCATCCTGTGCGATCCGCACCGGGCGGTGGTGAGCGGCCCGGTCCAGCTCTACGGCGAGCGGGTGGAGAGCCCCGACATCCGCGCAGGAATGGCGATCCTCATCGCCGGGCTCGCGGCGAAGGGCACCACCACCATCGGCAACATCGGGCAGATCGATCGCGGGTATGAGCGCATCGACGAGCGCCTGCGCTCCGTCGGTGCGCGCATCGAGAGGGTGGACGACTAGGCCATGACCGATCCCGTGCCACTGCCGGCCGGGGTCCGTGACGTGCTGCCCGTCGAGGCGGCGGAGCTCCGGACCCTTGGGGATGCGCTCGCCGGTGCCTTTGCGTCGTTCGGCTTCCGCGAGGTGATGACCCCGCTCATCGAGCTCGCAGACGTGCTGGATCGCGCCGAGGAGGACGGCGTGGGCCGCGCGTACCGGCTGTTCGACGACGAGGGTCGCGTGCTCGTGCTGCGCCCGGACCTCACGATTCCCATCGCGCGACTGGTGGCCACGCGCATGGCCGAGCACCCCGATCCGGTGCGGGTGTCGTACAACGCGCGGGCGGTGCGCCCGCCGGTGGCGGGCAAGATCGAGGGCGCCGAGCAGCGGCAGGCGGGCATCGAGCTCGTGGGGCTTGGCGGCCCGGAGGCCGATGCCGAGGTCATCGCCGCGCTCGCCACGGGCCTCGCCGCCGCCGGCGTGCCCGATGCCCGCATCGCGATCGGGTCGGTTGCACTGGTGTCGGCCGTGATCGAGGGCGCGGGAGCCGATGCCCAGTCGCAGCAGGGCATGTGGTCGGCGCTGCGCGGGCGCAGCCTGGTGGATTGGCGAGATGCCGCCGCCGGCGCGGGTGCCGATGGCGAGGCCGCTGCGGTGCTGGCGGAGCTGCCGTCGCTTCGGGGAGGACCCGAGGTGCTCGATCGCGTGGCCGTGGCGGTGCCCGGTGCGGCCGATGAGTGCGCGCGCCTGGGCGAGGTGCTGGGGCTCGTGGCGCTGCACGGCGTGGAGCCGCCCATGGTCGACCTCGGCGTGGTGCGTGACTGGGCCTACTACTCGGGCGTGGTGATCGAGGCCTATGCGGCAGGCGCGATGGCCCCTGTGGCCGTGGGCGGGCGCTATGACGGGCTTGCCGCTCGCTTCGGCCGCTCCCGCCCGGCGGTGGGCGTGGCCGTGGCGCTCGACCTGCTGCACCACGCCGTCGGCCGCGGGGCCGAGCAGCCCGACGCCGGCATCGTGCTGGTGGGTGGATGCGACGAGTTCATCGAGCAGGCCGCGGCGCTTCGCGCGCGAGGGGTGGCCGTGGCGGCACTGCCCGCCGGGGCGGCGGACGCCGAGGCGGTGGCGCTGGCCGACGGCCGGCGCTTCGTGGTGCGCCGCGACGGATCCGGCTGGACGGCCCGGGACGTCATCGGTGGCGCCGACGTCCCCGTGCCCGACCTGGGAGAGGGGCCATGGACCTGAGGATCTGCGTTCCCCTGGGCGCGCTGTTCGAGGACTCGCTCGACGTGATGGCGGCGGTGGGCCTCCCCGTTGGCCCCCTGCGCGACGCCGGTCGCCGGCTCATCGTGCAGGTGCCGGACGGGCCCACCTACATCACCACGCGCCCGAGCGACGTCCCCACCTACGTGGAGAGCGGCGCCGCTGACCTGGGCATCGTCGGCCGCGACGTGCTGCTCGAGAAGCAGCCGGACGTGTATGAACTGGCCGACCTCGGCTTCGGTGGATGCCGGATGTCGTGGTGCACGCCCGAGGGCGACGACCGCACGGCCTAGGCGATCGAGCGCTTCGGCGTGGTGCGCGTGGCCACCAAGTACGTCAACTGCGCGGAGAGGTTCTTCGAGGAGACCGGCCGCAAGGCGGAGATCGTCAAGGTGAACGGCTCGGTGGAGCTCGCCCCCCTGGTGGGGCTGAGCGACGGCATCGTCGACCTCGTCGCCACCGGGCGCACGCTGCGCGAGAACGGCCTCGTGGAGCGGGAGGAGATGTTCGCGTCCACGGCGCGGCTCATCGCCAACCGCGTGAGCCACAAGATGCAGGCGGCGATGATGGACGAGCTGGTTCGCGGCTTCGAGGGCGCCGGTCTGTGAGCGTGCGCCGCATCACGATGGATGCCGGCGGGGCCGAGCAGCTTGCGCCCGGCTTTCGCGCGGCGGCGGCGGATGGTCCCGCGGACGACGTGGCCGCGGCGCTGGCCGACGTGCGCACGCGAGGCGATGCCGCGGTGGTGGACGCCATCCGGCGCTTCGACGCCCCGGGCTTCGCGGGTACCTCGCCTGTGGTGGACCCCGAGGAACTGCGCGCGGCTGCCGACGCGCTCGATCCATCGCTGCGCGATGCCATCGCCTTCGCGGCTGATCAGGTGCGCCAGGTGGCCGAGGCCGGCAGGCCCGGTGACTCCGAGGCCGTGCTGCCGTCGGGGCAGTCCGTGCGCGTGCGCGCGCTGCCGGTGGCCGCGGCGGGCATCTACGCGCCGGGCGGGCGCGCCGCTTATCCATCGAGCCTCATCATGGGCGTGGTGCCCGCGCAGGTGGCCGGGGTGGGGCGCATCGTGGTGGCCAGCCCGCCGGGCGAGGACGGCCTTCCCAACCGGGTGGTGCTGGCGGCCGCGTCGATGCTGGGGGTCGATCAGGTGGTCGCGGCCGGTGGCGCGGCGGCGATCGGCGCCATGGCGTACGGCACCGAGACCGTGGACCCCGTTGACGTGATCACCGGCCCCGGTAACCCCTGGGTGCAGGAGGCCAAGCGCCAGGTGTTCGGGCTCGTCGGCATCGACTCGGTTGCCGGGCCCAGCGAGCTGGTGGTGCTGGCCGACGGCTCGGCCGATCCGCACGCGCTCGCGGCCGACCTGCTGGCGCAGGCGGAGCACGGCCCCGACTCGCCATCGATCCTCGCGGCGTGGGATCCGGCCGTTGCCGATGCGGTGCAGGAGGCCCTCGCGGTGGCGAACGCCCCGGTCGGCACCATCACCATCGTCGACTGCCCCTCGCAGGGCGAGGCCATCGCGCTGGCCGAGGCCTTCGCCCCGGAGCACCTGCAGATCGCCACATCGGACGCCGCTGACGTGGCCACGCGCATCGGGCGCGCGGGGTGCGTGTTCCTCGGGCCATTGGGCGCAACGGCCTTCGGCGACTACGTTGCCGGGTCCAATCACATCCTTCCCACGGGGGGCGCGGCGCGCCACGCGTCGGCGGTGGGCCCCGCCACGTACATGCGGCGCATGTCGCTGGTGGACATCCCGCAGCAGGCCGTGGACGCACTCACGCCGCACCTCGCGGCTCTGGCAGACGCCGAGGGATTCCCCGAGCACCGCCGATCAGCGGAGATCAGGTCAAGCAGATGAGCAGAAAAGCGACAATCCGCCGTACCACCGGCGAGACCGACATCGAGGTGAGGGTCGACCTCGACGGCACCGGCGTGGCCGAGGCCGTCACGGGCATCGGGTTCTTCGACCACATGATCGTGCTGCTCGCCCGTCACTCGCTGATCGACATCTCGGTGAGCGCCACGGGCGACCTCGAGACGGGAAGCCACCACACCGTGGAGGACACCGGCATCACCATGGGCATGGCGCTGGACGAGGCGCTCGGCGACCGCAGCGGCATCGAGCGCTACGGCAGCTCGCTGGTGCCCATGGACGAGGTGCTGGTGCAGGTGGCGCTCGACTTCTCCGGCCGGCCGTACCTCGCATTCGACGCGCCGCTGGCGCCCGCGGTGGTGGGTGGGTTCGAGACCGACCTCGTGGCGGAGTTCATGCGCGGGCTCGCCAACGCCTCGCGCATGACCCTGCACGTGGACGTCCTGAAGGGCGGCGGGCCCCACCACGTCATCGAGGGGTGCTTCAAGGGCGTGGCCCGCGCGCTGCGGGCGGCCGTGGCCGTGAACCCCAGGGTCACCGGCGTGCCGTCGAGCAAGGGCAGCCTGTGACCGCAGGCGGGTCCGGGCCGTCGGTGGCCCTCCTCGATTACGAGATGAGCAACCTCCGCAGCGCGGGGAAGGCCCTCGAGCGCCTGGGCGCCCGGGTGCACGTGGCCACGCGGCCCGCGGAGGCCGATGGGGCCGACGCCGTGGTGCTTCCCGGCGTCGGGCGGTTCGGCGCGGCCATGGAGCGGCTCGAGGCCCACGGGTTCACGGGCATGCTGCGCGATGCCGCGGCTGCCGGAACCCCGGTGCTGGGGATCTGCCTGGGGCTGCAGTTGCTGTTCGAGGAGAGCGAGGAGAGCCCGGGCGTCGCGGGCCTCGGGCTCATCCCGGGAACCGTCATGCGGCTTCGCACCGACCTCAAGGTGCCGCACATCGGCTGGAGTGAGGTGGACTGGCGCGAGGGCGCGGTCTTGGCGCCTGCCGGAGGTGGCCCGGCTGACCGTACCTATTACTTCGTGCACTCGTACGCGTGCGTGCCGGCCGATGACGACGACGTGCTGGGCATGGCCGATCACGGCGCGGCATTCGTGGCCGCGGCCGGCCGTGGCGCGGTGGCGGGCGTGCAGTTCCACCCCGAGAAGTCGAGCACCGCGGGCCTCGCCCTGCTCGGGCGATGGCTCGAGGGCGTGGCCGTGCGCCAGGGGGCACCGGCATGATCGAGCTCTACCCGGCCATCGACCTGCGCGACGGCATGGCCGTGCGCCTGGTGCAGGGCGACTTCGAGCGCTCCACGGTGTTCAACGAGGACCCCGTGGCCCAGGCGCGCGAGTTCGCGCGCGAGGGCGCCACCAACCTGCACGTGGTGGACCTCGACGGCGCCCTGCAGGGCAACCCCATGCACGCGCCCATCATCGCGCAGCTGGCCGCCACGTTCCCGGGCACGGTGCAGCTGGGCGGCGGCCTGCGCGACCGGCCGGCCGTGGAGACCGCCATGGCCACGGGAGTGGATCGCGTGGTGGTGGGCACGGCCGTCATCGAGGACGAGGAATTCCTGCGGTGGGCCACGGGGCGCCTCGGCGACCGGCTGGTGGTGGCCCTGGATGCCCGGGACGGGCGCGTGGCCACGCACGGCTGGACCCAGGTGTCCGATCGCACCGCGGTGGATGTGGCCGCCGATCTCGTGCGCACGGGAGTGCGTCACCTGCTCTACACCGATATCGGTCGTGACGGCACGCTGGGCGGCCCGAACCTCGAGGCCCTTCGAAAGCTCTCGCAGGCGGCCCCGCCGCTGACCATCCTCGCGGCGGGTGGCATCTCGTCGCTCGACGACCTCGTGGCCCTGGCGAAGCTGGACCTGCCGCACATCCGCGGGGTCATCGTGGGACGCGCCTTTTACGAAGGGCGCTTCACGGTGGCCGAAGCGCTGAGCACCCTGGCGGCGGCGCGCGCATGATCCGGGTGATCCCCTGCCTGGACGTCGACCGCGGTCGCGTCGTCAAGGGGGTCAACTTCGTCGACATCCGCGACGCGGGAGACCCGGTGGAGCTCGCGGCGCGCTACGACGCCGAGGGCGCCGACGAGCTGGTGTTCCTCGACATCACGGCCACGCACGAGGAGCGGGACACCATCATCCACCTCGTCGAGCGCACGGCCGAGGAGGTGTTCATCCCCTTCACCATCGGGGGCGGGCTGCGCACCGAGGACGACATCCGCGCGGTGCTCGCGGCCGGGGCCGACAAGGTGTCGCTCAACTCCGCTGCTGTGCGTGACCCCGACCTCGTCGAGCGCGCCGCGTTGAGGTTCGGCGATCAGTGCATCGTGGTGGCCATCGACGCCAAGCGCCGTGCCGACGGCTCGGGCTGGGAGGTCTACCTGGCCGGCGGCCGGCAGGAGACCGGCATCGAGGCCGTGGCCTGGGCTGCCGAGGCCGCGCGCAGGGGCGCGGGGGAGCTGCTGGTCACGAGCATGGACCGGGACGGCACGCAGGTGGGGTTCGACACCGAGCTGCTCTCGGCCATCGCCGCCGCCGCCCCGGTGCCGGTGATCGCCTCGGGTGGCGCCGGCACCCTCGAGCACTTCGCCCGGGCGGTGACCGACGGGCACGCCGACGCCGTGCTGGCCGCCTCGGTGTTCCACGACGGGGTGTATACGGTTGGCGAGGTGAAGGCGGCGATGGCGCGCGACGGCGTGCCCGTGAGGAGGTAGCGATGTCGCGACGGGCCGTGAGGACCGAGGATGCGCCCGCGCCGGTGGCCGGCGCGCCCTACAGCCAGGCCATCGCGGCGTCGGGCGGCGAAGTGCTGTGGGTGTCGGGGCAGGTGCCCCTCACGCCGGCAGGCGATCTCGCCGCTGCCGACGTGGGCGGGCAGACCCGCCAGTGCCTCGAGAACGTCGCCGCCATAGTGCGCGCGGCGGGGGGCAGCATGGACGACGTGGTCAAGACCACGGTCTTCATGACCGACCTCGGCGAGTTCGGCGCGATGAACGCCGTCTACGCCGAGTCGTTCGGCGAGGTCCCCCCGGCTCGCGCCACGATCGGCGTGGCGGCGCTCCCCGCGGGGGCGTCGGTGGAGATCGAGGCCGTGGCGGTGATCGGGGCTACTCGGTGAAGAACCGGCGCTCGATGAGCACCTCGACGGCCATGCGGTCGAGGTAGACGGGGGACTCGCTGATGGGTCGCTCGGCGTTCGCGGGGTCCCCGGCCCACTCGCGCACCTCGCGCTGGATGCGCGCCGACGCCGACTGCAGCTCCTCGAGCGAGCATGGCTCCCAGCGCGCGATGGCATCTGCGAGGCCGTCGAGGGCGATCGGCGCCGAGGCGTGGAGGTTGCGCGCCACGTGATCTCCCATGACGAAGATGCTATCGCGGTGGGCGCCTGGGCCGGCGCCGATGCGGCGCTGTCGCGCATCGCCTGGCCCGATGACGCCCCTCGGGTGTGCCTGGTGGGCGGCGCCGTGCGGGACGCCCTGCTCGGCGTGACGCACGGCCCCGACGTCGACCTCGTCGTCGAGGGCGACGCGATCGCCCTCGCCCGTGCGGTGGGGCACCAACTGGCTGGCAGCGTGATCGCGCATCCGCGGTTCGGCACCGCGCGCATCGAACTCGCGCATGGGCGGCACCTCGACCTGGTGACCGCGCGCCGTGAGACCTATGCGCAGCCGGGCGCGCTTCCCGATGTCGAGCCCGGCGGCCTGCTCGACGACCTCGCCCGCCGCGACTTCACCGTCAACGCCATCGCGTACGTGCTGCATGGTGAGGGAGCGGGGGGGATCATCGATCCCCACGATGGGCGCGCCGACATCGCGTCGGAGCGAATTCGCGCCCTGCGGCCCGGCGCGTTCGTGGAGGATCCCAGCAGGGTGGTGCGGGCGCTGCGGTACGCGGCACGGCTGGGCTTCCGGATGGAGGAGGGCACCGAGGCGGAGGCCCGGGCGGCCGCGCCGTCCGTCGGCCTTGGCAGCAGCCGGGTCGCCGACGAGGCCGCGCGGCTGCTCGCCGAGGATTCCGCGGCCGTGGCGCTCGCGATGGCCCAGGCCCTTGGCGTGCCGTGGCCCGATGCGGATGAGCGCCGCGACGACCGCCTCGCGGCGCTGGTGAGCGCGCTCGCGCGACCCGGGGCCCCGGCACCGGCGCCGTGGGCGCTGCGCCTCGGCCTGGGGGTGCGCCCGGTCGACGCACGGGGGTCCGCGATCGCGGCCTGGGCGCGCGCGCTGGCTGCGGAGGTGCGGGCGGGCCTCGACCGGGCGCCTGAGCTGCAGGGCGACCTGCCCCCGTCGCGCATCGACGCGACCCTCCACGCGATGGCCCCTGCCGCGCAGGTGGGGGCACTCGTCGGGGGCGCCGATGTCGTGGCTCGCTGGTGGGCCGAGTGGCGCGACGCCGCCCCGGAGGTGACCGGCGCGGACCTCGTGGCGGCCGGGGTGGCCCCGGGGCCGGCCATCGGGCGCGCGCTGCGCTCGGTGCGCGCCGCGATGCTGGACGGCCAGGTGACCGGGCGCGACGAGCAGATGGCGCTCGCCCTCGCGCAGGCCTCGGGCAACCCGTGAGCGCGCCCGCCGTGATCGGCATGGGCACCGGAGGCCCCGTGAGGGTCGCGTTCAGCACGCGCGTAGGCGGGGTCAGCACGGGTGCCTTCGCCTCGCGCAACCTCGGTCCGACGACGGGGGACGACCCGGCGGACGTGCGCGCGAACCGGCTGGCGCTCGCCGGGGCGATGGGCTTCGATGCCGACCGCGCCACGTGCATGACGCAGGTGCACGGGGCAACGGTGGTGGAGG
>JBJTJN010000117.1:0-8966 GCA_046095485.1 Actinomycetota bacterium
CCGCTGCTGGTGGTGGCCGGGGCGGGCGGCGTGGGCAAGACCACCGTGTCGGCCGCGCTGGCCCTCGGGCTGGCCGCCCGCGGGGCACGCGTGGCGGTGGTCACCATCGACCCGGCGCGCCGCCTGGCCAGCGCCCTGGGCATCGACCACCTGGGCGACGCCCCGCACCGCGTGGACCCCTCGCGCATCAAGGCCGCCGGCATGCGCATGCTGGGCACGCTCGACGCCCTGCAGCTCGACCCGCAGGCCACCTTCGACCGCCTGGTGGCGCGCGAGGCGCCCGATGACGCCGCCCGCGAGAAGATCCTGCGCAACCGGGTCTACCGGCACCTGTCGAGTGCCGTGTCGGGCGCGCAGGAGTTCATGGCGGTGGAGCGCCTGCACGAGCTGGTGGACTCGGGCGAGTACGACGCCGTGGTGCTGGACACCCCGCCGGCGCGCAACGCCCTGGACTTCCTCGATGCCCCCGAGCGCATGACGCGGTTCATGGAGGGCCGGGGCCTTCGCCTGCTGCTCGGCCCGCGTGCAGGCGCGGGGCGCACCGGGTGGCGGGCGCTGCAGGCCGGCGGGCACATGGTGATGTCGGTGGTCGAGCGCCTCACAGGAGCCCAGTTGCTCACCGACATCTCGGAGTTCCTGCAGTCGTTCGACGGCATGTACCAGGGCTTCAGCGACCGGGCATCGGCCGTGAGGTTCCTGCTGGCGTCCGACTCATCGCGCTTCGTGGTGGTCACCGGACCGCGCCCCGAGCCGGCCGGCGAGGCCATTTCGCTCTGGCGCCGCCTGCGCGACGACCGCTATCCGCTGGGCGCGGTGGTGGTGAACCGCGTGCATGCGCAGCCCGGTGGCGGGGACCACCCGCCCGCAGGCCTTGCCGACCTGCTCCGCGGTGCCGGTGCGGCCGATCCCGAGGGCCTCGCCATGCGTGCCACCGACGCCCTCACCGCGGCCAGGGCCCGATCGGCGGCCGACCGACACGAGATACGGAGCATCGCGAACGCGCTCGACGCGCCGCCGATCACCACGGTGCCCGCGCTCGAGGATGATCCTGTCGAGGTCGCGGGCCTCGCGCGGGTCACGCGCGAGCTCGAAGGGGGCTGACGGCCCCGCCCGCGCGAAGCGGACGGGGCCACCTGCCGAGGTGCCGCGCTACGCGCGCAGGCACACCGCGTACGCCGAGGCGATCATCGCGTTGTTGCTCTCGTTCACCACGCTCACGGCCCATCCGGTGGGGATCTGGCCGTTCGTGGGCATCACGCCATTGGGCATCGATGGGCGGCTGAACGCCACGTGCGCCTGCGGGTTGGCGGGGCCAACCGGGCTCGTGGGGTAGATGCCGCCGAAGCCGCCGCCCACGATGTCCTCATTGGACTGGCAGGCGATGTAGATGGTGGTCTGCTGGCCCGATGGCAGCGAGCCGGAGTTCTGCTCGCGGAAGCGCGTGGAGATCGCGCCGGGGGCCAGGGTGCTGGCGAGCACGCTGTTCGACGCCAGGGTGCGGTTGTTGATCGCCTGGTTGGCGATCTTGGCGTTCTTCACCGACTTGTTCACCAGCTGGCTGCCGTTGATCTGGCTCTGGGCGTAGGCGCCGGCACCACCCGCGGCGATCACGAGCGCGGTGGTGGCGATGACCATCGATGCGCTCGGGCGCCGGAACTTGGTGTTGAGCTTCATGTTGCGAGGACCTCCGGGGATACGCGAACGGGGACTGTCCGGGCCCTATTCCCCACGGCCCCGCGAAATCCCCCTCAGGGCGCCAGCACCACCGTGCCCTCGCGGCCAGTGGCCACCACCACGCCCGGTGCGGGCGCCCCCAGGGACACGCCGCGCAGCGACGCCGTGCGATCGCCCGTGGCCAGGTCGTGCACGGTCACCCGCTCGCCGAGCGACCGCGATGAGACCACCAGAACTCCATCGGCTGCCGCAAGCGCCCGGGCAGTGCCGGGATGCACCTCGAGCGACGGCCGCGCCGCGCCCGGTCGCACCGCGTGGATCATCGCGCGGTCGCCCTGCCCGGCGATCACCACGCCTCCGGGGACGGATGCCACGGCGGTGATGCGCTCGCCCAAGGGCGATGGGGCGCGTGCGTGCTCCTCGCCGGCCCGCACCAGCACCAGGTCGGCGCCGGCCGCCACCGCGAGGTCGTCATCCAGCCACGCCGCGGCCGTTGCCCCGTCCACCGCGGCGGTCCAGTCACGCCGGCGTGCCTCATCCGACCTGGCCACCACCGTGGCGCGCGGCAGCGCGGCGCGATCGCCCACCGCAGCGAGCCTGCCGTGGGGGCCCGCCGAAAGCGAGAGCCGGCCAGGAGCGCGCGATCTCAGGCCCACGCGCGCGGCACCGGCCGGATCGTCGATCACCAACAGCCCGCGGCGCGGTGCCAGCGCAAGCCGATCGGCACCCACGACGGCCATCGAGCGCACGTCCGAAACGGCGATCTCGCGCACGTCGTCGAGGTCGGGGAGGCGCGCCACCACCACCCGGCCCGGCAGGGCCACGGCGGCCCAGGCCCCATCGGGCGACACCACGAGCGCCGAGCCCGGCCACCCGCGGGCGGCCACCACGCGAAGCGCCCCGTGCTCCACCAGGTCGACGGCGGCCACGCTCACTGCTCCACCACCCCCGCGTAGATGTCCTCGGCGCGGCGCGCTGCCTCGTCCCACGTATGGCGGCGCACGGTGTGGCGCGCGCTCGCGATGAGGCGGTCCCTCAGGTCGTCGTCGTTCACCAGGCGCACGAGCGCCTGGGCCAGCGGCCCGGAGTCGCCCACCGGGGTCATGAGGCAGTCGTCGCCATCGCGCAGGAACTCCGCCAGAACCGGGATGTCGCTGGTGACCACCGGCAGGCCCGCGGCCATGGCCTCCACCACCACCAGGCCGAAGCCCTCGCGCGTGGACGGAAACGCCAGCACGTCGGCCGCGCGGTACAGCGCCGGCATGTCGTCGTCGTCCACCACGCCGATGCGCGCCACATCGGCATCGGGCGGCGCGCCCGGTCCCCGGTGCACCACGAGCCCCAGGCGCACGGCATCGTCCTCCCAGGCGGCCGCCGCCGAGGGGTCGGCGAAGAACCCGTCGCCACCGGCCACCACCAGCAGCGGGTTGCCGGGCAGGCGCCCGCGCGCGCGGGCGAAGGCCTCCAGCAGCACGCGGCTGCCCTTGCGCGGTTGCACGCCGCCCACGGCGAGCACCACGGTGCGGCCCGGCCAGCCCATCCTCGCCCCGGCCTCGTCGCGCGACAGGGTGCAGCCGCCGAAGCGATCGGCCTCCACGCCATTGGGCACCACGTCGGCCTGCACGCCGAACTCGTCCTGCAGCCGGTCGGCCCAGAACCCCGACACCGCGATGCAGCGGTCCACGTCCTGGATCGATGCCCGCTGGCACTCCTCGAGGAAGCGGTCCTCGAAGGCCTCCACGTGGTGCACCGTGCGCACCACGTGGGGCACCACGCCGTCGGCGCGCAGCGCCAGCAGCGCGCGCGCCGAGAGGAGGTCCTGCGCGTGGTGGATATCCGCAGGGCGCATATCGCGCAGGGCGTCCGCCAGCGTGGCGGCCGCCCGGTCCACGCGATCGGCTGCCGACTCGCCCGCCACGGGGCGCAGCGGCACCTGGTGGGTGGCCACGCCCGGCCCCACCACAAGGCCCGAGCCCTCGATGGTGAGCACCCAGAGCTCCACGTGGTGCCCCCGCGCGGCCAGGGCCTCGGCAAGGCAGCGCGCATGCACCGCGCCACCGCGCGGCATCGCCGAATAGGTGGCGATGCGCACCCGCATGGCCGGCCTCAGCGCGCGGGCCGCACGAGCGCGGCGGCCAGCCGCGCAGCCTGCGCGCTTGTAGGCGCCACCCGGGCGCCGGCCCGCGTGAGGTGGTCCTCCTGCCGCGACAGCACCTGGGGGTCGGCCTCGGTGCCGCACACGTGCGTCACCACCTGCAGCGACGGCCGGGCCTGCAGGGCATCGGCGATGGCCGGGGCCAGGGCGCCGGCGGGGTCGGGGTGCGCGCCCCGCCCGAGGATGACGTCGAGCAGGATCACCGCCACGGTCTGGTCGGACACCGTGTCGCCGATCAACTCGGCGCGCCGCGAGGGGTCGAGCAGCGGGTGCGGAGTGCCGTGGGCGGTCGACTCGGCCTGCAGGTCGAGGCAGGCATTGCCGCGCACCACGTCGCGGGGGTCGAGGTACTCCGCCGCGCCCGCGGGGGTGTTGGACACCACGCGGCCGAGCCGGGCCGCCAGCACCGCGGCGGCCTCGGCACACAGGGCCGACCCCGAGAAGATGCCTCGCACGTGCCCGGCGCTCACCCAGCCGGTGGACTCCGCCGCGGGAATCACGGGCCGCGCGCCGGCACGGCGCGCTGCGGCCACCACGGCCTGGGCGATCACGCCGTGCAGCGCCACGCCATCCGGTGCCGACAGCCCCTCGGCCCCGACCATGCATGCCGACCCCGGCTTGCCGCACGCCGCCAGCGCCGCGAGCGCGGCCTCGGCGCCGCGCGCCGAGAACCCCTCGGCCACGAGCACCACGGCGTCGGTGTGCGGGTCATCCGCCATGCGGCGCATCGCCGCGATCGACGACGCCGCCCCGACCTCGTCGGTGAGGTCGCGCGGGCCGGTCACCAGCACGCGGCTCACGCCGAGCCCGAAGCGGTCGAGCAGCACCGAGGCCTCCTGCGCCCCGGACCCCGAGGTGGCCACCACGCCGATGCGCCCTGCCGCCACCACGTTCGCGATGCCGATGCCGATGCCGTCGATGATCGCCGTATCGCTTCCGGGCCCCAGCACGAGCCGCCCGGCATCGGCCGCGCGCCGCTTGAGGGCCACCTCGTCGGCCAGCGCGACATCGCCCGTGAGCAGCATCACGTCGCTGCCTGCCGACAGCGCGCGGTGGCCCTCGAGGGCGGCGAACGCGCCGGGCACGCCGATCACCGCGAGGGCGTCCACCTCGGGAGCGTCCACCTCCGGGGTGCCGGGCCGCGCCTCATCCCCGGCCGTGGGCGATTCCCCCGCCGCCGCGCCGGGGCGGAGCTCCACCACCACGTCATCGCCTTGGGGAAGATCCTCCACCTCCTGCACGCTACCGGTGCCGGCGGGCGGAGGTACCGTGGTTACGGGCGGCCTCGCTGCGGCGCGTCATGGCCTGGCCCCGGCATCACCAGGCGGCCGGGCCCCAGGGCACGCGGCGGGCCTAGGCGGTCTCGGCCAGCAGGTCGCCCGCAGGCGTTGCCTGTGCCAGCCGCGTGCGCAGCAGACGGGCATCCTCGCGCGCCCTGCGAAGGGCTGCCTCGGTGGCATCGAGCGATGCGCGAAGCTCACGCAGGTCGGCGTCGGCCTCGGCGAGGCGCCGGGCCAGCACGGCCAGCGGGCGGTCGAGCGCGCTGCCGCCGGTGGGCACCTGCACGGGGCTCCCGACGTCGATCAGGCCCACGCGCACGAGTTCCGCCACCTCCACCACGCGCACGCCACCCCGGCGCGACACCTCGAGCGTGCCGCGCTCGGCGCGCCTCTCGAGGGCCTTCTTGGTGGTGCCGCACACCTCGGCGGCGTCCGACAGGGTGAGCGTGCGGGGCGTCGTCATGGCCTGCGGTTTCTCCACCCGGGGTCGGCTTCCCTTCCCTAGGCGTTCGCCAGCAGCCAGTCCCTGATGGCGGCGAAGGTGGCGTCGTGGTCGCCGAAGTCGTGCCCGGCGCCCTCCACCATCCTCACGGTGACGCCCTCATGGCCCGCCTCGCGCGCGCTGGCCGCGAGGCGCCCGGCGTCGCCGGGATCCACGATGATGTCCTCGGGTCCCTGCACCAGCAGCACCGGTGCGTCGATGCGCCCGATCTGCAGGTGGGCCTTGGCGGCCTGCGAATCCGGCCCGCGCGAGTGCCACCAGGTGCGCGCCGTGTACACGCCGGCTGCGTGCGGGGCGTCGTCGGGCAGGTACATGCGGTGGATCACCAGGCTGACGTCCTCCTCAGGGGCGGCGTCGGCGTAGGGCCTGCAGAGCTCCACCAGCTCGTCATACGAGGGGGCCGATCCGCAGCGGTCCATGCGGGCGCGGCTCGACTCCGGAAGGCTCCAGGCCGTTCCGAGCCCGGCGACGCCCACGAGCGGCAGCCCCACGTCATGCGCCGCGCAGTAGATGGCCGCGGTGGCGCCCAGCGAGTATCCGCTGAGCAGCAGGTGGTCGAAGCCCTCCCCCGCCAGCCACGCGGCGCCGGCGCGCACGTCGTCGAGCACGTCCTCCAGCACCGCGGTGCCGAACAGCTGCGACACGTTGCCGATGCGGGTGTCCATGGTGAGCAGCGGAAGCCCCAGGCCCGCGACCGGGCGGCGCAGGAACCTCAGCGCGCCCACGCTCATGTTCCCCTGGTTGCCGTGCAGGTGGATGATCGCCGTGCGGCGCCCGGTCTGCTGTGCGCGCTGCTCGGTGGCGGCGTCGTTGTGCTCGAGCACGGCGTCGTGCAGTGATCCGTCGTCGCCCTTGATGGTCACGAGGCGCGCGGTTCCGGACGCCGGGCGGTGTGGCGGCACGGCCGCCGGGCCATCGTGCGGCAGGGAGTCCATCCACGCCACGGCGCGGTCGGCCACCTCGGGCACCTTGCCCCAGAACGTGTGGTCGGCACCGGGCACGTGCTCCAAGTGCACCGGCAGGCCCGCCGCGGTGGCGGCCTCCGCGAGTGCGTCGCCGTCGCCACCGGGCAGCACCGGGTCGTCCCCGGCCTGGATCAGCGCGACCGGCACCCCGACGTCGCGGATGCGGTCCACCGATACCGGATTGCGCGACTCCGGCCCGCGGCACTGCCACCAGCACCGCAGCGACCAGGCCTCGGCGTCGAACGGTGCGTCGCTGGGGCCGGCCCCGCGGTGCACCACCACCACGTCGTCCCCGCCGTCGCGGTCCACGCCCGCCCGCAGCGCCATGCGGGCCATCTCGGTATACGACGGCCGGGCGCGCAGGCGGGTCCACCGCGCGCGCATCGACTCCGGGAGGCTCCACGGGTGCGCCAACGTGCACAGGCCCACCACCTCGGGCGGGTGCTCGCGCGCCTGGTAATGCGTGACGATGCTCGCTCCCAGGCTGTAGCCCACCAGCACCACGCGCTGGAAGCCCATCTCGCGGGCCAGGTCGAGGGCCGCAGCGACATCGAGCGGGGTGTCGTCGAAGTGGCCGCCGCCGTACACCACCCCGAAGTTGGCCATGCGCGTGTTGATCGACAGGGCCGGGTATCCGTGGTGGGCGAGCTCGAACGCCATGCGGCGCGGCACGCCGCCCATGTAGTTGCCGAGCGATCCGTGCACGATGATCGCCAGGGTGCCGGCACGGCCGGCCACATCGGTGCGCGGCCGCATGAGCAGGCCGTCCCAGTGCTTGTGGTCGGCCGTGCGCAGCACCACCAGCTCGGCCTCGGCATCCACGTCATCGTGGCCGAACTCCGTGTGGGGGCGGGCGCCCGTGAGCATGGTGATGCGATCGGGGCGGGGCTCGGGATTCGCGGCGGGAGGCGTCATGACGTGATTGTCCCCGGCCCATCGCCGTCCTGCCCGCGCCGGCCGGGAAGCCACCAGTTCCACTTGCCGCAGATGCTCAGCACGGCCGGCACGAGCATGAGCCGGATGATCGTGGCGTCCACGAGCACCGCAGTCGCCAGGCCGATGCCGAGCATCTTCACGATGACGCTGTCATTCAGCACGAAGGCCAGGAACACGCTCACCATGATGAGCGCGGCCGCGGTGATCACCCGGGCGGTCGTCGCCAGCCCGAGGGCGACCGAGCGATGGGCATCGCCGGTCTGCTCCCAGCCCTCGCGCACCCGCGAGAGCAGGAACACCTCGTAATCCATCGAGAGCCCGAAGAGGATCGCGAACATCATCATCGGCACCCAGGCCTCGATGGCCACGGCCTCGGGCACGCCGATCTGCTCGCGGAGGACTCCCCACTGGAAGATGGCCACCACCACGCCGAACGCCGCCCCCACCGAGAGCAGGTTCATCACCGCGGCCTGCAGCGGCACCAGCAGCGATCGGAACTCGAACATCAGCAGCACGAACGAGATGAGGATGACCACCCCGATGAACCACGGGAGGCGTGACGCCACGCGGTCGGAGAGGTCCACCCCCACCGCGGTGAGTCCGGTGGCGTACACCGCGGTGCCCGCGCCCGCCACGGGCTCAAGGCGCTCCGCCAGCTTCTCCACCAGTTCGGTGGTGCGCGGGCTCGCCGGGGCGGTGGCCGGCACCACGTTGATCAGCGCGACATCGGCGATGGGCGACCTCACCGGCGGGGACACCTCGATGACCCCCGCCAGATCACGCGCGCGGTCGGCCACCGCGAGGGCGCTCTGCTTTGCCAGCGGGCCCTCGAGCACGATCTGCACGGGTCCGTTGAACCCCGGGCCGAATCCGCTGGATATCAGCGCGTAGGCCTCGCGGGTGGTCGACCCCGGCGGGTCGCTTCCGGCATCCACCTGCCCCAGCTCCATGCGCAGCACCGGCGCGGCCAGCAGCAGCAGCACGGCAAGGCCACCGATGAGGAACGGCCATGGCTTGCGCGTGACGGTGAGCGACCATCGGGCCCAACCGTGCATGCGATCGGGCGGGGCGTCGAGGTCCACGGGCCGGGGGCCCGACACGAACGGGATGCGCCAGCGCCCCAAGCCGGTGCCGGCGATCGCCAGTGCGGCCGGCAGCAGCGTGATTGCCGCGAGCACCGCGACCACCACGGCGATGGCCGCGCTCTGCCCCAGGCGGGTGACGAACGGGATGCCTGCCGCAGCGAGCCCCAGCACCGCCACGGCCACCGTGCCACCCGCGATCACCACCGCGCGGCCGGCCGTGGCGGTGGCCTGCGACACCGATTCGCGCACATCCATGCCCTCGGCCACCTGCTGGGCGTGGCGCGTCACCACGAACAGCGCGTAGTCCACGGACACCCCGAGCCCGATCATCACCGCCAGGGTGCGCCCCACGTCGCTCACGTCGGTGAC
>JBJTJN010000118.1:0-2533 GCA_046095485.1 Actinomycetota bacterium
GGGGATCTCATCCACCCAGCCCCTCTCGAGGGTGAGCAGCAAGCCGGCCGTGGCCGAGATGGAGTGGGCGGCGGTGCTCACGGGCACCTCGGCGGGCATCGACCCGCGGGCCGCGTCGGTGCTCACGCGCGATGAGGGGATTACCACCACCAGCGCCAGCCCATCCGGCGGCTCCACGCGAAGCGCACGGGGGCCGGGCACGAGCGCGGTGATGCCGCCGTCCAGGCAGGCCGCAGCGTTATCCCCGTGGCCTTCGAGCTCGATGGCGCGGGCAAGGATGTCCGAGGGGGCCCAGCGCAGGTCGCCCAGCGCATTGGCGGCCGCCAGCCCCGCGCACACCGCGGCGGCCGACGACCCCAGGCCGCGGCCGAAGGGGATGCGGTTGCGGCAGGTGATCTCCAGGCCGTCCAGGTGGGGCAGGCCCAGCAGCATGGCGCGACACAGCAGGTTGCCCTCGTCCTCGGGCACCTCCCCCGCCCCCTCGCCGTGCACGTGCACCTCGAGGGGTCCGGGGCGGCGGCGGATCACCACCTCGTTGGCCAGGTCGAGCGCGAGTGCCAGCACGTCGAAGCCCGGCCCGAGGTTGGCCGAGGTGGCGGGCGCCGTGATGGTGAGCGCGGCGGCGTCAGTCCCCATAGAGCGCCTTCTCGGCGGCCGCGTAGTCGGCGGGGATCTCGGTGACCCCACCGCTCTGGGCGATTGCGGTATCCGGATCCTTCAGCCCGTTGCCGGTGAGCACGCACACCACGCGCTCACCCGGGGTGAACCTTCCGGCGGCATGCGCCTTGATGAGCCCTGCCACGCTGGACGCCGACGACGGCTCGCAGAACACGCCCTCGCTGCTGGCCAGCATGCGGTAGGAGGCGAGGATCTCCTCGTCGGTCACGCTGTCCACCCCGCCGCCCGAGTCGCTCATGGCGGCCATGGCCTGCTCGCCGCGCACCGGGTTGCCGATGCGAATCGCCGTGGCGATGGTCTCGGGAGAGGTGACCACCTCGCCGCGCACCAGCGGGGCCGATCCCTCGGCCTGGAATCCCATCATGCGCGGCAGGCGCGTCGAGCGGCCGACGTCGCGGTACTCGCCGAATCCCATCCAGTACGCCGAGATGTTGCCGGCGTTGCCCACCGGGATGCACAGCACGTCGGGGGCATCGCCCAGGGCGTCGCACACCTCGAACGCCGCGGTCTTCTGGCCCTCGAGCCGGAAGGGGTTGAGCGAATTGACCAGCGCGATGGGGTGGTTCTCGGACAGCTCGCGCACGATGCGCAGCGCGTCGTCGAAGTTGCCGTCCACCGCCAGCACCTTGGCGCCGTAGATGAGCGCCTGCGCCAGCTTGCCCAGGGCGATCTTGCCGCCCGGGATGATGACCGCGCAGGTGAGGCCCGCGCGCGCGGCGTAGGCCGCGGCGGCCGCGGAGGTGTTGCCGGTGCTGGCGCAGATCACCGCCGTGGCGCCCTGCTCCACGGCCTTGCTCATGGCGAAGCACATGCCGCGGTCCTTGAACGATCCCGTGGGGTTGAGGCCCTCGAGCTTCACGTGCACGTCGAGTTCGAGGCACTCGGACAGCTTGTCGAGCCGCACCAGCGGGGTGGCGCCCTCGCCCATGCTGATCACCGGCGTGGCGTCGGTCATCGGCAGGAACTCGCGGTAGCGCTCGATGAGCGGCGTGCCGCGCAGGGCCGAGGCCGTCATCGCGGGGCCTCGCCGCTCCCGACCACCGCGATGAGCACCGGCGGGGCGGTGACCTCCGGCATATCGGCGAGGCGGCCGATGGCCTCTGCCACCTGGGCCTCGGGGCTGCGGTGAAGGATCATCACCAGGCGCGCGCTGTCGCCCTCGCCCCGCTGCAGCACGGTGAGTATCGACACCCCGCTCTCGCCCAGCACCGCCGACACCCGCGCCAGCACGCCGGGCTCGTCGGCCACCTCGAGGCGCAGGTAGAACGCGCTCTCGAGGGCGTCGTCGGCCGCCATGGGGCGACCGGCGTCCGCGAGGGCACCGCCCAGGAACGACCCGGGGCGGCTGCCGAGGATCGACAGCACGTCGCTCACCACAGCCGAGGCGGTCTCGGTGCCGCCGGCGCCAGGGCCCACCAGCATGATCTGCCGCACCATGCTGCTCTCGAGCAGCACGGCGTTGTCGGCGCCGTCGATGGCGGCCAGTGGGTGGTCGGCCGGCACCAGCGCCGGGTGCACCCGCACCGACACCGCGCCATCCACCAGGCGCGCGATGCCCAGCAGCTTCATCACGAACCCCAGCTCCGCGGCGATGTGGACGTCCTCCGACTGCAGGTCGTCGATTCCCGAGTAGGGCACGTCGTCGATGAGCACGCGGGTGTGGAACGCGATGGAGCAGAGGATCGCCATCTTGGCCGCGGCGTCCGCCCCGCCGACGTCCTCGGTGGGGTCGGCCTCGGCGTAGCCCAGGTCCTGCGCCTGCCCGAGGGCGTCGGAGTACGACATGCCGCTCTTGCGCATTTCGCTGAGGATGTAGTTGGTGGTGCCGTTGACGATTCCCATGACCGAGTCGATC
>JBJTJN010000119.1:0-3812 GCA_046095485.1 Actinomycetota bacterium
GGGCGGCTATCTCTGCGGGGTAGTTTGATTTTGCGGCCCCCGCAATTGCCGATCCGGTTTCGGGGTGTGGCCGCCACCCCCATGTGACGGGCCTGCCGCACTGCTGTGGTATTCGGCGGGGGTACTACTGCCGCGCCGGGCGCGGGCTAGACGTCGAGTTCGACGAACCACACTTCTGCGTCGGCGCCCTCGGCGATGGCGGCCTGGGTCTCGGGCGGCACGGGGGTGTCCACCGTGACGCCCATGGTGGCCTGCCCCTCGAGCGAGCGGCCGACGGCCATGGAGGCGATGTTGATGCCCTGGCCGGCGATCACCGTGCCGACGGTGCCGATCTTGCCCGGCTTGTCGGCGTAGCGGAGGATTCCCACGTGCTCGGCGAGCTCCAGCTCGATCGACTGGCCCAGCACCTCGACCAGGCGCGGGCGCGATGTGCTGCCCACGGTGGTGCCGGCCACCGAGACATCCCCGATCTGCACCTTGAGGCGGCTGGTGTAGTCGCGCGAAACCGACGTGGCCGAGTCGCTCCACTCGATGCCGCGCTCGCGGGCGCGGTCGGCGGCGTTCACCATGTTCACGCTCTCCACGGTGTGGCCGGTGAGCGCGCCGGCGAGCACCGCGGTGACGAGCAGCCGGGTGTCGTGCTCGGCGATCTCGCCCTCGCAGGTGACCTCGATCGAGCCATGGATGCCACCCGCGATGCCCGCGGCCAGGCGGCCGAGATGGCCGGCCAGGGGAAGGAACGGGCCCACGGTGGCCATGGTCTCGGCCGAGACCACCGGAATGTTGACGGCGCTGGTCACCACGCCCCCGGTGAGGGCGGCGGCCACCTGCTCGGCGCAGGCCACGCCCGCGCGCTCCTGGGCCTCGCCGGTGGATGCCCCCAGGTGAGGGGTGACGATGACGCCGTCCACGCCGAAGTACGGGCTCTCGGTGGCGGGCTCCTCGGGGAACACGTCGATCGCGGCGCCCGCGACCTTTCCGCCCTCGATCGCCGCCACCAGGTCGGCCTCCACGATGAGGTCGCCGCGGGCGTCGTTGATGATTCGCACGCCGTCGCGCATCTTCCCCAGGGCGTCCGCGTTGATGAAGCCGCGGGTCTCGGGGGTGGACGCCACGTGCAGGGTAATGAAGTCGCACTCGGGGTAGAGGTCGTCGAGCGAGTCGGCCTTCTCCACGCCCATCTCGCGGTAGCGGGCGTCGGCCACGAAGGGATCGTAGGCCACCACCCGCATGCCGAGGCCCATCGCGCGCTCGGCCACGAGCTGGCCGATGTTGCCGAAGCCGATGACCCCGAGGGTCTTGCCGGTCACCTCGATGCCGCCGAACTTCGATCGCTCCCAGCGGCCGTCCACCAGCGCGGAGTGCGCCTGCGGGATGTTGCGGGCCTGGGCCAGCATGAGCGCGATGGCGTGCTCGGCCGCCGACACCGCGTTGGATCCCGCGGCGTTCACCACGATGATTCCGCGCTCGGTGGCTGCCGGCACGTCGACGTTGTCGACGCCCGTGCCGGCACGACCCACCACCTTCAGGCCGGGCGCGGCGGCGATGAGGGCGGCCGTCACCTTGGTGGCGCTGCGCACCACCAGGGCGTCGTACGGCGCGATGCGCTCGGCCAGCTCGTCGGCCGACCAGTCGAGCTCCACGTCGACGTCGCCGCCCGACCGGAGCACGTCCACTCCGGCATCGGCGATCTTCTCGGTGACGAGGATCCGAGGACGGTCATTCATATGCGGCAGCCCCCGGGCTCAGAACTCGGTGTCGATCCAGTCCATCATGCCGCGGAGCTTCTTGCCGGTCACCTCGATGGGGTGGTTGGCCTGGGCCTCCGCGGTAGCGGTGAAGTTGGGCAGCCCCGCCTTGTACTCGGCGATCCACTCGTTGGCGAACTCCCCGCTCTGGATCTCGGCGAGGATTTTGCGCATCTCGGCGCGGGTGTCGTCGGTGATGATGCGCTTGCCGCGCGTGAGGTCGCCGTACTCCGCGGTGTTGGAGATGGAGTACCGCATGCCGGCGATGCCCTTCTCGTACATGAGGTCGACGATGAGCTTGACCTCGTGCAGGCACTCGAAGTAAGCCAGCTCGGGCGGGTACCCCGCCTCGGTGAGGGTGTCGAAGCCCGCGCGCACGAGCTCGGTGAGCCCGCCGCAGAGCACCACCTGCTCGCCGAAGAGGTCGCTCTCGCACTCGTCGCGGAACGTGGTGGGGATCACGCCGGCGCGGGTGCAGCCGATGCCCTTGCAGTAGGCGCGCACGAGGGCGTCGGCGTTGCCGGTGGCGTCCACCTCGACGGCCATGAGGCCGGGCACGCCCTTGCCCTCGGTGTACTGGCGGCGCACCAGGTGGCCCGGGCCCTTGGGGGCGGCCATGGCCACGTCCACGCCCTCGGGCGGGGTGACGGTGCCGAAGTGGATCGCGAAGCCGTGCGCGAACAGCAGCATGTTGCCGGGCTCGAGGCCATCGGCGATCTCCTGGGCGTAGACGTCGCCCATGATCTCGTCGGGCACGAGGATCATCA
Source organism: Actinomycetota bacterium (assembly GCA_046095485.1). Taxonomy (GTDB): domain Bacteria; phylum Actinomycetota; class Thermoleophilia; order Miltoncostaeales; family Miltoncostaeaceae; genus SYFI01. Next base: position 2,516 of record JBJTJN010000119.1, read on the forward strand.
CGAGGTCGCCCTTCGTGGCGGCCTCCGACGGCGAGAGCACCTCGAGGCCATCGGCCTTGGCCTTGGCGGCCGACTGCGAGTCGGGGCGAAGGCCCACCACCACGTTCACGCCGGACTCCTTGAGGTTCAGCGCGTGGGCGTGGCCCTGGCTTCCGTAGCCGATGACGGCAACGGTCTTGCCACCCAAGGCGCCGAGGTCGGCGTCGGCGTCGTAGATCATCTTCAGCTCGTCGCTCATCTGGTCTTTCTTCGACTAGGTGGTCTTGCCGCCGCGGCCGAGTGCCACGACGCCGGTGCGGACCATCTCGACCAGACCGTTGTTCCGCAGGAGCTCCTCGAGGTTCTCGAGTTCCGCGGTGGTGCCGGTGGCCTGGATGATCAGTGACTCGCTCGTCACGTCCACGATCTCGCCCTTGAAGATGTCGACAAGGGCGAGGATGTCGCTGCGCGAGGTGCCCGCGGTTGACACCTTGAACAGCCCGAGCTCCCGGGCGACCATGTTCTCGGGGTCGAGGTCGCGCACCTTGATCACGTTCACGAGCTTGTCGAGCTGCTTGGTGATCTGCTCCACCGGGAATCGCGAGGCGTCCACCGTGATGGTCATGCGCGAGCGGTGCTCATCCTCGGTGGGGCTCACCGCGAGCGAGTCGATGTTGTAGCCACGTCGCGTGAACATTCCGGCGACGCGCGAGAGCACGCCCGGCTTGTTCTCCACGAGGACGGAGAGGGTGTGCTGGGTCACGGCGCGGGAGCATACCCCACGCCGGGCCACGATCGGCCCCGGGGCATTTCCGGAGGAAAGACCAGTGCCGCCATGGCTCCGGGGCGAAGCCCCGGTTCCTTGCGCTGCCCTGGCGACCGGAGGAATTGCCCCGGGGGCGAGCGGGGCCCGGCCCTGGGGTCGGTCAGTCGCCGAGGACGGCGGCCCGGACGAGCTTCTGGACGGCCTGGGGGTTCGCCCGGCCGCCCGTCTGCTTCATCGCCTGGCCCACGAAGAAGCCCAGCACCTTGTCCTTGCCGTCGCGCAGCTGCTGGGCCTGGTCCGGGTTGGCGGCCACCAGCTCGGCCACGATGGCCTCGAGCTCCGACTCGTCCATCGCCCCCAGGCCCTTCGAGTCCACCACCGCTGCCGGCTGGTCTCCGGTCTCGATCATGCCCGCCAGCACCTCCTTGGCGGCCGGCACGGCGATGGTGCCTCCAGCCAGAAGGTCGACCAGCGCGGCGATGTGCGCCGGGGTCAACTTCGACTCCCACGGCTCGGTGCCGGCCTCGCGCAGCTGCGCGCGCAGATCGCCAC
>JBJTJN010000120.1:0-18633 GCA_046095485.1 Actinomycetota bacterium
GGGCGGGGCGTTCGCCGGATCGCTCGAGGGAATCGCGGACTGCGACGCCGTGGTCCCGCGCGCGCCGGGCGTGGCGCTCCTCGCGATGGGCGCCGACTGCCCGGTGATCGCCCTGTGGGACGACAGGGGCGATGTGGTGGCAGCGGTGCACGCGGGGTGGCGAGGCATCAGCGCGGGGGTGATACCCGCCGCCGTGCGGGCCACCGGCGCCGACCCCGCCGCCCTCGCGGCGGCCGTGGGACCCCATGTCGGGCCCTGCTGCTACCCGGTCGATGCCGACCTGCGGCATGAGATGGCGTCCCGGCATGGGGCAGACGTGGTGGTCGGGGACGCCCTCGACCTCGGCCTTGCCTGCCGACGGGCGCTCGAGGACTCGGGGTTGCGGTCGGGGAGCATCCAGGTGCGACCGGAGTGCACCGCATGCGAGGCGCAGGCGTTCTTCTCGTACCGGCGCGACGGCGCCGCGACCGGACGGCAGGCGGCCGTGGTGTGGATCGAGGAGCGCAAGTGATCGACGTGCCGCGCCTGCGGGCGGCGCTCGACGAGGCGCGCGAGCGCATTGATGACGCCTGCCGGGCGTCGGGCCGAGCCGCGGGCAGCGCCGAACTGGTGCTGGCCGGCAAGTACGTGCCCGCCCACGAGGCACCGGCGCTGGTGGAGGCCGGTGCCGGAGTGATCGGCGAGAACCGGTTGCAGGACCTCGTGGCCAAGCAGCAGGCCCTCGGGGGCGACGATGCCGTGACGTTCGACTTCATCGGGCACCTGCAGGGCCGCAAGGTGAAGGACGTGCTTCCGCGAGTGCGCCTGATCCACTCGGTGGATCGTGAGTCGCTCATCGAGGAGATCGGCCGGCGTGCGGAGCACCCCGCGCGGGTGCTGCTGCAGGTGAACCTCGCGGGCGAGGAGAGCAAGGGGGGGTTCGCCCCCGACGAGCTCGACGCGGCCGTGGCGCGGGCGTCCCAGGCGGGGATCGTGGTGGGGGGCCTCATGGCCCTGCCGCCCTTCACGGACGATCCGGAGGCCTCCCGCCCGTGGTTCGAGCGCCTGAGGGCCCTGCGCGATGGGCTCGCCGGGAGGTGGTCCCCCGATCACGACCTGCGGGATCTCTCAATGGGCACATCGCAGGATTTCGTGGTTGCCGTGGAGGCTGGCGCTACCATGGTGCGCGTCGGACGTGGAATCGTCGACCCGACCCGGATGGAGCAGCCGTAGATGTCGCTGAACGATTACTGGCAGAAGACGCTCGCGTACTTCGGCATGGCCGGCGACGGCTATGACGACTACGACGAGTACGACGACTACGACGACCACCATGACCGCGAGACCAACGCCCGCGTGCGCGATGATGACGACCGCGACGATCGCGGGTCGCGCGATCGTGGGTCACGGCGCTCGTACTCGTCGCGCGGCGATGACTTCGATGACATCTACTCCGACCCTGGCGTGCCGTCGCCATCGCGCAACCTGCGCCCCGTCGGTGGATCCGGGGGCGGCCGGGGGTCGTCCCGCGGCGTCGAGGTGTCGCTCATCATCCCGCGCAGCTTCAACGACGCCCAGGACATCGCCGACAAGTTCAAGCGCTCCATCCCGGTGATCCTCAACCTGCAGACCACCGACACCGATCTGTCGAAGCGCCTCATCGACTTCGGCAGCGGTCTCACCTACGCCCTCGACGGGGGCATGTCCCGCATCGCCGACAAGGTGTTCCTCCTCACGCCGAGGAACGTCGAGGTGTCGGCGGAGGAGCGGGCGCGCCTGCTCGAGAAGGGCTTCTTCAACCAGTACTGATCCCGTGAGCCGCTCTGCCCCCGACATCGGCGTCGTGGGCGTGGGCGCCATGGGCGGCGCCATGGCCGCCGGCCTGGCGCTGCACGCACGCGTGGTCGTGGAAGACCTGCAGCCCGGCCGCGCCGAGCAGGTCGCCGCTCTGCACGGCGTGCAGGCCGGGGACGCCGCGGCGTGCGACGTGGTGGTGATGGCCGTGAAGCCCCAGGACCTCGCCGCGGTGCTGGGCGACGTCGTGCCCCGCATGGCGCCCGGGGCGGTGCTGGCGTCCGTGGCCGCCGGGTGGCCCACCGCCCGCCTGGCGGAGGCCGCCCCCGGGCACCCGGTGGTGCGCCTGATGCCAAATCTTGCGGTGGCCCATGGCGCCGGCGTGGTGGCCATGGCCGCGCAGGGCCTTGACGCGGAGGGGGAGGAAGGGGTGAGGGCGCTGCTCGCGCCCCTCGGGACCGTGGTGGTGCTGGACGAGGACCTGTTCGGGGCGGCCACGGCGATCGGCGGAAGCGGGCCGGGATTCCTCGCGTACCTCGCCGCCGCCCTGGAGTCGGCCGCCGAGGCCGAGGGGCTGCCCCCGGCAGAGGCCCGCGCGTTGGTGCAGGGCGCGCTCGCGGGCACCGCCGCGCTGCTGGCCGACGGCAGCGATCCTGCCGATCTGCAGGCGCGGGTGACGTCACCGGGCGGCACCACGGCCGCCGGTATCGCCGCGATGGACGAGCGCGGCACGCCGGACGCCATCGCCGCGGCGGTGCGCGCGGCTGCCGCGCGCGCGGCCGAGCTGTAGGGCCGCATGTCGCTGGTCGTCGACTACGTCAACGCCGTGTTCACGGTGTTCCTCGTCGTGATGATCATCCGCATCCTGCTCTCGTGGGTGCCCGCTGCCCCCACGGGGCGGGTCACCGGCGCCCTCTGGCGGTTCTTCCACGAGAGCACCGACTGGTACCTGCGCCCCTTTCGCAGGGTGATCCCGCCGCTCGGGATGTTCGACCTCTCGCCGATCGTGGCGCTGATCGTGCTGTACGTGATCAACGCCGTCGTGGTGCGGGTGCTGGAGCTCTTCTGAGCGGCGCGGGGGTACCGGAGTGGGTCACCCGCCGTGATGGCGGCGTGGTGGTGGCCGTGAAGGCCGTGCCCCGTTCACGGCGCACCGCGGCCGTGGGGGTGCAAGATGGGGCCGTGCGCATCCAGATCGCCGCTGCGCCCCACAAGGGCCAGTCCAACGCCGCGCTGTGCGCCTACCTCGCCGATGCGGCCGGGGTGCGCACCTCCGCCGTGCGCCTCAGGCGCGGTTCATCCGGCGCGAGAAAGCTCATCGAGATCGACGGTGATGCCGCGGAGATCGAGGCGCGCCTGGCGGCTCTGGCCCGGGAGATCGCATGACCGGGCAGGGGCGCACGCCACGCGAGGCGCTGCCCGACGCGATATCGCGCCGGATGAAGCGCGAGGCCGGCCAGCGCTACCGGCTGATGGCGCTGATCGCCCTCGCCGTGGTGGTGATCGACCAACTCGTGAAGGTGATCGTGCGCGCCACGATCACCCCCGGCGAGGTCGTGGACGTGCTCCCGGGCATCGACTTCGTGCACACCATCAACACCGGAATCGCCTTCAGCCTGTTCTCGGGCAGCACGGGCGTGATCGCCATCCTCACGCTGATCGCCATCGGGGTCATCGCCATCGTGCTGGTGGCGTACGCCGGTCAGCATCGCCTTGTGCCCATCGGCGGCGGGCTGCTACTCGGCGGCAGCATCGGCAACCTCATCGATCGCATCAGCCGGGACGGCGTGACCGACTTCATCGCCATCGGGCCCTGGCCGCCATTCAACGTGGCCGACATGGCCGTCACATTCGGGGCGATCCTGCTGGTGCTGGCCATCGTGTTCTCGGCAGGCGATGACTGACGCCCGCCGCCTGCGGCTGGTGGCCGGGGCGGAGGAGCAGGGGCGTCGCCTCGACGCCGTGCTGGCCGGGGCCGATGCGATCGAGAGCCGCGCCGAGGCCCAGCGCCTGATCGAGGCCGGGGCGGTGACCGTCAACGGCGAGGTGCGCGCCAAGCGGCACGCGGTGGCCGCGGGCGATGTGGTGGAGGCCGATCTGCCCCCCGACCGCGGCGCCCCGGAGCTTCAGGCGGAGGACCTGGGCGTGCCGGTGGTGTTCGCCGACGACCGGCTGCTGGTGGTGGACAAGCCTGCGGGCATGGTGACGCACCCCTCGCGCGGGCACTCATCGGGCACCCTGGTGCACGGCCTCGTCGGCGCCGGCGCTGGCGGGGGCTCCGACCCCGAACGGCCGGGCATCGTGCACCGGCTCGATCGCGACACGTCGGGGCTGCTGCTGGTGGCCCGCGATGAGCGCACCCACCGACGCCTCTCGCGCATGATGCGCGACCGCGAGATCGGCCGGCGCTACCTCGCGCTCGTCTACGGGGACTTCCCGCCTGCCCTCACGGTTGACCGTCCGATCGGCCGTGACCCCCGCCGGCGCACCCGCCAGGCCGTGCTCGTGCACGGGGGCAGGGAGGCCGTCACGCACTTCCGCCTGCTCGAGCAGATCGGGCCGCTGGCGCTCGTGGAGGCCCGCCTCGAGACCGGTCGCACGCACCAGGTGCGGGTGCATCTCGAGAGCGCGGGCCACCCGGTGCTGGGCGACCCCGTGTACGGGCGGGGACGACCCGACCATGGGCTGGGACGGCAGTTCCTGCATGCCTACCGGCTGGAATTCGACCACCCCGAGACCGGTGAGCACCTGTCGTTCGAGAGCCCGCTTCCGACCGACCTCGAGGCGGCGCTCGCCGCTGCGCGTGCCCGGGCGGCCGGGGACGGCTAATATGCCCGCTCGGCCGATAACGGCCGCCTTTTCGCACCCTACCCCGGGCGCGTGAGGTCGCGGGGCGGTGACCGGATCATCCGGTTCCCCGCGGCGGCGCACGGGCACATCAATCGGAACCGAACAAGGAGACGCCACGCGTGGCCGTCGTCACCATGAAGCAGCTCCTGGAGTCCGGAGTGCACTTCGGACACCAGACCCGTCGCTGGAACCCCAAGATGAAGCGATTCATCTTCGGGGAGCGCAGCGGCATCTACATCATCGACCTCGAGCAGACGCTCGACCTGCTCGAGCGCGCCCACACCTTCGCGCGCAACGTCGCCGAGCGCGGCGGCACCGTGATGTTCGTGGGCACCAAGAAGCAGTGCCAGGACTCCGTGCGCGAGCAGGCGATCCGCGCCGGCATGCCGTACGTGTCGCACCGCTGGCTCGGCGGACTGCTCACCAACTGGTCCACCATCAGCCTGCGTATCCGCCGCCTGCATGAGCTGCGCGCGCAGAAGGCCGGCGGCCAGCTGGAGCTCCTGCCCACCCGCGAGCGCCTCGCCGCCATGGCCGAGCTGGTGAAGCTCGAGGCCAACCTCGGCGGCGTGGCCGAGATGCAGCGCCGCCCCGACGCCGTGGTGATCGTCGACCTCAAGAAGGAGGCCATCGGCGTGCGCGAGGCCAATCGCCTGGGCATTCCGGTGATCGGCCTGGTCGACACCAACTGCGACCCGGATGAGGCCAACTACATCATCCCGGGCAACGACGACGCCATCCGCTCGTGCTCGCTCGTGTTGTCGGTGATCGCCGACGGCATCCGCGAGGGCAAGGGGCTCGACCCGCAGGGTGGCTACGAGGAGGCCCGCGAGGCCGCCGCCGCGGCGCAGGCCGCAGGCGACCCCGACGCCGCCCGCGCGGCCCGTGATGCCTCACGCCCGGCCGCCGACGAGGTGGCTGCCGTGGAGCAGGCCGACGCCGCCGTGGCGATGGCCGCGGCAGAGGTGGTGCAGGATGCCGACGCCGACCTGGCCGCCGCGGTGGAGGTTGCCGCGGCCGCCGAGGTGGTGGCCGAGGTCGCCGTGGAGGCCGCTGCCGAGGGCGACGTGGAGACGGCCGTGGAGGCCGCCGCCGCCGAGGCCGTGCTGGAGGAGGCCGCATCCGAGCTGGCCGCCGACGCCGTGGCCGAGGAGATCGTGGCCGAGGCCATCATCACCGAGGAGGAGCAGTCATGAGCACCGCCCAGATTCCCGCCGCCCTCGTGAAGGAGCTTCGCGAGAAGACCGGCGCCGGCATGATGGACTGCAAGAAGGCCCTTACCGAGTCGGGCGGCGACCTGGAGGAGGCGGCCACCCTGCTGCGCAAGCAGGGCCTGGCCGACGCCGCGAAGCGCTCCGGCCGCGAGGCCAATGAGGGCACGATCGCCAGCTACATCCACCAGGGTGGCCAGCTGGGCGTGATCGTGGAGGTCAACTGCGAGACCGACTTCGTGGCCCGCACCGACCGCTTCCAGCAGTTCGCGCGCGACGTGGCGCTGAACGTGGCCGCCATGAAGCCCACGTACGTGTCGGTGGATGACGTGCCCGAGGAGTACAAGGCGCGCGAGCGCGAGGTGTACGCCGAGCAGGCCAAGGACAAGCCCGAGAACGCCCGCGAGAAGATCGTGGAGGGCAAGCTGGCCAAGCACCTGGGCGAGATCTGCCTTCTCGAGCAGCCGTTCTTCCGGGATGCCACCGAGAAGAAGCAGCGCACCATGGAGGAGCTCCGGGCGGAGACCTCGTCGGAGCTCGGCGAGAACATCACCATCCGGCGGTTCACGGTCTACCAGCTTGGGGATTAGCGACCAGCCCGCTGATGCCGCCTGGTCCCGGGTGCTGCTGAAGCTCTCGGGCGAGGCGCTGATGGGCGAGCAGGGGTACGGAATCGACCCCGACCGCATCGCGGGGGTGGCCCGCGTGGTGAAGGGGGCCACCGACCGCGATGTGGAGGTCGCGGTGGTGGTGGGGGCTGGCAACATCTTCCGGGGTGTCATCGGTGCCGCCAGCGGCATGGATCGCGCCACCGCCGACTACATGGGCATGATCGCCACCATGCTCAACGCGCTGGCGATCCAGGACGCCCTCGAGAAGCTCGACGTGCCCACGCGTATCCAGTCGGCTATCGCCATGCAGGAGGTTGCCGAGCCCTACATCCGCCGCCGGGCCATACGGCACCTCGAGAAGAAGCGCGTGGTCATCTTCGCCGCGGGCACCGGCAACCCGTTCTTCACCACCGACACCACGGCTGCGCTGCGCGCGCTGGAGATCGGCGCCGAGTGCATCCTGATGGCGAAGAACAACGTGGAGGGCGTGATGACGGCCGACCCGCGGGAGGATCCCTCGGCCCAGCTGATCACGCGCATCACCCACATGGAGGTCATCGAGCGCGGCCTGCACGTGATGGATTCCACCGCGCTCACGCTGTGCATGGACAATGACCTGCCGCTGCTGGTCTTCAACATGCAGGACGAGGGCAACATCGCCCGCCTGCTCGACGGAGAGCACGTCGGCACGGTCGTGAGCGGCCCGGACGGGCCCTGAGGGGGAGGCACCGTGAAGGAGCGGATAGACGACGCCAGGCGTCGCATGGAAGGTGCCGTGAAAAACCTCGGCGGCGAGTTCGCCGCGCTTCGCACCGGCCGTGCCAGCACCACGCTGCTCGACCGCATCCAGGTGGACGCCTACGGTGCCCCGACCCCCCTGCCGCAGGTGGCCAAGATCCACGCGCCCGAGGCGCGGCTCATCACCGTGCAGCCCTTCGACAAGACGCTGATCCCCGATGTGGAGCGCGCCATCCAGGAGTCCGACCTGGGGCTCACCCCGAGCAACGACGGCAACACGATCCGCCTGCCGCTTCCGCAGCTCACCGAGGAGCGCCGCAAGGAGCTGGTGAAGGTGGCCCACCGCATGGCCGAGGAGGCCCGCGTGGCGGTGCGCAACGTGCGCCGCGACGTGCTGAATGAGTTCAAGCGGGCCGAGAAGGACGGCGAGGTGTCGAAGAACGACCTCTCGCGCGCGCAGGACGAGGTGCAGAAGCTCACCGATGCCGAGGTGAAGGCGGTCGACGAGATGCTCGCCCGCAAGGAGGCCGAGATCATGGAGGTGTGATGGCGCTCCTCTCGCGCCTGCGGGCCGCGCGCATCGCGCTCGGCACCCGCCCCTCCCGCCGGCCCGAGGCCCCGCGATCCGCGGTGCCCGAATCGGTGGCCATCATCATGGACGGCAACGGCCGCTGGGCCCGTCGCCGGCGCCTGCCGACGTCCGCGGGCCATCGCGCGGGCGCCAAGGCGCTGCGCAGGGTCGTGCGCGCCGCGGGCGACATGGGGGTGCGTGACCTCACGGTGTTCTCGTTCTCCACCGAGAACTGGAACCGACCGCAGGACGAGGTGGACGACCTCATGGTGCTGTTCTCGGAGCTCATCGACCGCGAGGTGCCCGACCTCGACGCCGAGGGCGTGTCCATCCGCTTCATCGGGCGGCTCGACCAGCTGGGTGACGCCCTGCTCGCCAAGATCGCCGAGGCCGAGGCGCGCACCGCGCACCATGACCGAATGCGGCTGTTCATCGCGATGAACTACGGGGGGCGCGCGGAGATCGTTGACGCCGCCCGGCGGTTCGTGGCCGAGTCCGCCCCCGACGCCCCGGACGAGGAGTTCGGCCGCTACATGTACGCGCCCGACATGCGCGACCCGGAGCTGATCATCCGCACCAGCGGGGAACAGCGGCTGTCGAACTTCCTTCTCTGGCAGTCGGCTTACGCCGAGCTGGTGTTCTCGGATTCGATGTGGCCCGACTTCGGGCCCGACGACCTGCGCGCCGCCTTCGAGGAGTACGCCAACCGCACCAGGAGGTTCGGGGCCCGATGATGAGCCGCATCGCCATCGCGATACCCGGCATCGCCGTGATCGTGGCGGCCGTGTACTTCGGCGGGCCGGTGTTCGCCGCGTTCGCGCTGGTGGTGGCGCTGGCCGCCCTGTTCGAGTTCTACGGACTCACGGGGGTGCCCAGGCACCTGCAGTGGGCCGGGTACGCCACGGCGCTGCTGGGCGTGGTGCTGGCATGGGCCGCGTCGCCCCCCGAGAGGGCGCTGCTCTTCGCGCTGGCGGCCGGGCTGTTCCTGGCGGCCATCGCTGCCCTCACGCTGCCCGATCGCGAGGGCATCACGGGGCGCGTGGCACTGGTGCTGATGGGCGGCATGTACGTCGCGCTGCCCGCCGGAGTGCTGGTGCTCACGCGCGACCTGCCCGATGGGGCCGGCGCGATCATCAACCTGCTCGTGGCCGTGTGGGTGTTCGACACCGCGTCGTACTTCTCGGGGCGCCTGTGGGGGCGCCGCAAGATCGCGCCGCGCACCTCGCCCAACAAGACGTGGGAGGGCTTCATCGGTGGTCTCGTGGTGGGCACCGCCGCGGTGTGGTTCGCGGGCCTCTACATGGACTGGATCAACTGGTGGCAGTCGATCGTCATCGGCCTCGCGCTGTGCCTGTCGGCCTACCTGGGCGACCTCTTCGAGTCGATGATCAAGCGGGACGTCGGCGTGAAGGATTCCGGCAAGATCCTCGCGGGCCACGGGGGCATCCTCGACCGCTTTGACTCGCTGCTGTTCGCCTCGCTGGCCGGATACTTCCTCACCACATGGATCGTGCTGTGACCGACATGCCCGACTTCGACATCGACCTGCTCACCCGGCTCTGCGAGGCGCCCGGCGCCCCGGGGCGCGAGGAGCGCATCCGCGAGGTGGTCATCGCCGAGCTCGAGCCCCATGCGGATGAGATCTCGGTCGACCCCATGGGCAGCGTGGCGGCGGTGAGGAACGGCGGGGGAGGGCCGCGCGTGATGCTGGCCGCCCACATGGACGAGCTCGGCTTCATGGTCACGCACATCGACGACGACGGATACATCCGCGTGGTGCCCCTGGGCGGCTTCGACCCCAAGACAAAGGTGGCACAGCGGGTGATCGTGCACGGGCGCGAGGACCTGCTCGGGGTGATGGGCGCCAAGCCCATCCACATCATGAGCCCCGAGGAGCGGAAGGCGCTGCCGAAGCCCGACGACCACTACATCGACGTGGGGCTGCCGGCCGATGAGGTGCGCGAGATCGTGCGCAAGGGCGACCCGGTCACCCGCGAGCGCACGCTCGCGCGGCTGGGCAACCTGGTCACGTGCAAGAGCCTCGACAACCGCGCGGGGCTCTACGTGATGATCCAGGCAATGCGGCAGCTGGGCGACCATGAGTGCGAGGTGGTGGCCGTGGCCACCACGCAGGAGGAGGTGGGCCTGCGGGGGGCGCGCGTGGCGGCGCAGCGCACGGGTCCGGACATCGGGCTGGCCATCGACATCACCCTCGCCAACGACGGCCCCGGGGCCAAGCCCCACGAGCGGGTGTCCACCGTGGGCGACGGCGCGGCCATCAAGGCGTACGACTCGGGCGTCATCGTGCCGCGGGCGGTCATCGACCACCTCGAGCGCGTGGCCGATGAGCGGGGCATCCCGCATCAGGTGGAGATCATGAGCCGCGGCGGCACCGACACGCGCGAGCTGCAGCTCGCGGGCGACGGGGCCCTTGCCGGCTGCGTGTCCATTCCCACGCGCTACGTGCACCAGGTGGTGGAGACCTGCGACCCGGGCGACCTGGCGGCCTCCGCCGCGCTCGTGGCGGCGTTCTGCGAGACCGCGCAGGAGCTCGTCGCCTGAGGCGTCGCGCCGCGCCGCGAACCGGCTGCGGTGCCCGGGCGCGGTGATACCTTCGCAGTCGTGAAGCGCGTCCTCATCCTCGGGTCAACGGGCTCCATCGGGGCGCAGGCCCTCGACGTGATCGACGGCGCGGCGGACATGCAGTGCGTGGGGCTCGCCTGCGGGTCGCGGGCGGGGGAGATGGCCGAACAGGCCGATGCGCGCGGCATCGCGGTCACCGCGGCTGCGGTAGGAGGCGGCACGGTGGGGCACACCGCCGACCTGGGCGAGCTCATGGATGCGTGCGAGCCCGACATCGTGCTGAACGCCCTCGTGGGGGCCGCCGGGCTGCCGCCCACGCTCGCCGCCCTCGAGCGGGGCATTGCCGTGGCTCTGGCCAACAAGGAATCGCTGGTGGCGGGCGGCGACCTCGTGGCGGCGGTGCGCGCCCGCACCGGCGCCGACCTCGTGCCCGTCGACAGCGAGCACTCGGCCCTGTTCCAGCTGCTGGAGGGCCTGACCCGCGACCGGGTGGCCCGGGCGATCCTCACGGCATCCGGCGGCCCGTTCCGCGGCCGCGCGGCCGCCGACCTCGAGGCGGTCACCGCCGCCGATGCCCTGGCGCACCCCACGTGGGACATGGGCGCGAAGATCACCATCGACTCGGCCACGCTGATGAACAAGGGCCTCGAGGTGATCGAGGCCCACCACCTGTTCGACCTCCCGTACGACGAGGTGGAGGTGGTGGTGCACCCGCAGTCGACGATCCATGCGATGGTGCGCCTCGACGACGGCAGCATGCTCGCCCACATGGGTCCGCCCGACATGCGCGTGCCCATCGGCCACGCCCTCAGGTGGCCGGAGGCCCCGCCGGAGCGCCCGCAGATGGACCTCATCGGAATGGCCCTCACGTTCGAGCAACCCGATGAGCAGGCGTTCCCGTGCCTGCGCCTGGCACGCGAGGCCGGGGAGGCCGGCGGCACCGCCCCGGCGATCCTCAACGCCGCGAATGAGGTGGCGGTGGGGGCGTTCCTGGAGGGACGCATCGGGTTCATGGATATCCCGCGCGGGGTGGATCACGCCCTGCAGTCGGTGCAGGCGGGACCGGCCGACTCGCTGGATGCGGTGCTTGCCGCCGATGCGGCTGCCCGCGAGGTGACCATGGCGATGGCGGGTGCCGCATGAGCCTCGGCTGGAACATCGTCGCCTTCGTGCTCATCCTGATGTTCCTCGTGCTCGTGCACGAGGCCGGCCACATGGTCGTGGCCAAGTGGTGCGGCATGCGGGTGGAGAAGTTCTCGATCTTCTTCGGCCGGCCGCTCGCGAAGTTCAGGCGGGGGGAGACCGAGTACGGCATCGGGTGGCTGCCCCTGGGCGGCTACGTGAAGATCACCGGCATGACGCGGGACGAGGAACTCCCGCCTGAGGTCGTGCCGCGCGCCTACTACGCCGCGAAGACCTGGAAGAAGGTGGCCACGATCTTCGCGGGCCCGTTCGTGAACCTCGTGGTGGCGTTCCTGTGCTTCGCGGTGGTGCTCGGCATCGGTCGGCCGATCGTGCAGCCGACGAACGTGGTGGAGCAGGTCACGGCCGGCAGCCCCGCCAGCGCACTCGGGATCGCCCCCGGAGACCGCATCGTCTCGGTGGACGGAATCTCCACGGACACCGAGCAGGGCTTCGCGAAGGCCATCGGCACCCTGCAGGCGAGCGCCGGGACGGCGGTGGTCGTGCGCTACGAGCGCGACGGATCCATCACCACGCGTGAGGTGGTGCCGGTGGCGCAGGATGTCGCGGGCGCGAAGGTGGGCCGACTGGGCGTGCAGTTCCAGAGGATCGAGACGGGTGAGCGAAACGGCCGCGGGGTGATCGGCGGGGTATCCGCAGCCGGAGCCGAGACGTGGTACCTCATCGAGGCCAACGCCAAGGGCATCGGCAGCCTGTTCACCAGCGAGGAGGCCCGTGAGCAGGTCGGGTCGGTCGTGGCCATCGGCGCGGTGTACAACCAGGTCGCCGACGACGGCCTGCTGGCGATCATCTACTTCATCGGGATCATCAGCCTCGTGCTGGCCATCTTCAACCTGCTGCCCATATTCCCGCTCGATGGCGGGCACATCCTGTTCGCGGTGCTCGAGAAGCTGAAGGGCTCGCCGATCAGCACGAAGGTGTATGAGCGCTCCGCCATGGTCGGGTGGGCGGTCATCCTGCTGGTGTTCTTCTTCGCGCTCTCGAATGACGTCGTGCGCCTCACGGGCGAGGGCTTCCAGCTGCAGTAGGCCCTGCGCGGCCCGCTACACTCCCGGCCCGTGGAGACGCCCCGACGCATGAGCGCGGTGTGCCGCGTGGGCGACGTCCCCGTGGGTGGCGGCAACCCCGTGGTGGTCCAGTCGATGACCAACACCGACACCAAGGACGCCGTGGCCACGGCGGCCCAGGTGGCCGAGCTCGCCGAGGCCGGCTCGGAGATCGTGCGCATCACGGTGAACAACCGCGAGGCCGCCGCGAAGGTGCCCGAGATCGTGGAGCGCCTGCGCGACGTGCACGGGGTGCAGGTTCCGATCGTGGGCGACTTCCACTACAACGGCCACACCCTGCTGCGGGAGTTCCCCGACACCGCGGACGCCCTGGCGAAGTACCGCATCAACCCCGGCAACGTGGGGCGTGGTGCCCGGCATGACGCCAACTTCGCCACGATGATCGAGGCGGCGATCGACCACGGAAAGCCCGTGCGCGTGGGCGTGAACGCCGGATCGCTCGACCCGGAGCTGCTGGACGGCCTCATGGAGCAGAACGCCCGACGCGCCGATCCGGTGTCGGCCGACGAGGTGCTGCGCGAGGCCATGGTGGCCAGCGCCCTCACGTCGGCCGAGGCCGCGGAGGAGATCGGCCTGCCGCACGACCGCATCATCATCTCGTGCAAGGTGAGCCGCCTGCCGGACATGGTTGCCGTGTACCGCGCCCTGGCCGAGCGGTGCGACTACCCGCTGCATCTGGGGCTCACCGAGGCGGGCATGGGGGCGAAGGGCATCATCGCCACCACGGCTGCGCTGTCGGTGCTGCTGGAGGACGGCATCGGCGACACCATCCGCGCCAGCCTCACGCCCGAGCCGGGCGGCGATCGCACCATCGAGGTGCGCACATGCCTGGACATCCTGCAGAGCCTGGGCCTGCGGTCGTTCCGGCCCGAGGTGACCGCCTGCCCGGGGTGCGGGCGCACCACCTCATCGGTGTTCCAGGAGCTCGCCCAGACGATCCAGGCGTACCTCGACGAGCGCATGGCGGCGTGGCGCACCGAGCGTCCCGGCGTAGTGGACATGCACGTGGCCGTGATGGGCTGCATCGTCAACGGGCCCGGCGAGAGCCGCGCCGCGGACATCGGCATCAGCCTGCCGGGCACGGGCGAGGAGCCGCGCGCACCGGTGTACGTGGACGGCGAGAAGGTGGCGACCCTCGAGGGCCCCAGCCTGGCGGAGGACTTCATCGCGATGGTCGAGCAGTACGTGGAGGCCCACTACGCGCCCGCGGGGGCGCGGGCATGAGCGACGACGCCTGGCGCATGCCGGCATCCCCGTACCGGGGTTCCTGGACGCTCGATGGCCGGTTCTGGCCCACCGTGCGCGATGATCCGGCTGATGCCGAGGCCGTGAGCCACAAGCTGTCGGTGCGCGCCGGGCTGGTGCGCCAGCTCGCCGCGGGTCTCTACACCGTGACGCCCATGGGCCTGCGGGAGATCCAGCGGGTGGAGGCCATCATCCGCGAGGAGATGGACCGCATCGGCGCGCAGGAGCTGCTCATGCCCGTCATGCACCCCGCGGAGATCTGGGAGGCCACGGGGCGCTATGGGCTGTCGGAGCAGTTCAGGCTGGAGGATCGCGGCGGCAGGAAGATGGTGCTCGGCATGACCCACGAGGAGATCGTCACGTGGCACGCCGCGCGCGAGCTCCGTTCATATCGCGACCTGCCGCAGAGCTGGTACCAGATCCAGACCAAGCTGCGCGATGAGCCCCGGCCCAAGAGCGGCATGCTGCGCGTGCGCGAGTTCACCATGAAGGACTCCTACTCGTTCGACGCCGACGCGGAGGGGCTCGAGAAGTCGTACGCGGCGCACTCCGACGCCTACGCGCGCATCTTCGACCGCGCGGGGCTCGTGTGGTACCGCGTCGAGAGCGACGTGGGGATGATGGGCGGCAGCGGCGCGCACGAGTACATGGCGCCGAGCCCGTCCGGCGAGGACGTCGTGGCGCGCACGCCCAGCGGCTCGTACGCGGCCAACGTGGAGCTCGCGGTGTCGGTGGCCCGTGAGCCCGACTTCGGCGACGATCCCGGGGCGCCCGAGGAGTTCGCCACCCCCGGCATCGGCAGCATCGAGGAGCTCAGGGAGTTCACCGGGCAGCACCCCGCCACGCTGGCCAAGAGCGTGGTGCTCGTGACCGACGACGGCCCCGTCCTCGCCATCGTGCGCGGCGAGCACCAGGTGCACGAGAAGAAGATCGCGCACATCATCGGCGAGCACCGTGCCGCGCACGCCGAGGAGATCCGCGAGTGGTTCGGCGCCGACCCGGGGTCGCTGGGGCCCATCGGCGTGAGCGACCAGGTGCGCATCGTGGCCGACTCCACGCTCGCCAATGGTCACTACGTCACGGGCGCCAACCGCGACGGCTTCCACCTGCGCGGCGTGAAGCTGGGCCGCGACTTCCAGGCCGAGACCGCCGACATCCGCACGGTGCTCGGGGGAGAGGACTCGGTGGATGGCCAGGGCGCGATCGAACTGGTGCCGGTGATCGAGATCGGCAACATCTTCAAGCTCGGCACGAAGTACTCCGAGCCGCTCGGCGCCACATACCTCGACGAGGCCGGCACGGAGCAGGTGATCGTGATGGGCTCGTACGGCATCGGGCCCGCCCGCGTGGCCATGGCGGCTATCGAGCAGGGTCACGACGAGAACGGCATCATCTGGCCCACGGGCATCGCGCCGTTCGACGTGCACATCGTGCTGATCGGCGACTCCGACAGCCCGCAGGGCGAGTTCGCCGCGTCGCTGTGGACCGATCTGTCGGACGCCGGGCTCGAGGTGCTGCTGGATGATCGCCCGGGCCTGCGACCCGGCGAGAAGTTCGCGGAGGCCGACCTGCTCGGCTGCCCGGTGCGGGTGACGGTGGGGAAGAGGACGCTGCCCGACGGCCCGCTCGAGGTGATGGTGCGGCGCACGGGCGAGAAGTCGGAGATCGCGCTGGACGGCGCCGCAGGGGCCATCAGGGCCCTCTGGGCCGGCCTCGCGGCGGGCTGAGGGCCAGCACCCCCGTGCTAGTGTCCGCGGCGCTTCGGGGCGTGGCGCAGTCTGGTAGCGCACCCGGCTGGGGGCCGGGCGGTCGGAGGTTCAAATCCTCTCGCCCCGACTATTCGGAGCAGGCATGAGCGCAGGCATCAAGCGCCGCCTGAGGTGGCTTCCCAACGCCATCACCATCGCCCGGTTGGCATGCCTGCCGGTGCTGCTGGTGTGGTGCGCAACGGCCGATGGACCGTCGTTCCCGCTGGGCATCTTCTTCGGCGCCATTGCGATCACCGACCTCATCGACGGCCGGCTGGCGGCGCTGCTCGATGCCCGCACGCCATTGGGGCGCATCCTCGACCCCCTGGCCGACCGCCTGCTCATGGTGGTGGGGCTCGTGGGGCTGCTGCTGCTTGCGCGATTCCCGTGGCCCGCGCCCGCGATCATCCTGTTCCGCGACGTCGCGTCGATCGCCGGGTTCGCGTGGCTCGCGCGACGGGGGATCCTCATGGAGATCGACTTCGCCGGAAAGGTCTCATCGGGGTTCAACATGGGCTGCGTGGCGGTGGGCCTGGCCATCTCGGCCACGTGGGTGGACACGGTGTTCTGGTGCGCCGTGGGGCTCTCGGTGCTGACGTTCGTCAACTACGTGGCCATCGCCGTGGGTCGGGTGAGGGCGCAACGTGCAGGGGAGATAACCTCAACCATTACTTGAGGGTTTGCCCCGGCGCGACTAGTGTGGACCGCCCTCGACCGGGAGTCCCGTGTCCGCACACGCCTCATATCGGAGTGACCAGTGGTGACGTGCCCCACCTGCGGCGCAGAGCGCCCTGCCGGCGACCGCTTCTGCGGATCGTGCGGTGGCGCGCTCCCGGACCCGGCCACCCAGACCCAGACGACCGGGCCCATCGAGACCCCCGTGGAACTCGGGGCCACCCCGCCCGGGCCCGTGCCACGCCTCGGCCCCGCGCTGGCCGTGAGGCTCCAGGGGGGGCGCACCGGAGAGTTCTTCCCGCTCACCGGGCCGGTCACCACCATCGGGCGGTCCCCGGAGTGCGACATCTTCCTCGACGACATCACGGTGTCGCGTGCCCATGCGCAGGTGCGCGAGCAGCCCGCGGGGTTCGTTCTCGTGGACGACGGCAGCACCAACGGCACCTACGTGAACCGCCGGGTGGTCGAGGCGCCGGAGATCCTCGCCGACGGCGACGAGGTGCAGGTGGGCAAGTTCCGGCTGGTGTTCATCGCATGATGAGCACCGGCGTCCAGACCGAGCTGCTCGGGCCGGACGATGGCGAGCACGCGGCGGGCCTGACCATCGGCGCGGTGTGCGATGCCCTGCGCCCGGAGTTCCCCGACCTCTCCATCTCGAAGATCCGCTACCTGGAGGACCGCGACCTGGTCACCCCGCGGCGCACCACGGGCGGGTACCGGGTGTACGGACCCAAGGACGTCGAGCGCCTGCGCACGATCCTGCGGCTGCAGCGCGACGAGTTCCTGCCGCTCAAGGTGATCCGCGAGGAGCTCGACTCCATGCGCACCGGTCCGGTGGCCGCGGCCAAGCAGTCGAGGCGCCTCAAGGGCGAGAACCTCACCGCACCGCGCGACGGCAAGCGGCACGGCATCGTCGAGGTGCTGTCGGCGTCCGGGGCCGACGCCGACCTGGTGCGCAGCCTCGACCAGTACGGCCTCATCAGTGGCACCGACGACCTCGACGACACGGACCTCGAACTGGTGAAGGCCGCGGTGGAGCTGCGGGCCTACGGGCTCGAGCCGCGCCACCTGCGCACGCTCAAGATGGCCGCGGAGCGCGAGGCCGGGCTGCTCGAGCAGGTGCTCTCCACCGGGTTGCGCTCGCCCAATCCCGACCGCCGGGCCGAGTCGGTGGAGTCGCTGGAGTCACTTGCTGCGCTGGCGTCGCACGTGCGCGACCTGATCCTCATCCAGGAGCTGCGCCGCGTGGTCTCGTCCATTCCCACCCCATAGCCGGGAGCCACATGAGCTACGACATCGACGGAGCGATCCGTCGCATCCCGCATCACCCGAAGCCCGGGATCCTCTTCTACGACCTCATGCCCCTGTTCGAGGACCCGGCGGGGCTCGCCGCGTGCGTGGACGGCATCGCCGGATGGGCCCGGGAGCGCCAGGTGGACATCGTTCTCGGCGCGGAGGCCCGGGGGTTCATCCTGGGCGGGGCCATAGCGCACGCGCTTGGCACGGGCTTCGCCTGTGCCCGCAAGCCCGGCAAGCTGCCCTACGAGGTGATCAGCCGGGAGTACGACCTGGAGTACGGCACCGACGTGCTCGAGCTGCACCGCGATGCGATTCGCCCGGGCCAGCGCGTGCTGGTGCATGACGACCTGCTGGCCACGGGCGGCACTGCTGCGGCCAAGTGCCAGCTCGTGGAGGAGCTCGGCGCCGAGGTGGCCGGCGTGGCGTTCGTGGTGGAGCTGACCTTCCTGCCCGGCCGGGAGCGCCTGCAGGGCTACGACGTGCTCTCGCTCGTCACCTACGACAGCGAGGACGTCGGCGAGTAGGTGCGCTCGAGGTGGGCGATGAACGGGTCGGCCGAGAGGTCGCTCCCCGTCGCCCGCTTCATGAGCTCGGGGGTCTCCATGACCCGGCCGTGCGCGTGGACCGTCTCGCGCAGGAACGCCAGGAGCGGCCCCGGACCGTCCTCGGCCAGCACCTCGGCGATCGGTCCCACGCGGGCCTCGGCCGCATCGGCCAGCTGCGCGGCGTAGAGGTTTCCCAGGGTGTACGTGGGGAAGTAGCCGAAGATGCCGGCGCCCCAGTGGATGTCCTGCATCGCACCCTGCGCCGGCGTGGCGGGCGTGACCCCCAGGATCTCCGCGAGGCCGGCGTCGAAGGCATCGGGAAGGTCGGCCGGGTCCATCTCGCCAGTGATGACCGCCCTCTCCAGTCTGGTGCGCAGCACGATGTGCAGGTCGTAGGTGACCTCGTCGCTCTCCACGCGTATCGGCTGGCGCTCCACGCGGTTGAGGGCGCGCACGTAGTCGCCGGGCGCGAGCCCTGCCGCGGCATCGGGGAACGCCGCGGCGAGGGAGGGGG
>JBJTJN010000121.1:0-8696 GCA_046095485.1 Actinomycetota bacterium
ATGGACTGGGCGATGATCATCCTCAATCCGTTCGAGCCGTGGCCAGGAAAGATGGCGCTGCCTGCCCTCGCGCAGAAGCACGTGAAGGTGCTGCCGCTCGGAGAGTTCACGAACACGTTGTCGCCATGGCCCTTCGGGGACACATGCAGCCCGTGGGTGTGGAGGTTGGTGGGCTGGTCGGGAAGCTGGTTGACGTTGGTGACCTGCAGGTAGTCACCGGGCTTCACCTCAAGGGTCGGCCCCGGCACCTGCGAGTCGTAGGCCCAGGTGCCCACGTTGCGGCCGCCGATCCTCACCACGGTGCTCTTCGCCGTGAACGTCACCTCGAGGCGGCCGTTCTTCGAGCGCACGACGTCGGGCTCCTTGAGCGGCTGGCCGGTGATGGGATCGCCGCCGAGCGCGCCCTGCGATGCCGCGAGCGAGAGGCCGATTGCCAGCGTGCCGGCCGCGGCGGCGGGCACCACCACCATGGCGGTGAGTGCGCGCTTCCTGATGCTCTTCCTGGGCACCGGTGGCCTCCGTGCGTGGGTAACGCCACGAGGTTACTCCACGGGCGTGATCAGCCGCCCCTCGGGATCAACCTACGGTCTTCACCAGATCGCGACTGGGATCGATGCCCCAGCGCGCGGCGACGTCGTCGAGGTCTGACTCCATCGGCCATGAGTCGGGCATCGGCTCGCCCGCGTGGGCGGGTGTTCCACCCTTGAGCACCATGCACCCGCGGTTGTCGCCGAGGCGGTCGATCTCGGCGAGGTCCTCGGCGCTGAGCACGATCTGCGTGGGAGTGGTGGCGAGCTCCCGGCGCTGCTCCTCGACGGTCTTGTGGTTATCCCCCGCCTCCTGGATGAAGGTGGGCACCACGCTGTGGACGCCCTGCTGCGCGAGGGTCCACTGCGCGGCGAGCTGCAGCGGCGTGAGCCCATGTCGCTCGGCGATCGGCATGACCTGCGCTAGCCGCTCGCGCCCCGATGCCACCCATCCCGCGGGTCGGTACCTGCGGTGGTCGCCCTCCACGAGGGCGTCCTCGTCGGGAAGGTCCCCGTGGAAGATGCCCCCGTAGTCCACCACCCGGGCCAGCACCTTCACGTGCTTCTGCGCGAGGGCAGGCAGCGCCATCTTTCCTGGCCACGGCTCGAACGGATTGAGGATGATCATCGCCCAGTCCATCTCGTCGCCGTACATCTCGACGCATCCGATGAGGTCGAGCGTGAAGCCGTTGGCGGGCCCGGGCGCGATGCCGATCATGCGGGCCAGGCCCTCGGCGCGCAGGTCGGCCATCGCCCGCCACACCGTCTCGTTGGTGTACCCGACGCGATCGGGGTTGTGCAGCATCACGAGATCCACGTGATCAGTGCCGAGCCGCTCGAGGCTGGCCTCGAGCGCCCCGAACAGGTAGTCGTGGTACTGGTCCTCACCGCGCAGCGCAGGGTTGGTGAACCGCGGGAACCCGCTCGACCCCTGGCGCACGCCGTTGACGAAGTCGTGGCCGATGGCGGACGCGATGCAGTACGAGTCGCGCGGCAGGCCCTGCACGGCACGGCCCACGATGCGGTCGGCCTCGCCCTCGGCGTACACGTCGGCCGTCACGACGGTGCAGATGTCGTCACCTGGGCGCAGCAGCGCCTCGAGTCGCGCATCATCGAGCGGCTCGCCGTAGTGCATCACCCTGCCGCCGCTCCACGCGCCGATCGCCGTGTGCCCGATATCCGCCATGCCCGGATTCTCCCACCGCGCCGCGTCACGCGGCAGGCCGTTCGTCCCGTTCAGGCGCGCGCTGTGACCCTGAGTTGATCGCCCGCGGCGTCCACCACGTCGCCGTCGTGCAGCTGGCGGCCGCGTCGGTGCTCGGGCTCGCCGTTCACCACGACCCCCTCGGCGAGGAGCGCCTTGACGTCGCCACCGCCCGAAGCGAGCCCCGCCAGCTTGAGCAGTTGCCCCAGCCGGATCATGTCGCCGGTGATCTGGATCTCACGCACGCGCTGACGTTACGGCATGGGCGCGATAGCGTCCGCACAGTGACCCGGGCCCGCTGGATCCTCATCGCGCTGGTGTGCGCCTCCATCCTCGCCATCGGCGTCGTCGTCGCAGGTGCCACCGGCGGTGCCAGCGAGTTCTGGAGCGGCTATCAGGGCGCGCTGGCCCGGGTGCAATCGGAGAGCTGGTGGTCGCTCTGGGTGCTTCCCGGGCTGCTGCTGGCGCTGATCGCGGCTCTCGCACTGGGAATCCGCACATCGCCCTCATGGCACGGCTCCGCCGACGACGCCGGTCGTCGCACGGCGTTCTTGTGGTCGGGGGTCGCGGTCTTGGTGCTCTCGGTGTGCGCACCGGTGGCGGTGGTGGCGCAGGGTGGCCTGCTGTCGGCGCACATGCTGCAGCACGTGCTGATCGGGGCGCTGGCGCCGCTCTTGATCCTGCTGGCAATCCCGCGGGCGCAGCGCGGCACGCGCGAGCGCCGTCCGGTGCTCGCGGTGCTGCTGCATCCGGTGGTGGCCTTCGCCATCTGGCTCGCCTGCACCATCGCGTGGCTCGTGCCCGACATCCACCACGAGGTGCTGGTGCGCCCGTGGGTATGGGTGCTGCAGCAGGCCGCCGTGTTCGGCGCCGGGGTGATCATGTGGGCACCGGTGACCGACCGCTTCGTGGATCCCCCCGCGTGGTTCCGCACGGGCGCCAAGTGCGTGTACATGATCGGCATCTGGTTCGCGGGCGTGGGCATCGCCAACGTCTACTGGTTCTCGGGCACGCCCTTCTACGATTCGCACGAGGCCGGTGCAGCAGCCTTCGGGTTCTCGGCCCTGCAGGACCAGGCCAACGCCGGCACCGTCATGATCCTCGCCCACTGCGCCATCACCTTCGGCGCCATCGCGGTGCTGTTCTTCCGCCACGCATCCGAGCGGGGCCTCGAGCAGCGGTTGATCGAGGCCGGGGTGCCCGAGGACGAGGTCCACCGCGCCACCTTCGACGGCGATCTGGTGGCCCTGGCCGGCCGCGAGGGCGTTCCCGTGCACACCCGCACCGGGCTCGACTGATGGCGCCCGGTGCCGTCGGGCGCCCGGGCCCCACGCGTGCCCTCCGCGTGTTGGCGGGCGCTGCCGTGATGATCCCGGCCGGTGCGGCCACGCCTGCCGGTGCCACGGCGGCGCCCATTGCCCTGCGCCCGGTGCCGGGCGAGGCGTTCTTCGGGCAGGTCGTCGCGGTGGCGCCCGCATCGGCCCTGCAGGCCACGGTGTCGAGCCGCGGCGCGATCGCCACCGTGCCCGTTGCGGGCGGCATGGCCCGCGCCGAGGTGTCCGGGCCGGTGGGGCCGCGGGGCGTCACCGTGGTGCTGCGCGGGGAGGGCAACCACGTGGTGGCACGCAGGTCGAGTGCGGGCGCCTTCCTCCTCCCCCGTTCCGGGCAGGTGGCGAAGCCGGGTGCGCGGCGCGACCGGGCGCTCGAGGCCGCGCTGGGCCGAATCGCCGCGTCGCACCCCGGCGTCAACGCCATGTGGGTGCAGAAGCTGTGGAACGGGCATGCCGCGGGGTGGAACGCCGACGCGGAGTTCCCGGCCGCCAGCCTGGTGAAGCTGCCCCTGGCCGTGGGCGCCGTGATGCGCATGGGCAGCCGGCCATGGCTCAACGCCGCGTGGCCGGACGTGGTGGAGGTGCTCCGTCGCAGCGACGACAAGGCGGCCAACCGCCTGGTCGATTCCGTGGGCTCGGGGTGCGGGTCGGGCCCCGATGCCGCGGCAGCCGACGGGCTGCGTCGCCTCGGGGCCCGCCAGAGCACCTACCCCGGCTGTTACCTCGTGGAGGACGAACTGCAGCCGCGGCTGCCGGCGGGGGGCGTGACCAGCACCCCGACGTGGTCGACGCGTCACACGACCGCACGCGACATGGGACGCATGCTCTTCGCCCTGCAGTCGGCAGCCGTTCCCACCCCGTCGGGGCGGCGGCAGACGGGCATCGACCCCCTGCGCGCCCGCAGGGTGCTGGGGCTGCTGCTCACGGCCGACCAGGTGGGTGCCAACGCCTCGCTGTTCACCGGCGGCCTGCCCGACGGAATCCCGGTGGCCGAGAAGAACGGCTGGCGCAACCAGGAGCAGCATGGCGCGGCCATCGCATACACCCGCAAGGGGCCCATCATCATGGTGGTGCTTACCCAGCGCGCCGGGCAGGCCGATCTGGCCGATGCCCGGGCGATCGGCGCGGACGTCGCACGCGCCGCGGTGCGGGGCTGACGTGCCCGAGGGCCACACGATCCACAGGGCGGCGCGCAAGCAGCGGGAGATCCTGGCCGGCGAGCGCCTCGCGGCATCGTCGCCGCAGGGGCGCTTCGCGGATGGCGCCGGAGTGCTCGATGGCAGGAGGCTCGAGGACATCGAGGCATACGGGAAGCACCTCTTCTACCGGTTCGAGGACGACGTGCTGCTGCACGTGCACCTCGGGCTGTTCGGCCGCTTCTTCACGCACAAGGGCGACGTCCCCGAGCCACGCGGGGCCATCCGCCTGCGCCTCGTGGCGCCTGAGGCCACCATCGACCTGCGCGGACCCACGGCGTGCGAGCTGATGGACGCCGACGACGAGGCCCGCCTGCTCGGGCGACTGGGGCCGGACCCGCTGCGGGCGGATGCCGATCCGGAGCGCGCCTGGCAGCGCATCTCGCGCAGCCGCCGCGAGATCGGTGCCCTCGTGATGGACCAGTCGGTGATGGCCGGCGTGGGAAACGTCTACCGCGCGGAGGCCCTGCACGTGCTGGGCATCCACCCGGCCCGCGAAGGCCGGTCGCTGTCGCGCGATGAATTCGATGCGCTGTGGGCGACCGCGTGCCGCATGCTGGCGGATGGCGAGCGCGCCGGGCGCATCATCACGGTGAGCGCAGAGGATGCCGGCATGCCGAGGTCCCGGCTGCCTCGCGGAGAGCGCACCTACGTGTACCGCCAGCGCGAATGCCGGTCGTGCGGCTCGCCGGTGGTCTGCTGGGACATCGCGGGCCGTCGCGCCTGGGCCTGCGAGGCATGCCAGCGCTAGGCAGGACTCCCCCGCACCGGTTGCGAACATCACGGGGATTGTGACCTCGACGGAAGGACTCCGCTCCATGGGAACGGGCTCATCTGAGGATCTTCGGCAGTCGGCCAACGGCATGATGTGGGCCGGGATCCTCGCGATCATCATCGGCATCATCGCCATCGCCGTGCCGCAGGTGGCATCGGTGAGCATCGCGATCCTCGTCGGCATCCTCGTCATCGTTCTCGCGGTGGCCTGGCTCTTCGCCGCGATCGGAAGTGGTGCAACCGGCGGGTGGAAGGTGATCGGCATCGTCCTGTCGATCCTCCTGCTCATCGGTGGCTTGTGGATCCTCTTCAACCCCATCGACGCCACGGTGGGCCTCACCGCCGTCATCGCCATCGTCTTCATCGTGATGGGCGTCGTGCGCGTGGTCGCCGCCCGTGTCGCCGATGGCGGCGAGGGCCGGGGGCTGCTGGCCTTCGGTGGCATCCTCGCCATCATCCTGGGCATCCTCATCGCTGCGGACTGGCCCAGCTCTGCCGCGTGGGCCATCGGCCTGCTCGTCGGCATCCAGTTCCTGTTCGACGGCATCGGCCTCGTGCTGATGTCGTCGGTCGCCAAGAAGGCGATCGGGCGCTGAGAAATCGCCCCGCCGGGGCCCTCGCGGGTTCCGGCGGGGCGATTTCACAGAATTGGGGGGTTTCCTCCACCCGGGGGCCCACCGCGGCTGCTTTCATAGGCAAGCATTACGTCGGTTCCCGGTAAACCACCTAGCCATCCCGGAGTCCCATGGCCGTCACCGTCCAGAATCCGCCCATCAGCGCCAGCGAGGCGCTCGCCCTGCTCGGCACCTCATCGGAGCAGACCACCACCGGTCGTCGCAATCGCGCGCTCATCGCGCTGCTGTGGCGCGCGGGGCTGAGGCCCGGGGAGGCCCTCGCCCTCACGCCGGGTGACGTGGACCTCGACGGGCGCACCCTCACGGTGGGCGACCGCGTGGCGGGCCTGGACGACCTCGCGGCCGCCGAGCTCGCCGGCTGGGCGAATCGCCGCGCAGAGAGCGGGCTGGGCGGCGATGGGCCCTTCATCTCCACGCTCCAGGGCAAGCCCTTGAGCCAGGCGTACGTGCGGGAGTTGCTCCCTCGGCGCGGGTCCCGAGCCGGTCTTGAGGGCCGCGTGCACGCGATGGGGCTGCGCTACGCCTGCGCGGCGGAGATGGCGGGCGAGGGCATCCCCACCGAGGTCATCGAGTCGCAGCTGGGCATCCGGCCGCAGTCGTCGGTGGCGCGGTACCTGCCCATCCCCGACGATGCCGACGTGGTCGCGGCCATGGCGGCCCGGCCGATTCCCCGGGGCTGACGCCGCCAATGCGCGTCCGGATCGCCACCTCCGGTCCGGACGCGCACGTCGCGCGCGACATCCTGCGCGCCCGGGGCCATGAGGTGGTGGATGGCGTGGACGATCCGGTGGATCTGGTCGTGGTGGATGAGTGGACCGCCGAGTCCGATCCCACCGTGCTGCGGGCCCGTGCGGCGGGATGCGGCGTGACCGTGCTGGCCGAGCTGATCCTTGACGACGCCCCTCACCCCGTGGTGGGCGTCACCGGAACGGCGGGCAAGACCTCCACGTGCCGGGCGCTCGAGCACGTCCTCACGGCCTGCGGCGTGCCGGTGGCCATCTCGTCCACCGCCCGCTCGGGCAACGCCTGGCCCGATCATTCCCTGGCGGCGCAGCTCGATGCGCCCGAACCCGGCACCGTGACGGTGGCGGAGCTCACATCCACGCACCTGTGCCACATGAGCCACGTGCATCCCGATGTGGCGGTGGTCACCACCATCCGGCCCGACCACCTCGAACTGCACGGAGGCATTGACGCCTATGTGGCCGCCAAGAGACGGCTCGTCGCCGAGCTCACTGATGACGACGCCGTGGTGCTGCCCACCGACGACCCGCAGGCCATCGCGCTTCTCGGCCCGGTGCGCGGCGTGCGGTGGGGGTTCGGTGCCGAGCCCGGTGAGCGCGGTGCGTTCTGGCAGGGCGCAGTGGTTCAACTGCGGTCAGATGACGCCACACGCGGTGTGGATACGACGCTCACGGGGCCCCCGCTGCGCGCAGCACTGGCCGCGAGCGCAGCTGCGCTGGCGCTGGGAATGCACCCTGATCATGTGGGTGATGCCCTGGGAGGACTGGACCCCGTGGCCCACCGGCAGGTGCCGCGGCCGGGCCCGCGGGGCATCACGATCGTGGACGACTCCATGGCAGCGACCCCGATGAAGGTGCAGGCAGCGCTCGAGCGCTTCGCCGCCAACCCCCTCGTGGTGGTGCTCGGCGGCGATGATTCCCTCGGTGGGCAGCCGGTGCACGCAAGCCCCGAGGAGTCGGACCTCATGGCCCGCGTGCTGTCGATGGCGCACGCAGGGGCGCGCGCGGTGGTCGCATTCGGGCCGGCCCGGGCTCGCATGGCGCCGTTCGTGACCCCCTCAGCCGAGGCCGATGGCATCGCCCACGCACTGGAGAAGGCCATCGAGCTCTGCCCCGACGGCGGAACGGTGCTGGTGAGCCCGATGTTCCCGCTCACCCCCGAGCAGCGCGAGGTGGCGGCGGGCACGCGCTAGGGGGCAGCAGGCCTGCGCCGGGTTCGCCCTAGGTGGGCGAGAGCCTTGTGCGGCCGGGCTGGCGCAGGCGCACCATCTGCCCGCCGTTCTCGCGGTACTGGCCCACCCACGCAAGGGGCGGCGAGTACGAGTGCACGGAGATGGCGGGGTCCCCCTCGCTGTGCGCTACGCGGTGGATGTACCCGAACGGTCCCTCCTGGGTCTCCCCGGGGCGGATCACGTGGCTGGTGTCCGGCTGGTACACGTGCATGTGGTGTTCCTCGATGGCGCCCTCGGCCACGCAGATGCCCACCTCGGAGATGTCGTGGTCGTGGAAGCCCGTCTCCTGCCCGGGAAGCCACGACAGCACCCAGATGTCCACGTAGTCGTTCTCGAACACCAGCCGGTAGTCGCGGTACTCCTCGCATACGGCCACGTACTCGCGCCACAGGCCGCTCTCGACGATGCGACGGCTGATGTCCGCCAGGGCAGGCGCGTGGAGCTGGCGATCGATGTCCGCGAGGAACGCCAGCCCCTCGGGGAGTTCGGGGAAGGGCCACTTGGGCTCGGGGATCGGCCACGACGGACGCGGCCCTGCGACGGTGGACACGCTGCACTCCTGTGTGGATGCCTCGATATGACACTACGCCCTGGCGCTGTAGGCGCCTGCCGGTTGCGGTTCAGGCAGCCGCCGATTGTGAGGACGGCTACGTTTTCGCCCCGTGAGCGATGGCCCGGTGATCAACGCCCTCGTGCCCTTCTCCACCCGCCTCGGAGACGACGGGCTTGTTCACGTGCGTGCGTGGACCACCCCGGAGGGACCCGTGGCGATCATCGCCGAGCTCGACTGGGCGTTGCTCGTGGAGGATCCCGCCGACGCCTACTACGGGCCGGGCATCCTCACCTACCCCGGATATGCGCTGCCGGCGGCGCACGCGTGCCTGCATTCAGGGGGCATCGAGGGCGCCCGGCTGGTGGTGCGCCTGCCCGACCCACCGGGCGCCCTCGATGCCCCCTGAATGCAGGCACGCGTGCGCCGCCGGCAGCGCATATCCGGGGTAGGTGAGGATGCCCGGCCCGTAGTAGGCGTCGGCGGGATCCTCCACGAGCAACG
>JBJTJN010000122.1:0-4926 GCA_046095485.1 Actinomycetota bacterium
CGCCCCGGATGAGGTGGTGGTGGTCATGCGCTACGGCAAGCCCTATGCGGCGATCATCGACACCGAGGCACTCGACCTGTTCCTGCGCATGCAGGCGCTGTTCGGCGAGCACGTGCCGCACGAGATGGGCATCTCCGACCTCGACCTGCGCATTCATGAGCTGGCGGAGTCGGGCGAGGACACCGAGGAGTTCGACTACGCCGCCTTCCTCGATCGCTGACCTTCGCGGTGCGATCGTGTGGGCCACCACGACGTTCCAGCCCGATGCCCCCTTCCGCGTTATGCGCCCTGACGGGTCGGTGGCTGAATTCAGCACCGCGACGGAATTGGCAGAGGCAATCGGACGCGACGAGATGCCGGTCACGCACACGTGCCTGGTGGACGCCAAGATCCGTCCAGTGGTCATCCTGCAGGGCCGACCACGCGGATCACTGCCCGACTACGCGGCGCTCAAGCTCACGCGCCTGGCCAAGCTGAGCAGCGCCGAACGCGATCGGGTGCGAGCGCATGCATCACCCGATCGCCTCTACCTCCCGGAGGACCCCGACCGCTACGGCCTGCCCACGGAGAACGCCATCGACGTCAACTCGCTGGTGCGCGTGCACCGCGACGCGATCGTGGCCGTGGCCGGCAGGCTCGATGCCCATCAGGTGACCACCCTCGGCCACAAGCTGGCAGCCGCGCTGGACATCGACCTGCGCGGGCCCATCCGCGAGGGCGTGATGGTCCACCTCGAAGCCATGCGCAGGGACATCGCAACCGCGCGCCCCGAGCGCCCCAGTGACCTCGGCTAGCCTGCGCGCCATGCCCTCCCTCCGAATCCTCGCCGTCGCCGGTGTAGCCGCTGTGGCCTCCACCGCCCTGCTCGCCTCACCCGCATTCGCGGGCCTCACGGAGCCGCCGAAGTGCACGGCGTCCCCGGGCGCCTCGTGCGCCGGACACGACCTCCGTGGCCACGACCTTCGCGGCAAGAACCTTCGCGGCAAGAACCTTCGCGGCGCCGACCTTCGCCGGGCCACCCTGCACCGGGCCGACCTGCGCGGCGCCGACCTCACCGGGGCCAAGCTGCGCGGCGTGCGCATGCGCAACGCCGACCTTCGCGGCGCCATCCTGCGCCGCGCCGACTTCACCAAGGCCGACCTCCGCGGCAGCCGCTTCCGCGGCCCGGGCCCGGGCGCCGGCCAGCGGGCCAATGGCGCGGCGTCGGGCTGCCCGTACTCCAGCCCCATGAACCTGCAGTACTACATGGAGGGCGCCAACTTCACCGGGGGCAACCTGGCCAACGCCGACTACGCCATGGCCGACGCCCAGGGCGCCAACTTCACCAACGCCAACCTCAGCGGGTCGAACTTCATCGGCGCCAACCTCGACGACACCACGTGGAAGGGCGCCAACGTGGCCGGCACCGACTTCGGCTGCGGGTTCATGGCGGGCGCGAACCTCTCGGGAATCCAGGGCAGCCCCGACACCTACCCGCAGCAGCTGCCCACGGGCTGGATCATCACCAACGGCCAGTTCGTGGGGCCGGGCGTGACGCTCTCGGGCAACGGCGACACCGGCGGCGGGTGGTCGGGCGCGGACTTCCGCGGTGCCGACCTCACGGGCGCCACCATCTCGCCCTACACCGACATCTCGTGGGCCAACTTCAGCGGCGTCAACCTCACGGGCGCCACCTTCATCTACGCCAACGGGCAGAACGCCAGCTTCGCCGGGGCCAACCTCACGGGAGCCAACTTCCAGGGCGGCTCGTTCCCCAGCGCGAGCTTCGTGAACGCCAACTTCACCAATGCCGCACTCCGCATGACCGTCGACATGAGCAACACCAACATGTCGGGCGCCAACTTCACCGGCGCCTGGGCGCACTTCGGCGTGATGATGAATCCGAGTGCCGAGCCGATCGGGTTCCCCTCGGCCTGGGGCGTGGGGTCGACCGGCACGGATGTCACCTGCGGGCCCGGGGTGGTCACCAACGCGTGGGCCACGTGCTTCCCCCGCGTGGCCCTCTACCCGCCCGGGTTCACGCCGCCGACGATGGACTTCGGAGACCTCGGCGACACCTAGCGCGGAGTAAGTCGGCCGGCCGGCCCGCGTGACCTCACCCCGACGCCACTCGCACGGGGGAGAGCACCATGCACGCACGAGGCCGCGCCACCGCGATCACCGCGGCTGGCCTCATCGCCATCGCCGCCGCGGCACCGGTCGCGCTCGGCCAGTCGTCTGACTGGTCGATCACCATCGGCCGCTCCGCGCAGTCGGGCGGAACCACGTGGACCGGCCCCGACGGTGCCGAGGCCACCTGGACGCGCCCGTCGTGGGCGGGGCAGGCCAGCGACGCATTGCTCAAGGGCACGCGGCTCGCCTGGTTCGCGGGCTGGTTCACCCCGGGCGGCGACGTCACGCGTTCGTGGAGCAACCTCACCGAGGGCGCGTACACCGTGCGGGTGGACATGCGCACGGTGGTCACGTGCTCCGGGCGCATCTGCAGCTACGGCCAGGAGCGCAAGACCGCCGGCTTCAGCGTGGACCTCACCCCGCCCGGTGCGCCGCAGGTGGAGGCCCCGGATGGCCCGGTGGAATCCACGGCCCCTGTGCGATGGACGCCCGTGGGTGACGGCGCCGCCGGGCTGGCGCGGTATGAGGTGCTGGTGGACGGCGTGGTGCAGGCCGACCTGGGCGCGGGAGCGTGCGGAGCGCAGTGCGAGGCGACCCTGCCCGCGGCCCTGCTGCCCGATGGCCCGCACGACGTGCAGGTGCGCGCCATCGACCGCGTGGGCAACTCCGCGCAGAGCTCCGCGCCGCCCCGCGATGTGCGCGACACGCCGCGCGTGGCATTCGTGGCCCCTCCGGCGTTCGTCGTTCGCGGCCGGGCCGCCACGCTGCGCGCGGCGGCGTCCACCGACAACGGCGGGGCCATCGCGTACGCGTGGGACACCGATGGCGACGGCACCTTCGATGCCGACACCGGCTCCACGCCGACGGTGACCATCACGCCCGACGCCGATGCCACGGTGCGCGTGCGCGCCACCGCACCCGGGGGAGGCGAGGCCACGGCCGACCTGCTGCTCGACGTGCGTCCGGCGGCGCTGGCCGACTCACCGGGCGTGAGCATCGAGGATGGCGCGCGCTTCACGCGCACGCCACGCGTGCAGCTGGCCATCGCCTGGCCCGATGGCGCCACCGGAATGAGGATCGCCACCGACGGGGGATTCAAGGGAGCCGACTGGCGCCCCGTGGCGCCCGAGGCTGCCATCACCCTTGAGGCCGACCCCGACGCCCGGCTGCCCCACGTGGTGTACGTGCGCTTCCGTGGCCGGGGCATCGACGCCCGCGAGACCTACACCGACGACATCATCCTCGACACCACCGCGCCGGTGGTGGACGCCGCCACGGCCCAGCGCATGTCCAAGGGCCTCAGGCTCACCACCCGGGCACGTGACGCCCTCTCGGGCCTGGACTCGCTGCAGGTAACCGCCGGCCCGGGCCGCCCGGTTACCACCGTGCCCTACGTCGCCCACGCCACCGTGCGGGTGAAGGGCCGACGCCCGCTGGTGCGCGTGGTGGACCGGGCGGGCCATGAGTCGGGGTGGGTGATGGCGCGGGCGAAGCGGGGGAGCTCGGGCCCCCTACTTCACTACCACGCGCCGGCTGCCCTCGACCACCACGCCCGCCGCCCCGCGCGCGGCGCACTAGGCTGCCCCCATGACCTCCCCGACGCAGGTCGTGCTGGGCGCGGCGGCACTCGCCGCGCTCACGGCTGCGGCCCCCGCTGCCATGGGGCAGCAGGCCGCACGCGCCACCTGCCATGGGTTCCCGGTCACCACCACGGCCGATCGCGGCGACATCACCGGCACCCCGCGACGTGACGTCATCCGCCTCAAGGGGCCGGCGCACGTGCGCTCGGGCGCGGGCAGCGACATCATCTGCGGGTCGCGGCATGCCGATGTGATCGAGGCCGGCGCGGGCGATGACGTGGTCGTCGGCGGCCGGGGGCACGACCGCATCCAAGGCGGCGCGGGCCGCGACGTGCTGTTCGGCGAGGGTGGCAACGACCACCTGAAGGGCGGCACGGGCGCCGACACGCTGGTGGGGGGCGCGGGCAGCAACCGCGTGGTGCCCGATGGCACGGCACGCCCACGGGAGAATGGCCTGGCGGCCGACGACGACGCCGTGCTGCCGGGCGTGCAGGCGATATCCATCATCATGGATCCCGCCGATGTCGGGGATCTCTTGTCCGAGGGTGCGACGTTCGCATTCGACTGGCTTCCGGTGCGGGGCACGGCGGGCGGCACCGGCGACCTCACGCCCATCTGGCAGACCGCCATGCCAGCACCTCGCACGGTGATGACGGTGACGCCGGGGGTGAGTGCCTTCACATCCTTCACGATGCCCATGCCCAACCTCCTGCTGCTCCCCACGATGACCGCCGCTGCGCAGTGGGGCACGGCGATGATGGCTGGGCCGGCGCTCTTCGAGCGGGTTGGCAGTGGGCCACGTGACGGGGTGTCGCTCACGAATGCCACCGAGCGGCCGCAGACCATGGGCATCTCCCTCCCGGCCACCAGTCCGTGGGCGACCATCACCACCCCCGCCGTGGCAGCGCAGGTGTTGCCCCAGGCGCAGGCGGCGTTCTTCCAGCCCTCCACCCTGCGCGTGCGGGTGACCGAGGTGCTCGGAACCCATGGGATCCTCGCGCTGCCCCCCTTCCCGAGCGACCCGTCAACCACCGGCACCTTCACGCCCGGCCAGCCCACCATCACCCTGCGCTACAGCATGTTCACGGGCTTCACGCAGGGCTGACGGCGGAGGCGTTCGCGCGCGGCCGCCGGCGCGGGGCGAGCCCTGCCGCTCCCGCTACCTCACCACCACGCGCCGGGTGCCCTCGGCCAGCGCCCCGGCCGTGCCCCGCGCGGTGGTGGTCACCGTCCA
>JBJTJN010000123.1:0-2643 GCA_046095485.1 Actinomycetota bacterium
GATACATGTGCACCTCGTGGCAGAGGGCGTCGCCCTTGCGCGCATTGCAGGGCGCGCACGAGGTGACCACGTTGAACCACGATGAGTCGCCGCCGCGGCTGCGGGGCACCACGTGGTCGACGGTGAGCTTGGCGCGGCTGCCGCAGTACTGGCACGCGTAGCCGTCACGGGCGAAGAGGGCGCGGCGGCTCATGCGGCGGGCCTCGTAGCGGGGCACCTTCACGCGGTAGACCAGGCGGATCACATGGGGGGATGGGTAGTCGCGCGACACTCCGCGGATCGCGCGCGGGCGGTGCTCGAGGATCTCCGCCTTCTCCTTGAGCAGCAGCACGAGGGCACGCCTGACAGAGCACACGTTGATTGGCTCATACGACGCGTTGAGGACGAGTACGTGCTGCGGGACCACCCCCTTCCGCGGCGCAATATAGCCGCGGGGGCCGTTGCTAGGGCGAGCGGTCGGCGGTGGGGTAACAGCCCAGCGGCGTCACCGCCGCGATGCCGCCCTCGTCGATCGCGGTGAGCGCGGCCTGCAGCGGCAGGTCGCGGTGCCGGTTGCCCTCGGCGTCGATGAAGAACACGTAGTGGCCCAGGCCGGTGCGCGCGGGGCGGCTCTCGAGGCGGGTGAGGTTGATGGCCCGCAGCGCGAACTCCTGCAGGATCGACAGCAGGGCGCCGGGGCGGTCCTTCACGATGGAGCAGATGATCGACGTGGTCCATTCACCGGGCGCATCACTGGCCACCTCCTCGGTGCCCACCACCGCGAAGCGCGTGCGGTTGTCCGCGGCGTCCATGATGTCCTCGGCCAGGATCTCCCCGCCGTAGATCTCCGCTGAGCGCCGGTTGCCCACGGCCACGGTGCCGTCGTGGGCCAGCACCGCCAACTGCACTGCCTCGGCCGTGGAATGCGCCGGGTCCACCGTCACCTCGGGCAGGTTGGCCTTGAGCCACTGCCCGCACTGGGCACTCGCCTGCGGGTGGCTCAGCACGCGCGTGACAGATTCAAGGGGCTCGCCCGGGGCGCCGATGAGCTGATGGCGGATCGGGTGAATCACCTCACCGCGGATGACGATGTGCCCGTGGTTGGCGATGAGCTCGTCGAGGGTCTGGCTCACGCCGCCCTCGATGGCGTTCTCGATGGGCACCAGGGCCTCGTCCACCTCGCCGGCGGCCACCGCGGCGAAGCACGCGGCGATGCTGGGGTACGCCCGCGTGCGATCCACCTGATGCGCGCCCAGCCAGTCGAGCAGGGCCTCCTCCGAGAAGGTGCCCCGGGGACCCAGGTATGCGATGGAGCCGCTCACCGCGCCACGGCCTAGAAGACGATCTTGACGGGGTATTCGGCCCGGTTGTTGTCGGTCTTCTCCTCGCCCGGCACCGGCACCACCTCGACCTTGAGGGTGGATGCCTCGCCGAACGTGGGGCTCTTCGGGCCCGGCAGGGTCACCGACTGCTGCTCGCCCGACTGGATCGCCGTGATCTCCTTCTCCACGGTCTGGGCGTCCTTGGGCGACGCGTCGCTGGCGAAGGTGGCGCGCACGATGACGTTGCTCTCGGCGAAGTCACCGGCGTTCTCCACCGTCACCTGCCACTCGAGCTTGTCGGATGCCTGGATCTCGGTATCGGTGCCGGCCTGCAGCTCCACGCCCTGCGGCAGTGCCTGCACCGATGCAATGCCGGTGCCGTGCAGGCCGCCGGTGGTGCTGGTGCCCGTGGCGTCGGCCGTGCCCGTGCGCTGCAGCGCCGGGATGAGCTGGCCCGCGCCGGTGGGCGATGCCTGGTCGGCGCGCACGCCCGAGAGGAAGAACTGGCGGTCGGGCACCTGCACGCCGGTGATGTCGGCGTCG
Organism: Actinomycetota bacterium; assembly: GCA_046095485.1. Taxonomy (GTDB): domain Bacteria; phylum Actinomycetota; class Thermoleophilia; order Miltoncostaeales; family Miltoncostaeaceae; genus SYFI01. The sequence continues at coordinate 1,845 of JBJTJN010000123.1, forward strand.
GCGAGGGCCCGCTTGGACGGACCCACGAAGGAGTCCTGGTAGATGACGTCGCTCGCGAGGAACCTCTGCATGGCGCTTGCCAGCGTGGCCGATGCGTAGGCGCGGTTCTGCGACTCCACCACCGAGGGCAGGGCGTCGGCCAGCGCCTTGAGGCCGGTGACGCGGTACTGCAGCGCGGTGACCAGGCTCTGGTTGGGCGCCGACAGCGAGTCGGGCGGCGAGAGCGCGCTGGCCTGGCCCACGAGGCCCTCGGCCTGGTTGGCGATCTCGCGCACCTGCACCTGTAGCTCGGGCGCCTTGGCGCCGTTCTTGTTCTGCAGCACCTCCTGCAGGGCGTCCGACTCCTTGCCCGATGCGGTCACGATCGTGGTGACATCACCCATGTACGAGCCGTAGGAGCCCTCGAGCTGGCTGCGCTGGCACCCGCGCACCACCAGCACGAGCACCACGATGAGCACGATGGCCGCGCCCACCGCGAGCGCAATGCGCGCGCCCGTGGACTGCATGGCGCCCCCGCCGCGACCGGAACCCGATGAGCGCCCCGACGAACCGGAGCCCTTCCTGCCGGATCCTCCGCGGCCGGACCCGCCGCGGCGACCGCGGCCGCCGCCCGAGCCCTTGCCCGAGCCACCACGACCCCGGCCCGACGAGCTGCGCTCGCGGGGGTTGGGGCCCTCAGCTGGGGGCAGGGGACCGGAGACGCCAGTGGGCTGGTCGTCGTACCCGTAGTCCGTGCCGGTTTCGTCTGGGTCCAATGTGGGGTCTGCTCCGGATGGGCGAGGGGGGACTCGAACCCCCA
>JBJTJN010000124.1:0-8969 GCA_046095485.1 Actinomycetota bacterium
GGGGCGTCGATTGCCTAGCCCACCACGCCCGGCCCCAGCAGCCAGCGCCCCCACACGTCGTCGGCATTGACGGCCGCAGGCGGGATGGGGCCGTGCCCCTCGGGGCGATCGAACAGCCGGCGCGTGGCATCGAAGTACGACTGCATGTCGCCGTGGTAGTCGAGGTGGTCGCGGGTGAGGTTGGTGAAGATGGCACCGGCGAACCGCAGCCCCGCAACCCGGCCCTGGTGCAGCGCGTGTGATGACACCTCCATGGCGCAGGCGGTGTCGCCCGCGGCGCGCATCTCGGCCAGGAGCCCCTGCATCTCCACGCTCTCGGGCGTGGTGTGCGTGGGCACCGACGACCGCCCGCCCACCACCACCTCGACCGTGCCGATGAGCCCGCAGGGCATGCCCGCCGCCTGCATGACCGACTGCACCAGGTAGGCGCAGGTGGTCTTGCCGTTGGTGCCCGTGACCCCCACCACCTGCATGTGGTGCGAGGGGTCACCGGCCAGGCGCGCCGCCATGATGGACATCGCCGCGCGGGGGTCGGGCGCCACCACCTGGGGCACCGGCAGGGGCAGCGCGTGGCCCACCAACAGGGCGGACGCACCGCGCTGCACGGCGTCGCCCGCGAAGTCGTGCCCGTCGGCGCGGGTGCCGGGAAGGCATGCGAAGAGATCACCGGGCCTCACATCGCCCGACCGGTAGCGAATGGCCGTGATGTCGGGGGTGGCGGCATCGTGCGCCTCGAGCCGCGCGCCGGGCACGCCGCCGGTCAGGTCATCGAGCCTCATCCAGGGGCCACGTTACCAGCGCTCCCGGCTAGCCCCCTAAGGGGCGATATGCAGGTACCGAAGGGCGAATTCGGTGATCTGCACGAACGCCGGGGCGGCCACGTCGCCACCGTAGAACGACCCCGCGGCGGGCTCGTCCACCATCACCGCCACCACCAGTCCGGGGCGCGTCGCCGGGGCGTAGCCCACGAACGAGGCGATGTAGGTGTCCACGTACTGGCCGGTCTTGGGATCGATCTTGTTGGCCGTGCCGGTCTTGCCGCCCACGGTGTATCCCTCGATCTTGGCTTCCTTGCCGGTGCCATCGTCGCTCACCACCTTCTGCAGCATGATGTTGAGCTGCTCCGCGGTGCGCGGGCTGATGATCTGCTGGCCCCGCGGGTGCGATATCTCGCGGTCGCCCACCTTCTTCACCAGGTGCGGCGGCACCATGCGGCCGCGGTTGGCAATTGCCCCGTAGGCCTCGGCGATCTGCGCCAGGCTCACCGACACGCCCTGGCCGATGGGGATGTTGAGGATCGACACGCCCGACCAGTCTTCGAACTTGGGCAGCGACCCCGACACCTCGCCCGGGTAGTCGAAGCCCGTCTTGGCACCGAACCCGAACTTCTGGATCCACTCGTAGGTCTTGCGCTGCCCGAGCTTCTGGGCGATGAGCACCGTGCCGACGTTGCTGGAGTTCTGGAGGATCTCCTGCACGCTCCACGCCACGGACGGCCGGTAGTGGGCCTCCTTCAGCGTGCGGTCGTACATGGTGAGGGTCTCGGGAAGGTCGAACACCGTGTTGCGGGTGACCGCGCCGTCCTCGATGGCCCCGGCCACGGCCACGACCTTGAAGGTGGACCCGGGCTCGTAGGCGTCGGTGATCGACCTGACGCGCTCGTTCTCGGGCTGGAAGGTGTCGCGGTCGTTGGGGTTGAAGCCCGGCGTGGTGGCCATGGCCAGCACCTCGCCGGTGTCGGGCTTCATCACGATCGCCGATGCCGCCTTGGCGTCGTTGGCATCCACGGTCTTCTGCAGCACTTCCTCGGTCTTCTGCTGGATCGCGCTGTTGAGGGTGAGGGTGATGGGCTTGCCCGGCGTGGGCGCGCGGTCGCGGATGATCTGCAGGGCGCGGCCGTCGGGGTCGCGGGCCTCCTCGCGCACGCCCTCCTTGCCCTTCAGCTGCGCCTCCATGGTCTTCTCGAAGCCCGTGAGCCCCGCGCCCCAGTCGTCGGTCATGCCCACCAGCTGCGCGGCCACCGAGCCCAGCGGGTAGAGGCGCTTCTGGGTGTCCTGCAGCGTGATGCCCGGCAGGTCGAGCTTGCGCAGGTAGCGCTCGCGCTGCTGGTCCACCCCGGTGTTGAGCATGGCGTACCCGCCGTTGCCCGAGATGCGCTGCTCCACCTCATCCACGGGCAGGTTCACCGCCGTGGCGATCTTCTCGGCCGTGCCGCGCTTGTCCGTGATCAGGTACGGCGTGGCGGTGACGGCCACGGCGTGCTTGTCCACGGCCAGCTCGCGGCCATCAGCCGACATGATCGGCCCGCGCGGGGCCGGCAGCTTGATGGTGCTCTCGTGCTGGTCCTTGGCCTTCTGCGACAGCTCGCCGGCCTCGACCGTGGCGATCCAGCCGGCCCGCAGGGCCATCACGCCGAGCACGGCGACCACCGCGAGGGCGATGACGTGAAGCCGCCGCGAGGCGCCCTTCTCGTCGAACCGGCGCCGGCGCTTCGGCCGGGGCCTGTCAGCGCGTGCGCGGCGCCTGTCCTCGCGCAATGCGCGCTTCCTTCGGGACGCTCACGTAGGTCAGCCCGCTGCCGGGCGCCAGCACCATGCCCAGGCGCTTCGATGCCTGGTCCACCACCTGGCCATCCTTCTCGGCCAGCACCGCGCGCAGGCGCAGGATGTCCGACTGCGCCTGGTTGTACATGTCCACCGTGCGGCCGGTCTGCGTGGTGAGGTTGAGCCGCTGGACGTTGACGAACACCACGCCGCCGAGCAGCAGCGCGATGAGCGGCACCAGCACCCACGCCAGCCGCACGCCCTGCAGGTGCAGCCGCTCGCGCAGCGTGCGCTTGGTGCGCGAGTGGATGACGCGTGGACGCGGCGGGCGCTGCGTCGACGGCGCCGCGCCCGGACCACGCAGGGGGTGACTGTCACCGGAACGGTGACTGTCACCGGGGTAGGCCGTGCCCGGCATGCGAACCGTGCGCGCCGCCCCCGCCCGGGTGCTCATGAATCCGCCTTGCGGATGACCCGCAGGCGCGCCGAGTGTGCGCGCGGGTTGGCGGCCACCTCGGCCGTGATGGCCTTGACGGCCTTGGGCGCGACCATGCGGCCCTCGGGCGACTGCCCGCAGCCGCATACCGGCATGTCCGGCGGGCAGATACAGCCGCGCGTGCGATCGCGCATGAAGCGCTTGACCATGCGGTCTTCCAGCGACTGGAACGAGATCACCGCGAGGCGCCCGCCGGGAGTCAGCAGGTCGACGGCCTCGGGCAGCGCGTGCTCGAGGATTCCCAGCTCATCGTTCACCTCGATGCGCAGCGCCTGGAACACCCGCTTGGCCGGGTGGCCGCCCGCGAAGAGCGCGGGCGTGGGCACCGCACCGCGAATCACCTCCACCAGGTCGCCGGTGGTGGTGATGGGCCGCTCATCGCGCCGGCGCACGATGGCGCGGGCGATCTGCTTGGCGTAGCGCTCCTCGCCGTACTCGCGGAACCACCGGGTGAGATCGTGCTCGGAGGCCTCGTTCACCAGGTCCGCGGCACTCACCTCGAGGGAGGGGTCCATCCGCATGTCGAGAGGGGCCTGCCGCGAATACGAGAAGCCCCGTTCCGCGGTGTCCACCTGCATCGACGAGAGGCCGAGATCCATCAGGACGATGTCGGCTTTCGCCCCTTCCGATGCCAGATCCTGCAGCCCGGTGGCGAAGTCGGCGCGCACCAGGCGGGCCGGGCAGGGCATGTCGGCGGCCAGCGACTCGAAGTGGCGCGCGGCCTCGGGGTCGCGGTCGATTCCCGTGAGCTCGCCCGTGGGCCCGATGCGGGCGGCGAGCGCGGCGGCATGGCCACCGGCGCCGAAGGTGCAGTCCACCACCCGGTCGCCCGGCTCGGGCGCGGTGAGCGCCAGCACCTGGTCGAGGAGGACGGGCACGTGGGGTGCGCCGCCCGGTGCCGCCGGGACGGCCTCGATGCGCGGCGCGGCGGCGGTCATCCGCGGCCCCCGTCAATGCGCTGGGCCAAGCGGCTGGCCCGCTGGGCCACGCCGTCCTTGCGCAGTTTCGCGAAGCGCTGGTCGAGGCGCTGGGGATCCCACAGCTCCAGGTACGACCCGGCCCCCACCACCTTCACCTTGCCGTCCAGCCCCGCGTGGTCGCGCAGCTCGGCCGGCACCAGCAGGCGCCCCTGCTTGTCGAGGCCCTCCTGCTCGAATGCCCCGGCCAGCAGGAACCTGCTGAGCTCGCGCTGGTCGTCGTCGAGCACGCTCATGCGGCCGAAGGTGTCCTCGATGAACGAGGGCCACTGGAAGCGGGGCACCACCACGAGGCAGTCGTCCAGCCACCAGGCGGTGACGGTGCCGTCGGCGAAGGGCTCCCGCAGGCGGGCCGGAATCGCCAGCCGCGATCGGTCGTCGAGGCTGCATTCGTACGTGCCGCTGAGAAGACGGGGTGCCACGCCCGGGAACCTACCCCCGGTCTCCCCACAATGCAACCCATTCTCCCCAATTTGTTCTCACATCACCCCACTTGCCTACCCAGGGGCACCTCGCAACGCGTCGTGCGCCCCCGCCCCGGTTCGTGCAACGCAGAGTGCGGTGAGAACACCTGTTCCGTCCGAAGGGGGGCGTACATTTGTTCGCATGAACACGCGAACACACCTCACGCTCGTCCCCGCCACCGACGCGGGGGCACCCACCTATCGCCGCCGCTCACGCCGTGTCGGCGCCCCTCCCCCGGGCGGGCGGGCCGCCGGTATCGCCGCACTGGCAGCGGGCCTCACGCTGGGCCTGGTCCTCGGCGCAGCCGCCACGCTGGGCACGCACCCCGGCGACTACGCGGTGCTGCTGCTGCCCGTGGCGGGCGCCGCGGGCATCACGCTGGCCGCGGCCTTCCGCAGCCGCGCCGTGGCGCTCAAGCGGCGCCGCGCCGCCCAGCTGCGGCGCGACCGCCTCGAGGCGCGCCGCCAGGCCGCCATGCCCAAGCCCGTGCTCGTGCACTCGCGCGATGAGTTCCGTCCGGTACTCGTCGCCACCGGGTCCGTCGCGACGCCGACCAGGCGCGCGGCGTAGGGCCCCTGCGCCCGGGGGTGCTGCTCCCACCCCCGGGCGCTCGGGTCATCTGCAGAAATCGCTGATACCGCGCACGCGCATTGGCGCGTGACCCGGTAACGTCGCCGCCGTGAGCGACGTCGACCGGCTGGCCGTCTTCGGCGATATCCACGCCAACCTCAAGGCCCTCGACGCGGTGCTCGCCGCGATCGCCGACGCGGGCATCACCCGGGCCATCGTCACCGGCGACCTGGTGCTGCGCGGACTCGACCCCGAGAAGTGCGTCACGCGGGTGCGCAAGACCGGCTGGCCGTGCGTGGAGGGCAACACCGACCGCCGCGTGGTGGGCAAGAAGGTGAAGCCCAAGACCGACGTGCGCGACATGCGCCCGGGCACCCGCACCTGGACCAAGACGATGCTCAGCCAGAAGTCCATCGACTGGCTCGACGCCCTGCCGGCCATCGTGGAGGCCGACCTCGGCCCCCACCGCGTGGTGGCGGTGCACGGCGACCAGACCGTGCCCCCCGGCCTGGTCGACCACGCGGCCACCGACGTGGAGATCATCGCCACCATGGATGCCCTCAGCGCCGATGTGCTCATCACCGCGCACACCCACTCGCCCATGCTGCGCTGGGTGGAGGGCCGCCTCGTGGTGAACCCCGGAAGCGTGGGCGAGGGCACCGCCGACGACCACCGCCCGTGCTGGGCGTGGCTGGAGTCCACCGAGCACGGCATCCAGGCTGCGATCGAGCACGTGGACGCCCCGCTCGCGCCCCCGCGCGACACGAACCACCGCAAGGGCGAGTAGGCCACGCAGCCCGTGCGGTAGCGGGCCCTCGCGGGTCGGGGGCGAGTAGGCCGCTAGCGCGCCGCCCGGCGCGCGATGGTCACCAGCTGGCCCCCATGCCCCACCGCACGGGCGGCGGCGGCCACGGGAATCATGGCGGCGGCCAGCGCGCGGCCCAGCAGGCCCTTGCCCGGGCGCACCTGCGGGTCGAGCCCCGGCGCCAGCGAGTAGGCCACGCCCGACGGGTAGCCCCACCCGCCCCGCGTGCCGATCTCGGCCACCGAGAACCCCGATGCGCCGAGCACCAGGCGCAGGGAGTCTTCATCGAAGTGCCAGCGGTGGCGCGAGGGCTCCCACCCGTGCCAGCGGGGCCCGAAGGCCTGGGCCTCGGCGGAGCGCCGGTTGGGCACGGCCACGCTCAGAAGCCCGCCGTCGGCCAGCACGCCGGCCACGGTGCCAAGGCCACCATCGAGCTGGTGCAGATGCTCCAGCACGTGCCACATCACCGCGGCCTGCGCGGTGCGCCCGTCCATCACCGCCGGTAAGTCGTCCACCCCGGCGCGCGCCACCTCCACGTGAGTTCCCGCCGGAAGCGACGACATCATCGCGTGCGCCCGCATCTCCTCCATGGCGTCGGGCTCGATGGCGATCACCCGGAACCCGCGCTCGGCCAGCACGCGCGCGCGGATGCCCGACCCCGCCCCCACGTCCACCACGGTGTCGCCGGGGGCCAGGCGCCGCATCAGGTGCGCCAGCCCCGCCGACACGATGCGTGATGCCAGGCGGTCCTCCACCTCGCCCGATGGCGACGCGGCCGGGGCGGCCGCCACGTCCTTGGGCGCAGGCTCGGTGAAGCCCACCCCGCACACCCGTGACGCGCACAGGCGGATGCTTGTCGCCGGCCCCTCGGTGCGGTCGCGGGGCGTGAGCAGGTAGTGCGACTCGGCGCCGCAGCGCGGGCATGGCGTGGGGTCGGGCATCGCGCTGACCATATCCGCTCGCGCATGGCCGCGAGGACCTGGCGATCGATAGCCACGAGGAGAGCCTGCCTGTCACTGCGGGCCGATCCACGACGGCAGCATCACCCCGGGCGGCGCCGGGCGCGGGGGGCGCGGTCGCCGCGGCGCACGGGGGCGATCGGGCCGCGCCACCGGGGGTCGCACGATGGGGCGAAGCGGTGCCTCGATGAGCTTGATGATCGCCGGTAGAGGACGCACGGGAGCCCTGCGGCCCAGGCTGGTGGAACGTACGGCGAGCAGGCCGATGAACAGCAGCACCAGCACGATGACGATGCCGAGGTACTCGGCGGTGGTGGATCCTCGCTGGTTCATGGGCCGCCGATCGCGATGCCCACCTGCGCCGCCATCTCCACCACCATCACTCCCAGCACCAGCAGCATGGCGCCGGGCACCATGACGAGCGCCACCACCAACTGGATTCGCGGCGCGGCCCGCGCGGCGCGATCGCGTGCCCGCTGCCTCCGCGCCGCCCGCAGCGCCTCGGCCTGGCCCGCCAGCGCCGTGGCCAGCGGGGTACCGAGTTCCTCGGCCTGCAGGAGCGACGCCACCAGTCGGCCGACGTCCTCCGACGCCGTGCGCGCAGCCAGCCCCCGGTAGGCCTCGCGCCGCGGAGTGCCCAGCGCCTGGTCGGCGAGCGTGGCGCGCACCTCTTCCCCGAGCGGTCCACCGAGCCGGTCGGCGGCCAGCGAGAGCGCCGGGTCGAGGGCCATGCCGGCCTCCACGCAGATCACCATGAGGTCGAGAAGATCGGGCAGCGCATCGACGATGGCGGCCCGCCGGGCGCGGGCCTGCCGCGCGACAGCGCGGTCGGGTGCCAGGCGTCCGAGCACCCCGCCCACCGCGGCGAGGGCCACCAGGGGCACCGCGAACACGCCGAGCAATGCGCCAGCGACGAATCCCGCCAGCGCTCCGCCCGCGCGAGCGCGCACCAGCGCCGGCCCGGCGATGTCCACCGCCAGGCCCGCGGCCACGAGCGCGTCGGCATTCGGCTGACCTGCGATCGCGGCGCGAAGGCGCGCGGGCACGGGGACACGCGCCAGCAGGGCCACCTGCCGCGGCAACACATCGCCCGGCAGCGGACCCCGATTGCGGCGGAGCACGATCCACCCCATCGCCGCGCTCAGCACGGCGGCCATGGCCATGAGCGCCGTGGGCGACGGCATCACGGCCGCACCGCCGCGATGCGTCGGATGATGAGGATTCCCGCCACCTGCAGCAGCACCGACGCCAGCAGCACGATGGCCCCGATGGGCGTGGACGCCGTGCGGCTGATCAGCCCCGGCGCCGCCGCCTCGGCAAGCGCGGCCCCCAGCACGGGAAGCGCCGCCACCATCCAGGCGGTGGCGCGCGCCTGCGCCGTGGCGCCCCGCAGCTCGCGCGCCAGGCGCCCGCGCTCCTCCAGGCGCCCGGCCATGTCGCGCAGGGCGCGCGCGAGATCACCTCCGGTGCGCCGCTGCACAAGGATCGCCGTGACCAGCAGCCCCAGGTCGGGGTCGGGCAGCCGGTGCGCCAGCCCCGCGAGGGCGTCGTCCACCCGTGCCCCGAGTTCCATCTCACCCGATGCGCGCCGCAGCTCCGCGCCCAGCGGATCGGGGGTGTCCCTCGCCGCCCGCACGATCGCCTGTCGAAGCGACAGACCGGCTGCCACGGCGCTCGCCAGCATCTGCGCCACCGACGGCATGGCCTCGCCCACGCGTCGCAGGTGCCGCCGGTCGGCGGCGGACAGGAACACCCGCAGGCCGATCACCCCCACCAGCAGCCCGGGAAGGGCCATGAGCGGACGGCGCAGCACCACCAGCAGCACCAGCGCGCTCACCAGGCTGGCCGCCAGCGCGCACCCCAGCAGCAGGGCGGGATCAACGGCCAGGCCCGCGCGCTGCGCACGGCCCGCCAGGGCGCGACCGCCGGGCAGCCGCGCCAGCATGGCGGTGCCGGTCCCGCTCTCGCGGCCGCGTCGGGTGGCGAGCACTCCGCCAGCCACGGCGGAACGGGCACCGGCCACGAGCGCAAGCGCCGAACCGGCAGCCAGCAGCGGCCCCACCACCCCGCTCACGAGCCCCCCGCGCGCCAGGCGTCGCGTCGAACGTCGTCGCGCCAGCGCGCCGCGGCGGGGCTCCACACGAACCCCCCGCC
>JBJTJN010000125.1:0-2659 GCA_046095485.1 Actinomycetota bacterium
ACGCAGGGCTGACGGCGGAGGCGTTCGCGCGCGGCCGCCGGCGCGGGGCGAGCCCTGCCGCTCCCGCTACCTCACCACCACGCGCCGGGTGCCCTCGGCCAGCGCCCCGGCCGTGCCCCGCGCGGTGGTGGTCACCGTCCACGTGCCCTTGCTCAGGCGGATCGTGCACCTGTAGGTGCGCTTGGTCACCTTCTTGGTCTTCTTGTTGCGCACCACAGTGATCGCGCACTTCCCCTTGGCGGTCTTCGACTTGGCCATCTCGAGGAAGCCCTGGGTGGCCGCGCTGCCTCCGGTGCGGGCGGTCTGGACGATGCGCGTCACCCCCGCGGGCACCGTGCCCGTGGTGGTGCCGATTCCTGAGCGCAGTGCCCAGCCGCTTCGCAGCAGGGCGATGGGCGCCGGCCCGGGATCGGTCGGCCGTGAAGCGGCGGGCGCCGGCGCTGGGGCCTGCTCGGTTGCGCGCCACTGGGCGTAGAGGGTGGTGCCCGACGTCACCACGAGACCCCGCCGGGCAGATACTGCGTGCCATCGCCGCCCGCCCGGGTGTTCCAACCGGCGAACTCATGGCCGCTGCGCACGAGCGCCCCGGTGTTACCGAGCACCGTCACCGATGATCCGTATGCGTACGGGGTCCCGGTGTCTGATGGCACGCTGCCCCCGGTGGCCCCGTTGGCGTCGTAGCCCACCGCCAGCCTGCGCGCGACGACGGTGATGGACACCGTGCCGTGGGATCCCGCCGTCGGGGCAGGCCCGAGGTCCACGCCGCCTGACCCCCCGCCTGCGCCATCGGTCGAGAAGGCAGCCGACCCGATGCGCCGCGCGGGGTCGAGGAACGAGCCTCCACTCCCGCCCCCGGCGCCGTAGCCCTCGCCGCCTCCGCCATATCCGCTGCCGCCGTCCCCGCCGAAGCTCGCCGTTGAGCCCCCGGCACCACCGGCGCTCCAGTCCGTTCCGGCCTGGCCGCAGAAGGTGGGTGCGCCTCCCGGGTTGCAGCCGCCCGCTCCGCCCGATCCGCCCGATCCGCCCGCACCGCCCCGCTCCAGGCCGCTCTGGTCTGCGCCGGTGCCGCCCGCGCCGTTTGCTCCAGCGCCGCCCGCGGCACCCGTCTGGCCCGATCCCGTCCTGCCGGCGCCGCCTCCGCCACCCCCGCTGACGGCGATCACCTGGGCTGCATCCACCGCGCCGCCGGCGTAGATGGCGCTGAAGCCGCCACCCTGTCCGCCGAGCGCGCCTGCTCCTGCGTCTCCACCGCGCCCGAGCACCACGGTGATGGCGCCGAGGGATGCCACGTCGAGCGCGCCCACGGTGCGTGCGCCCGCTCCGCCCGCCGCACCGTCGGCGCTCGTTACGGTGCCGCCGCCGCCACCGCCTGCCCCCGTGGCATCGATGGAGATCGAGCCGGTGCCCACGGGCATGGTGATGACGCGCGACCCGGCGCTCACGTAGGTGCACGTGACCGTCTGCCCCAGCGCGGGCGTGACGGAGGTGCAACTGGGTTGCGCGGTAGCGGTTGCGGCAAGGGCCAGGCCCACGCCCAGGGCAGCGGCGACGGCACCGGTGACGGGGAGTCGGAGGTCGGGCATTACGGAAACCCTAGGTCACGTTTCTGCCACGGGCTTGGGTGCCGGGCCTACACCACCCTCAGAATCGCGCAGCGCCTCACCGAGGTGTTGCCGAACTCATCCACCGACACCACGCAGGCGCCAATCCTGCCGCGCAGCGATGCCGACGTGCGCGGCCCGATGTCCAGGTAGTAGGTCTGCCCCGCGCGCGAGCGGCTGAGGCGCGTGGTGCCGAAGTCCACCGCCTTGCCGTCCTTCATGATGATGATCTCCTCCACCGTGCGGCTGGTGGCGGCGCGCACGGTGTACGACACCCGCAGCGGCTTGCCGATGCGCAGCGTGCCGCCGAATATCCGCACCACCGGCTTGGTGGACGGCCCGGCCGATCCCCCGGTGTCGCGCGCCACGGGCACGCCCTGGCTCTCGAGCCACGCGGCCACGGGAGCGAAGTCGGTGCGCGTGTAGAGGCCGGGAAGGAATGCCCGGGCGCATCCGAAGCCGTTGGCCACCACGCCCACCAGGTACTCGCGCTTGTCGTATCCCCAGCCGGTCAGCGGTCCGCCGGAGTCGCCCTGGCATGAGTCGGTGCCGCCGATCAGGGGCTCGCCCGCGCACACCTCGAACGCCGTGGCGTTCACGAGCGTCTTGCACATGCCGGGTGCCAGCGTGCGCAGCTTCACGTCCTGCAGGGCCTCGGGCGATGCCCCTTCCTCCCACAGGAGCCCCCAGCCCGCGCTCCACGCAGGGGCCCCGGCACGCAGCGCCCAGCGCGAGTCGCCCGACACCAGGATCGGCGTGACGGGCAGGTCCTGGTCCACGGTGATCACCGCGATGTCGGGCCGGAACGGCGGCTGCGCCGCCGGCGGACGCGCGATGGCGGTCACGGCCGCCGAGGTGCCCACCGCACCGCCCAACGTGGCGTCGCCCACGCGCACCCTCAGCACCGCCTGGTCGTGCTGAGGCGTGCCGTCGTCCTTCCACAGGCAGTGCGCGGCCGTGACCACCAGCCGCGGCGCCACCACCGTGCCCCCGCAGAACTGGCTCTGCCAGATGGCCTTGCCGTTCTCCTGGTAGATGGCGGCCATGTAGGGCCACGC
>JBJTJN010000126.1:0-25084 GCA_046095485.1 Actinomycetota bacterium
GCGCTTGTTCACGAGATCTCCTCCCGAAGGTCTCGGCGGGCACCACGCCGCGCCGGGGGTAGATCAAAGGTGTCACAAGGCAAACGGCCAGTTTGAGAACCAATGGCGAAAAAACCACCGTTCGGCTCGCCAGGCACGCGCGACGGCCGTAGGGTTTTCACCATGGACCCCCTGTGGCTGCGGCGCGTGCTCCTCGTGGACGACGACCCCCTCATGACCCGCCTGCTGCGCGACGTGCTTGAGGGCCACGGCTTCGAGGTGGCATCTGCTGCATCGGCTGCCGAGGCCCGCGACGCCCTCGTGGCCTTCGACCCCGACATCGCGCTGGTCGACCTCGAGCTGGGCGGCGGGCCCTCCGGAGTGGACATGGCCCACCTCATCCACGAGCGGCACCCCGGTGTGGTCATCATCATCCTCACCCGCTACCCCGACCTGGCCACCGCGGGCTTCCCCGACGCCACACTGCCCCCGGGCACCGGCTTCGTGCGCAAGGACCTCGTGGAGGACCCCGACCAGATCGTGGCGGCCATCGACGCCGTAGTGGCCGAGCGCACCGACGAGGTGCGCCACGACCGCGACGGCACCCGGGCGTTCAACATGCTCACCCCTGCGCAGTTGGAGGTGCTCACGCTGATGGCGCAGGGCTTCGACAACGACGCCATCGCCACGCGGCGCGGGTGCAGCGTGTCGTCGGTGGCCAACCTGATCGCGGAGATCTACCGACGCCTGGGGATCGACCCACGCGGTGAGCTCAACCCGCGCGTCGAGGCCGTGCGTCAGTTCGCGCAGGCAGCCGGAATGCCCGAGCGCACGTCGTGATCAGCCGCCGCCTCGGCGGTGCGAGCGCCCTGAGCTGGCCGGCGTTCTGGGTGTGCCTGGTGACGTCCATCGCCGGGAACCTGACCGACCGCTTTACGGTGCAGTCGGGGTTCAACGTCGTGGTCAACCTGGCTGCCAACGTGGCTGCCGTGGCCGCGATGTTCGCGGTGATGCTCGCGCTGCGGCCCCTGCTGCTGCGCGACGCCGCCGTGACGCCCCGCCCCGGTCGGGCGATCGTGATGTTCGTGATCGGCGCGGCCACCCGGGGAGTGGTGCTCGGCCTGCTGCTCGGCCTCATGGGGACCGGCGAGCCGCGCCTGCTGTTCCGGGTGATCGCATCGGTGGTCACCCTCACGCTTGCGATGGCGATCTGCGCGACGATCGTCGACCTCGTGCGCACCGGCCAGGCGCGACGACGCGACCTGCGCGCTGAAGCGGAGGGGCTGCAGCGAGCGGAAGACGAGGCGCTGGCCAAGGCGACGGGAATCCAGGAGAGGGCGACCGCGCAGGTGAGGAACCTCCTGCTCGATCGCCTGACGACGCTGCAGGGCGGCGAGGCTGACGACCTCGCGCCGGGATTGCGGGCCGACGCCGATGAGGTGATCCGCCCGATGAGCCATGAGATGGTGGCGCTGCCGCCCCCGGCGCCACGGGTGGATGCAAGGCCTGACGTCGGGCGGATCCGATGGGACGACGTGTGGACCGCGGCATCGCTGGGCCAGCCATTCCGGCCCTTCTGGGGGGCGCTGCTGCTCATGGTGATGAGCCTGTCGATGCTTACCGCCTACAACGCCAGCCTCCCGCGCGGGCTCGCATACGCCGTGATCGGGGGACTTCTCATCGCCGGCGTGCTCGTCATGCTGGGGCGGGTGGTGACGCCGCGCCTTCGCACGATGGGCCCGCGTGCGCGAACCGCCGTGCTCATCGCCAGCATGATCGGGGGACTGGTGGCTGCAGCGATCCCATGGGGCCTGATCATGGATGCCGCGGGCAGCGACCATGCGTGGCGCAGCCCCATCAGCATCGTCATCGGAGGGCTCGTGGTCACTCTGGGGCTGGCCATCGAGCAGGGGTTCCGCCGGCAGGCACAGGGAGCCGATGCGGAGCTTGTGGCCGCCAACGCGCGCCTCAAGTACGCGGCGGCCGTCGCCGGAGCAGCGGCGTGGCACGAGGAGCGCCGGGTGTCGCGGGCACTGCACGGCCCGGTGCAGACCGCCGTGCGCGCGGCAGCCATGCGCATCGACCAGGGCGACCTGGCCGGCGCGGAGCAACTCCTGGTCGACGCCCTGGGTCACCTTGAGCCCGACACGCAGCGCACCGGCGTGCGGGATGCGCTCACGGGGGTGGCGAAGGCGTGGGATGGCCTGTGCGCGGTGGACGTCGAGTTGCCCGACGCGCTGGCGGCCCGCATCGACGACGACCCGCCACTGGCATCGTCGGTGGTGGACATCTGCACCGACGCCTGCTCGAACGCCGTGCGCCACGGCGGCGCGACCAACGTGGCCATGCGTGCCCAGCCGGCTGGCGACGCCCTTGAGCTGGTGGTGTCGGACGACGGCGCCCCGGATGCCACCGTCGGGACCCCCGGCATGGGCTCCGCGATACTCGATGACGTCAGCATCGAGTGGCTGCGCCGTCGCGAGGGCGAGCGCACCGTGCTGCGAGCCACCCTGCCGCTGGGATGAATCCCCTTGCTAGCGTCGCCCCCGTGGATGACCGGCCCCTCGTCATCGCCCTCTGCCCCGACCTCATGATGCGGTCGCGTATCGAGAGCGGGCTCGACATCGCGGGCTACCGCCTGCGCGTGGCGGGCGGGCCCACGCGGCTGGCCGAGGCGCTGGCCGAGGAGTCGCCTGCCTGCCTGCTGATCGACCTCGAAGCCGGCGACGACGCCATCGCGGTGATCGAGGGCCTAAGGGCCGACCCGGCCACGGCCGCGCTGCCGCTGGCGGCGTTCGCCGGGCACACGAACGTGGATCTGCTCGACCGGGCGAAGGCTGCTGGGGCCGACCCCGTGGTGGCACGGGGTCAGGCCGCGATCAGCACCGGCAAGGTGGTGGAGCAGGCCATCGCCGCGCACGGCGCCTAGGCGCGCCGCGCGCGATACCCTGCCGCCACGTGAAGAACGCTGGTCTTTACCTACCGGCCCTCCAGCAAGGCGTCGTCGTTTTCGACGGCGGGTTGGGCACGCAGATCCAGGCACGCGACCTCACCGCCGACGACTACGGCGGAGGGGCGCTCGAGGGTGCCGTGGATTACCTGTCGATCACCCGGCCCGACGTGCTGGAGGAGATCCACCGGTCGTACCTGGAGGCCGGCTCGCAGGCGGTGGAGACCAACTCGTTCCAGGCAACGGCGATCCGCCTGGAGGAGTGGCAGCGGCCCGACGGCGGCAACCTGGCCGAGTTCGTGACCGAGATCAACGTGGCCGCGGCGGCGGTGGCGCGCAAGGCGTGCGACGAGTTCGAGGCCGCCGACGGAATCCCGCGGTTCGTGATCGGATCGATCGGGCCCACCGGCATGCTGCCGGGCACCGACGACCCGAAGTTGTCGGGCATCACGTTCGACGAGCTGGCCGGGCAGATCCGCACGCAGGCCAAGGGCCTGATGCAGGGCGGCGCCGACGTGCTGCTCATCGAGACCCAGCAGGACATCCTCGAGACCCGCGCGGCCATCCACGGCATCCGCCTGGCGTTCGACGACATGGGCACCAGCGTGCCGATCCAGGCGCAGGTGGCCCTCGACCAGACCGGACGCATGCTGCTGGGCACCGACGTGGGTGCCGTGGTGACGATTCTCGAAGCCATGGGCGTGGACGTGATCGGCACCAACTGCTCCGTGGGCCCCGAGCACCTGCGCGAGCCCGTGAGCTACATGTGCAGCCACTCGGCCAAGCCCATCTCGGTGGTGCCCAACGCCGGCCTGCCCCGCAACGTGGGCGGCGTGGCGCACTACGACCTGGGCCCTGACGAGATGGCCAAGCAGATCGCCGCCATGGTGCGCGACTTCGGCCCCAACGTGGTGGGTGGGTGCTGCGGAAGCACGCCCGATCACATCCGGGCCATCGTGGCGGCGCTCAAGGACGTGACCCCCCATAAGCACCCGGCCACCGACCGCACCCCGCGGGTGGCCAGCGCCATGCGCACCGTCGATCTGGGCCAGGAGCCGCGGCCGACCATCGTGGGCGAGCGCGTGAACACCCAGGGCAGCCGCAAGATCAAGGAGATGATCCTCGCGGACGACTACGACGGCGCCCTGGCCGTGGCCCGCGAGCAGGTGGAGTTCGGCGCGCACGTGCTCGACGTATGCGTGGCGCTCACCGAGCGCACCGACGAGCCCGAGCAGCTGGGGATACTCACCAAGAAGCTCGCCATGGGCGTCGAGGCCCCGCTGATGATCGACAGCACCGAGGCCGACGCCGTGGAGTCCGCGCTGGCCACCTACCCCGGCCGGGCGATCGTCAACTCCATCAACATGGAGAACGGCCGGGTGAAGATCGACCAGGTCGTGCCGATCGTGAAGAAGCACGGAGCGGCCGTGGTGGCGCTGACGATCGATGACGAGATCGGCATGGCCAAGACCCCCGAGGACAAGCTCGGCGTGGCGAAGAAGATCCACGACATCGTGGTGGGCGAGTACGGGCTCGATCCCAGCGCGCTCATCTTCGACGCCCTCACCTTCACGCTGGCCACCGGCGAGGAGGAGTACCGGGAGTCGGGCAAGGCCACCATCGAGGGCATCCGGCTGATCAAGGAGAACCTGCCGGGCGTCTACACCAGCCTGGGCGTGAGCAACGTGTCGTTCGGGCTCAGCCCGGCCGCGCGCGCCACCCTCAACAGCGTGTTCCTGGCCCGCGCGGTGGAGGCCGGGCTGGATCTCGCGATGATCAACCCCACGCACAACCGGCCGCTGGGCGAGATTCCCGCCGACGAGGTGGAGCTGGCCGACGACCTCATCTTCGCCCGGCGCGACGATGCCCTGCCCCGCTTCATCGCCAAGTACGAGGGCGTGGAGGAGGCCGAGGCGCCCGACCCCACCGCGAGGTTCGAGGGCCTGCCGCCCGACGAGATCATCTTCGAGCGCATCCTGCACCGGGTGCCCGAGGGCGTGGAGGCCGACGTGGACGCCGCGCTGGACGAGCGCGGGGCGCGCGCCAACGACGAGGCCATCGAGGTGCTCAACGAGGTGCTGCTGCCCGCCATGAAGGAGGTGGGCGACCGCTTCGGCCGGGGTGAGCTGATCCTCCCCTACGTGCTGCAGAGCGCCGAGGTGATGAAGAAGAGCGTGGCCCACATCGAGCAGTACCTCGACCAGGTGGAGGGCTACACCAAGGGCACGGTGATCATGGCCACGGTGTACGGCGACGTGCACGACATCGGCAAGAACCTCGTGGGCACGATCCTCAAGAACAACGGCTACACGGTGCACGACCTGGGCCGGCAGGTGCCGGTGACGGCCATCATCGACGCCGCGGTGGAGCACAACGCCGATGTGATCGGCGTGTCGGCGCTGCTGGTGAGCACCAGCAAGCAGATGCCGCTGCTCATCCAGGAACTCGCCGCGCGCGAGATGGACTACCCGGTGCTCATCGGCGGCGCGGCGATCAACCGGCAGTTCGGGCGGCGCACGTTGTTCCTGGAGGATGGCCAGCCGTACGCCGGCGGGGTGTTCTACTGCAAGGACGCCTTCGACGGGCTGGCCGCCGTGGACCGCCTGCAGGGGCCCGATGGCAGCCGCGAGGCCTTCCTGCAGGAGCGCCTGGACGAAGCCGCCGAGAGCGACGAGAAGGTGGCCGAGGCCAAGGCCCGCCCGCGCCCGGCCGCCGAGGCCGTGGTGCTCGACGACGCCCCCGTACCCGAGCCGCCCTTCTGGGGCGCCGTGCGCGTGACCGACTTCGACGTGGACGAGATGTTCGCGCGCATGGACGAGAAGTCGCTCTACAAGATGTCGTGGGGCGGGCGCGGGCAGGACGACGCGGAGTTCCAGCGCATCGTGGCCGAGGAGTTCGAGCCGCGCAGGCGCGAGATGGAGAAGCGGTCGATCGAGGACGGCTGGATCGTGCCGCGGGCCACCTACGGGTACTTCCCCGCGAACCGCGACGGCGACGCCGTGGTGATCTTCGACCCCGAGACCGGCGACGAGGCCGCGCGCTTCGAGTTCCCGCGCCAGGACGAGGGCCGGCTGCTGTGCCTGGCCGACTACCTGCGCCCGGTGGACGGCGGCGTGCGCGACGTGATCGCCCTGCAGGCCGTGACCGTGGGACAGGAGGCAACCGAGTACCTCGACCGCCTGCAGGCCGAGGAGGAGTACACCGAGGCCTACTTCGCCCACGGCCTGGCGGTGGAGGCCGCCGAGGGCATGGCCGACCTGGTGCACGCGCGCATCAAGCGCGAGCTGGGCCTGGGCACCGACCAGGGCCGGCGCTACTCGTGGGGCTACCCGGCCTGCCCGGACATCGAGCAGCACTTCGACGTTCTGCGCCTGCTGGCCCCCTACCCCGACGAGATGGGCATGGGCCTCACCAGCGCGTTCCAGCTCACGCCCGAGCAGAGCACCGCGGCGATCATCATGCACCACCCCCAGGCCACGTACTTCTCGGCCCGCCGCCGCAACCGCCTGCCCGAGAGCGCCTAGCCCCGAACCCCGGTGTCAGGCACTTAACCGTGCGTCACACAACGCGCGCGCGTTGCTACCGCACGCGCACCACACGCACCGACTGCGCGAGCACGCCGACACGGTCTCGTGTGGCTGTCGTCACCGTCCAGCGGGCCGGGAGCAGCCTCATCGTGCAGCGGTAGGTGCGCGTGGCCCCGCGTCGGGCCGCGGGGCGGATCCTGCACGAGCCCGCGCGGGCGCGGCGGCCCTTGGCCGTGGCGCGCTGCGTGACCCGGGTAACCCCCCGCGCCGCCGGGCCCGTGGTGGTGAGCACGCGGTTCTTCAGCACCAGGGTGGCCCGCAGGCGCCCGATGGGCCGGGGTGCGGGACCGGCAGTACTGGGGGTCACGCGCCCCGACGCCGCCGACGCCGGACCTGTGCCCACCGCATTGGTGGCCGTCACCGTGAAGGTGTACCCGGTGCCGTTGGCGAGGCCCGTCACGCGGCAGGTGGTGGCAGTGGCCGTGCAGGCGGCACCGCCCGGTGAGGCGGTCACGCGGTACCCGGTGATGGCGCTGCTGCCGTCGTCGCCTGGCGCCGTCCACCGGACATCCACCGACGCGTCACCCGCGGTGCCCGACGCCGCGGTGGGCGCCCCGGGCACGCCCTCCAGGCGCGAGGCTTCCACGCGCATGAAGCTCGGCACGCGCCACAGCCATGCCGCCGTGGCGCGCCCCAGCGGATCAAGCACCACGTGGTACTCGCCATAGACGGGATCGGGGCCCTGCGAGGCCGCCTGCCGGGAGATGACCGACGACGCACCCCACCCACCGGCAGCGGTCCACGTGGCGCCGCGCATGACGTCGAGCCCGCCTTGGCTGCCGCTCCACACCACCGTCACCTGGCCGGCGGCGTTGGCGGCGATGGCCAGCGACACCCCGCCACCCACCGGTTCGATCGGCCCGATGTCCACCGGTGCGGTCCAGCCCGTGGCAGTGGATCGCGCGGCCTGCACCACGATCGACGCGCCCCCGGGCAGCGTGCGCGCCCACGCCACGGTGATGTTCCCCGATCCATCAATGGCCGCCACCGAGCCGCGGTCGTTGTCGGCCACCGGCGAGACCGTCTCAGCAGGGCCCCACGTGCCGCCGGCAAGGCGCGCTGCGCGTACCACTCCTGATGCCACGGGCACCTCGTACCACGCCAGCACCCCTGCGCCCTGGGCATTGACGTCGAGGGACCATGGCTGCCACACGGTGGTGCCCATGGTGGTGGTGCCGCCCCAGATACCGTTGGTGGACGTGGTGGTCACCAGTGCCTGGGAGTCGATCCACGCAGCCACCACCTGGCCGGTGCCACCGGGCACCACGGTGGGCGGGCCGGCAGTCGCGCTGGTGCCCGGCACGTCGGCCGCGGTGCTCCACGCGCTGCCGGCGAACCGCGACCACTGCGCGTAGGTGCTGGCGCCCGCGGTGCGCGTCCACATTGCGGTGGGCACGCCGGAACTATCGAAGGCCACCGAGGTCTTGCGACCGTGGCCGCCCAGCGGAGCCAGCGTGGCCTGGTCGGTCCAGCGGCCGCCGGTGAAGCGCACCGCCTCGATCGTGCTGTTGGCGGCCAGGGGATCGCCGCGGCGCCATGCGGCCACCGCATCACCCGACGGACGCACGGCTACCGACGGGTCGACCACGGCGTCACCCACGGAGGAGATGCGCACGGGGGCGCCCCAAGCGCCGTTCACCATGCGGGCGGCCCACGCGGAGTCGTTGGCCTCGCCGGCCCCGCGCTGTGCCCATACGGCCGTCACGGTGCCGTCGGCGTCCACGGCGAGCGACGGATACGAGGCAGAGCCCACCGTTGCTGCCGGATCGTCGGACTGCACCGAGATGATGGTGGGCGGAGCAGTCCACCCGGCCGCCGAGGCGGCGACCGCAGCGACGGCGGCGCATGACGCGCCAATGACGGCCAGTGTGCGGGAGTTCACGTACACCACGCTAGCGCCGGGCACGGCGCCTGACACCGGGGTGACACCGGGCTCAGTCCGGGTCGCTCTGCTGCTTCGACAACCACAGGCGGGCCATGCGGGTGCCCTCGCACATGGCCTCGAGCTTGGCGTCCACGATGCCCTCCGGCACCTCGGACAGGTCGGGGGCCGCCACCCACAGGGCTGAGGCCCGGCCGCCGCGGGCCGCGGCCAGCACCTCGCGGGCCACGTCGTTGGCGTTCTCGGGCGGGGTGTCGGCGCTGATGGGCACCACCATGGCCTCGTCCACCGTGAAGGCGTAGGTGCCCGCGGGTACGGGGTCGTCGGTGGCCACGATGCGCGCGCCGGCCTCCACCAGCAGGTCGATGGGCTCGCCTCCCGCCATGGCCATGACGGGGCGGAACGGCACGGCCACCACGGTGGTGGCCACGTCAACGGCGTCGTCCACCGGGGCACCGGTGGTGATGACGTCGAGCCCCAGGCGCTCCAGGCGCTGCGCCCAGTTGCCCGGCTGCGGCAGCGAGCCCGCGCACACCGTGGCCAGCACCGGCACGTTGATTCCGGCAGATTCGAGCTCATCCCTGCGCACGCGGCGACCGTATCAGGGGGACGAATGGCCCTCCCCCGCGACCCGCGTGCCGCCGGGCGCTCCGGTACGTTTCCCGGACCGCGCGACGGTGTGCACGCCCCGCGTGGCCGTGAAACCCCACCGGAGGGAATGGATGAGCAACGGCAACGGCCCGGTTGGCCTCGACGCCCACGGCATCAGCACGTCGGGCACGGTCCACTGGAACCCGACGACCGAGGAGATCTACGAGCACGCGCTGCGCCGCGGCGAGGGCGAGATCTCCGCAGGTGGCCCGCTCCTGGTGAACACCGCGCCCAACACCGGGCGCTCCCCCAAGGACAAGTTCACGGTCAAGGAGCCCGGCAGCGACGACCGCGTGTGGTGGGGCCCCAACCAGCCCATCTCCCCCGAGCACAACGCGCACATCCGCAAGGACCTGGCCGCGTGGCTGTCGGACGGCCGTGAGCTGTTCGTGCTCGACGCCTTCGCCGGCGCGCACCCCGAGCACCGCCTGCCGCTGCGCCTGGTGAGCGACTCCGCGTGGCACACGCTGTTCGCCCGCACCATGTTCATCCCGGCCACGCCGGAGGAGATCGCCGTGCACCAGCCGCGCGCGGTCATCCTGCACGCGCCGGAGTTCAAGGCCGACCCGTCGGTGCACGGCACCAACTCCAGCGGGTTCGTCACGCTCAACCTCACCGAGCTCGAGATCCTCATCGGTGGCACCCGTTACGGCGGCGAGATCAAGAAGTCGATCTTCACGCTGATGAACGACCGCCTGCCAGAGGAGGGAATCCTCTCGATGCACTGCTCGGCCAACGTGGCCGACGATGGCCGCGTGGCGGTGTTCTTCGGGCTGTCGGGCACGGGCAAGACCACGCTCAGCACCGACCCCGAGCGCCGCCTGATCGGCGACGACGAGCACGGCTGGGCCGACGACGGCGTGTTCAACATCGAGAACGGCTGCTACGCCAAGATCATCAACCTCTCGGCCGACGCCGAGCCCGAGATCTTCGCCACCACCACGCACTTCGGCACCGTGGTGGAGAACGCCGTGGCCAACCCGGCCACCCGCGTGCTCGACCTCGACGACGACAGCATCACCGAGAACACCCGCGCGGCCTACCCGCTCACGCAGATCCCGGGCTCGGTGCCCGAGAAGCGCGCGGGTATCCCCAGCACCGTGGTGATGCTCACGGCCGACGCCTTCGGCGTGCTGCCGCCCATCGCGCGCCTCACGCCCGAGCAGGCGATGTTCCACTTCCTCTCGGGCTACACGGCCAAGCTGGCCGGCACCGAGGTGGGGGTCACCGAGCCGCAGACCACCTTCAGCACCTGCTTCGGCGCGCCGTTCCTGCCGCAGAAGCCCAACGTGTACGCCGAGATGCTGGGCGAGCGCCTGGCCAAGACCGGCGCCACGGCCTACCTGGTGAACACCGGGTGGACGGGCGGCCAGTACGGCGTGGGGTCGCGCATGCCCATCAAGGCCACCCGCACCCTGGTGCGCGCGGCCATCAACGGCGAGCTCGACAACGCCGAGACCCGCCAGGACCCGATCTTCGGCCTGCACGTGCCGGTGAGCGTGCCGGGTGTGGACGCCGACCTGCTCGACCCGGTCAAGACCTGGCCCGACCCCTCGGCGTTCGAGGAGACGGCCAAGAAGCTGGCGGAGGCCTTCCGCGAGAACTTCACCCAGTACGAGGGAATGGTGAGCCCCGAGGTGGTGGCCGCCGGCCCCATCGGGTAGCACCGCACGGCATCACGCAGTACATGCGGCCCCCGGTCCCGGCGCCGTACGGAACGCCGGGACCGGGGGCCGCAGGCGTTCCCGGCGCGGTGACGCGCTGTAGTGTGAATTTCACAGAGTTGAGGATTCCGATGCCACGCACACGCACGATCACCATGACCCTCGCCGCCTCGCTGGCCATCGCGGCCACGCCCGCGCTTGGCGCGGTGGGCGACGTCACCGTCATCAACCCGGCGGTCACCGGACCGGCGCTGCGCATCGACAGCATGGCGACAGGGCCCAGCGGCAACCTGTGGTTCACCCTCTCCGACAGCCTGTCCATCGGGCGCATGAACCCGCAGACGCGGGCGAGCACCCAGTTCGACCTGCTGCAGGATCAGTGCGCGCCGCAGTCGATCGCGCTCGGCCCCGACGGCGCCATGTGGTTCGGATGCGGCGACGGACGCGTGGGGCGCATCACCACCGCCGGCGCGGTGACGTACTACGCAACCGACTTCAACGGTTCGCGATCGCTCACCCCCGTCGGCAGCGTCATCACCGGACCCGACGGCAACATCTGGTTCGCCCAGTTCGATGTCTCCACCGTCGGCGTGATGTCCACCTCGGGCAGCATGCGGAACCGGATCCAGGTCAGCGCCAGGCCCGGGGTATCCGGCCTCACGGTGGGTGGCGACGGCAACGTGTGGGCGTCGTTCGTCAACGGCCTGCAGGTCTACCGCATCACCCCTGCAGGAAGCGTGAGGGACTTCCAGGTCGGCAGCCAGCTGGGGGCGATCGCCACCGCGTCGACGGGCGACGTGTGGGGGGCGCCGACGCTCGGTACGGCGGAGATCCAGGTCGTCAACCCAAGCGGCAGCGCGTCGGGCATTCCGCTCGGAGCCTTCACCGAGGCCATCGCCCGGGGGCCGCTGGGGTACATGTGGCTTCCCGACCGCGGCGGCGCGCAGATCGACCGCGTGGCGGCTGACGGCGCGACTCTCCGCTTTGGTCCCGGGGTCGCATGGGCGGCGGACTTCCGGACCGTGGCCGCAGGGTCCGACGGGAACATGTGGACGGCGGGCAACCCCGACCCCGCCGGACAGGCCACGCTGTTCCGCGTGCTCACCGGCGCCGTGCCCACCGTCCTGGCCGTGCCGTCGATCTCGGGAACCGCCAGCGCGGGTTCCACCCTCACCGCCACCACCGGCGCCTGGACGTACACGCCCACCTCATACGCGTATCGCTGGGAGCGCTGCACCACCGCCACGTCGGGCTGCATCGTGATCAGTGGCGCCACCGGCGCGAAGTACAAGGTGACCAGCACCGACGCCGGCCGATACCTGCGCGCCGGCATCGTGGCAACCAACCTCAACGGCGCGTCGGCGCGAGCATTCTCCAACTCCATCGCCGATTCCGACACGGTCACGCCCGGCGGTGGCGGCACGTCCGGTGGCGGTACTTCCGGCGGTGGCACAAGCCAGGACACCGCGTACGCGGGGCCCGAGGCGCTCGGCATCAACACGCTGCTGTGGACGCGCGGTTCGTCCACCAAGATCACCACGCGCTACCGCGTGGCCGGGGCCGGTCACTTCGCGCAGTCGGCCACCGCCCGTGGCATCACGCTGTGCAGCACGTCGCGAAATGTCACGGCAGCGGGCACCTACACGGCCACCTGCACACTCAGGCCGGCAGCGCGCGCCCAGCTGCGCAGCCGGTCGCTGCGGGTGACCGTGACCAGCACCTACACGCAGGACGGGCTGCCCACCGCCATCGCCCAGGTGCGCCTCACGCTGCCCCGCTCGGGCGTCACGCCAGTCACCGGGTAGCGGCGGCGCCCTACCCCTCGCGCGCGAACACGGACACCGTGGCCAGGTTGATGGCCACGGTGTCCTCCACGCGCCGGCCGTAGCCCCCGGCCAGCAGCACCACCACCGGCACCCCCTGCAGCCACATGAGGTCGCGCACCATCACGTCGCGTGCCTCGAGGCCGTCCATGGTCAGCGCCAGGCGGCCCAGGCGGTCGTCCTCATACGGGTCGGCGCCCGCCAGGTAGAAGCAGATGTCCGGGCGGCCGGTGGCCAGGGCACGCGGCAGCAGGTCGTCGAGCGCCGCCAGGTAGGCGTCGTCGCCGGTGCCGTCGGGCAGGTCCACCTCCACGTCGCCGGGCACGCGGCGGAACGGATAGTTGGCGCCGCCGTTGATGCCTGAGCACGTGGTGAGGGGGTCGGGGCCGAGGATGGCGTTTGTGCCGTCGCCCTGGTGCACGTCGAGGTCCACCACCAGGGCGCGCTCGATGGCCCCGTCGGCCCGCAGGCGACGCACGGCCACCGCGACATCGTTGAAGGTGCAGAACCCCTTGCCGGCATCGGGGAAGGCATGGTGCGTGCCCCCGCCCAGGTTGATGCCGGTGCCGTCGTCCAGCGCCGCGGCTGCGGCCGCGAGGGTGGCGCCCACGCTTCGCCGCCCGCGCTCCACCAGTTCGGGCGACCACGGCAGCCCCACGGCCTTCTGCTCGCGGTCGGTGAGCCGACCGTGCACCACGCGATCGAGGTAGAGGGGGTCGTGGGCCAGCAGCAGGTCGGCGTCCTCTGCGCCGGGAGCCTCCTCCACCTGGGCGATGCCCTGCGCATCGATTGCCTCGCGCAGCATGCGGTAGCGCCCCAGCGGGAACCGATGATCGGCCGGCAGCGGGTAGGTGAAGCGGTCGTGGGCATACGCGCGGATCACGGGTGCAGGCCCGGGTCCCCGGCGCTGCGGCTCATCAACGCCCGGTGAACTCCGGGTCGCGCTTCTCGCGGAAGGCGGCGAGGCCCTCCTCGATGTCCTCGCTCTGAAACGCCCGCTGGCGCCAGCGCTCGGCGATCTCCGCGGCCTCGCTTGATGGCGCGCCGTCCTCGATGGCGCGGATCACCGACCGCATGCCGGCAACCGCGATGGGGCCGTTGTCGGCCACGGCCAGGGCGTCGACCACGGCCAGGTCGACGAGCTCGAGGCGGTCGACCACGCGGTTGACAATGCCGATCTGCCGGGCGCGCTCGGCGTCGATGGGACGGCCGGTGAGGAACAGCTCGCGGGTGGCGGGGGCACCGGCCACGCGCACGAACCTCTGGATGCCCTCGGCGGCGTACACCCAGCCCAGGCGGGCCGGCGGCATGCCGACGCGCGCGCCGCGGGCGGCCAGGCGCCAGTCGGCGGCCATGGCGATCTCCAGAGCGCCGCCGAAGGCGTTGCCGTTGAGCGCGGCGATCACCGGCACCGGGCAGCCCTCCACTGCCGCGGCGGCACGGCCGAGCAGCCGCTCGCCCGTGCGCACGGCCTCGGTGAGCGCCTCGCCGTCGCGCGCCTGGAGGTCCACCCCGCCCGAGAAGTTCCTGTCCCCCGCGCCGGTGAGCACCACCGCGCGGGCAGCGCCCAGCGCCTCGGCCGACAGCGCCTCGGCCAGCGACGCCAGCATGCCGTCGTCCAGGCTGTTCGCCCGCGGCTCATTCGCGATGGTGACGATGGTGATGAGCCCGTCGGGCTCGACATCGATGCGCCCCGGGGCGTCAGCAGTGACCATGACGGGACTCTACGTTGCGAAGAACGGTGACAGTCACCGGACTGCGCTGGTGACTGTCACCACTGGGGCAGAAACGGCATTCCCAAGCCGTGCCTGCCGGCACCGGTGACTGTCCCCAACCAGCGGTGGTGACTGTCACCGGGGGTGCCTGCGTCAGCCCACTCGCGCCAGGTGATCCAGCATCGCCGCGGTCACCAAGTCCGGGGCCTCCTGCTGGGCCCAGTGGCTCACGCCCTCCAGCATCACCACCTCGAGGGGGCCCTCCACCTTGGTGATCGAGCGCTCGAGCAGCAGCGGGCTCATGTAGGCGTCGGCGTCGGCCCACATGATGGTGGTGGGCACCGTGATGGGCGGCAGGTCGGGCGGGGGCTTCAGCCAGTTCTCGGGCGGGATGTTGGCGCGGTAGTACTCCAGCGCGGCCGTCATGGCACCGGGCTGCATGAGGGCGTCCTTGAACACCCGGCGCTCCTCGGGCGGGAACGTGTGCGGCGCAGCGGTGTCGAACACGAAGGTCTCGAGGTTGGCGGCGTCATCCCCCAGCAGCCACTCCTCGGCGATGCCCTCGAACTGGAACAGCAGCATGTACCAGCTCTTCTGCTGCTGCTCGGGCACCTGCCGGCACTCGGCGCTGGCCACCGGGTGCGGGCTGTTCACGATCATCAGCGACCGCACCTTGTCGGGCATGAGCGCCGACGTGGCCCAGCACAGGCTGCCCCCCCAGTCGTGGCCCGCCAGGTGGGCGTAGCCGTGGCCCAGGGCGTTGATGAGCCCCACCACGTCGCCCACCAGCTTCGGGAAGGCGTACGCCTCGGTGCCCTCGGGCCGGTCGCTGGCGCCGTAGCCACGCAGGTCGGGGACGATGGCGCGGTAGCCGGCCTCGGCCAGGGCCGCGGCCTGATGGCGCCACGAGTAGCCGATCTCGGGAAAGCCGTGCCACATGATCACCGGCTCGCCGTCGTCGGGACCCATGAACTGCACCGACAGCACGGCGTCACCGCAGTCGATCTGCTCCCGGCGCGCGCCGGGGATGTCACCGATGGTGCTCACGGGGCCTCCGGGGTCAGGTATCGAGCGCGGCGAGGTGGAGCATGTCGGCCACCACGCGATCGAAGCCGATGCCCGCCACCTCGGCGGCCTTGGGCAGCAGGCTGGTGTCGGTCATCCCCGGGATGCTGTTGACCTCCAGCACCCACAGGCGCCCCTCGTCGTCGAGGATCAGGTCAACCCGGGCGATGCCCCGGCACTCCAGCGTGCGGGCGGCGGCGATGCTCACCGCGGCGGCATCCTGCACCGTGGCCTCGTCGAGGTCGCGCGGCGCGCGCAGCTCGGTCTCGCCCGGGGTGTAGCGGGCCTCGAAGTCGTAGAAGTCGCGCCCCAGCGGCACGGCCTCGATCAGCGGCAGCGCCCAGGGGTCCTTGGCCATCACCACGCTCACCGCGAGCTCACGCCCCGGCACGAAGCGCTCCACCAGCACCCGGTCGTCGAAGCCCATGGCGTTGAGGATCGCCCCGCCCAGGTCTCCCGGCTCGCGCACGATCGATATGCCGAGGGCAGACCCCTGCCGCGCCGGCTTGACGCACAGTGGCAGGCCGAGCGACTGCTGGATCTCCGGCAGGGCGTCGGCGGCGCCCATCTTGCTGAAGGCCTCCTTCGAGAAGGCGTAGCCGTGCGGCGTGGGGATGTCGGCGCCCCGGAACAGCGCCTTGGACACCACCTTGTCCATCGCCCGCTCGCTGGCCAGCACGCCCGACCCGGTGTAGGGGATCTTCAGGATCTCGAGGATCTCCTGCACGGTGCCGTCCTCGCCCCCGCGCCCGTGCAGGGCGATGAAGGCCACCTCCGGCCGCGCCTCGCGCAGCGCCCGCACCATGTGGGCGTCGGCGTCGATGGGGATGACCTCGTGCCCCAGGCGCCCCAGGGCGAGTTCCACGTTGGTGCCCGAGCGCAGCGACACCTCGCGCTCCAGCGACGGACCGCCCTTGAGGACGGCGACCCGGCTCACCGGCTGCCGGGGTTCAGGGCCTCGTGCAGCGACATGACGTCGCCGATGACCTCGCCGAGTCGCCCGATGCCCTCGGTGATCACCGACTCGGGCACGCTCGAGAAGTTGAGCCGCATGCTGTTCTTGCCGCGGCCGTCGAGGAACGCGCCCTCGCCGGGCACGAACGCCACCTGGCGCTCGAGCGCCTTGGCCTGCAGTGCCGTGGTGTCGATGAAGTCGGGCAGCGTGGCCCACACGAACAGCCCGCCGCGCGGGCGGGTCCACGTGGCCTCGGCGGGGAACCGCGCCTCGAGGGCCTGCAGCATGGCGTCGCGCCGGCCGCGGTAGAGCTCGCACACCCGCGCCACGTGCTCGCGGTAGTCGTAGCGCTTGAGGTACTCGGTGACGAAGCGCTGGTTGAAGGTGCTCGAGCACAGGTCGGCGGCCTGCTTGCCCAGGTTCATCTTGCGCAGCACCTGCGGAGGCGCCACGGCCCAGCCCACGCGCATGCCGGGAGCCAGGATCTTCGAGAACGTGCCCAGGTACACCACCCAGCCCGCGCCGTCGTCGAGCTCGTACAGCGTGGGGAGCGGCTCGCCCTCGAAGCGGATCTGCCCGTAGGGGTTGTCCTCGATGATGAGCAGGCCCACCTCGTGGGCGAACTCCACCAGGCGCTCGCGCCGCTCGAGCGACATCGTCACGCCCGCGGGGTTCTGGAAGTTGGGGATGGTGTAGAGGATCTTCGGCGGGCGGCCCTCGGACACCAGGCGCTCGTAGGCCTCCTCGAAGAGGTCCTCGCGCATGCCGTCGTCATCCATGGGCACGTGGGTCACGTCGGCGCCGTAGGCGGTGAAGCACGGGGCGGCGCCGGGATACGTGGGCCCCTCGGCCATCACGGTGTCGCCGCGGTCGACGAACGTGCGGATGCTGAGGTCGATCGCCTGCTGCCCGCCCGTGGTGATCATGATGTCGTCCACGCGGGCACGCGCACCCTCGTCGGCCATCACCTTGGCGATCTGCTCGCGCAGCTCGCCCATGCCGTCGGTGGGCCCGTACTGCAAAGACGACGCCAGGAAGTCGGTGCCGATCTCCCCGGCGATCTCGTCGTAGATCGCGCGCGGGAAGGTCTCGGTGTCGGGAAGGCCGCCGGCCAGCGAGATGATGTCGGCCTGCTCGGTGATGGCCATGAGATCGCGCATCACCGACGACGTGGTGCCCGACGCCAGCGCCGAGAACCGCGATTCGTACCGGGCCGCGTCGGCGGGACCGACCAGCGGCGTCTGCGGCGGGACCGGAGCCCCTGTGCCCGTATTGTCGGTCACGTCACTCGTGCTCATGGGAAGTGGGCCGTAACGGCCCTGCCTGATGATACGCCGCGCAGGCGTCCGGACCTGCCCGGATGGGCCGATGGGAGCGTGACATGCGCACCGGAACGGCGCCGGGGCTCTGATAGCCTCGCCCATCGTGCCGGCAGACAAGACAACCGCGAGCGCGAGGTCGCCGCTCGCGCTCCTGCGCATCCCGGACCTGCGCAAGGTGCCGCGCTCCGACTGGATGCAGTTGGTGCGGTTCCTCGCCGTGGGCGTATCCGGCTACGTGGTCAACCTGCTGGTGTTCTGGATCTCCACCAGCGCCGGGGCTCATTACATCCCCGCGGCCGTCATCGCCTTCGCGATCGCGTGGCTCAACAACTTCCTGCTGAACCGCCACTGGACGTTCCGCCGCGCCGACGAGGCCATGGTGGGCCAGGGCGTGCGCTACCTGCTGGTGTGCCTGGTGGCGCTGGCCGCCAACCTGGTGATCCTTCACCTGCTGGTTGACGCCGGGCTCGGCGAGATCTATTCGCAGGCCATCGCGATCGTCCTGGTCACGCCGCTGAGCTACCTGCTCAGCCGGCGCTGGTCCTTCCGCTAGGCGGCCGGGGAAGGGTCGGCGTGGCCCCCCGTCGCGCCCTCGCCGCCGCGGTGCTGGCGGTCGCGCTTGCGCTGATCATGCCCATGGCGGGCAGCGCGCAGCAACAGCCCAGCGCCGGACTGGCGGTCACCACGCCATCGGAGGCCCTCGCCGCCGTTGACGGCGTGCTCGACGGCCTTGCGAAGGGTGCCGCCGACCTGCAGCGCAAGGCGGGGGCGAACGTGTCGGGTGGCACAGGCACGGGCACGGCCGGAACCGGCGGCGCGGACGGGACCGGCACCGACCCCTCGTACACGCCGGCGCTCACGAAGGACGAGGCCATCGCCATCGCCGAGGCCGATCCCAACCTGCAGGCCTGGCTGGATGACAACCCCATCCGCCGCACCGCCGCGGAGTTCCAGTCGAAGGACAAGCGCTGGAAGGTGTCGTTCGTGGGCGGGCCCAAGGACGCCGAGGTGGTGGAGGCCGAGGTGTACGTGGGCGATGAGGAGGGCAACATCGCCGAGGTGCGCACCGGCCCGCAGGTGGCATGGATGATGGCCCGGGGCTACGAGGGCGCGTTCGGCCGGGCGGTGAACCGCTGGCGCATCTGGATTCCCCTGTGCGTGGTGTTCCTGCTCGTGCTGCTGCCCATCACCCGCCCGCGCAGCCTGCTGTCGTGGCGCAGCCTCGACCTGCTGGTGCTGCTGTCGTTCACGGTGTCGTGGGCGTGGTTCAACCAGGGCGATATCTCCACGTCGGTGCCGCTGCAGTACCCGCCGCTCATCTACCTGCTCGCGCGCATGGCGTGGATCACCGTGCGGCGGGCCAGGTTGCGGCGGGCCGGTACCGGAAACCCCGGTGATGCCAACCCCCGTGATGCCAACCCCGGTGACAGTCACCATTCGGTGACAGTCACCCCCTCCGCGCCCGCTCCGGCTCCTGCCGCGCCGTCCGCCGCGCCGTCCGCCGCGCCGTTCGCCGCACCCTCCTCCGCGCGCGGGCCTCGTACTCCCGGGCTTCCCGGGTGGATGCCCACCTGGCTGCTCGTCACGGTGCTCGTCGTGCTCATCGCGCTGCGGTGGGGGCTCAATGGGCTCAACAGCAACGTGATCGACGTCGGGTATGCCGGGGTGATCGGCAGCGACCTGATCCTGCAGGGGCAGACGCCCTACGGCAACTTCCCCGAGGACTGCGGGCAGTGCGACACCTACGGGCCGCTCACCTACATCTCGTACATGCCCTTCGAGGCCGCCATGCCCTACACGGGCAAGTGGGACGACCTGCCGGCGGCGCACGGGGCCGCCACGCTGTTCGACGGCCTCACGCTGCTCGCGCTGCTCGTGCTGGGCTGGCGATTGGCCGGGCGCAAGATGGGCCTCACCTTCGCCATCGCGTGGGCGGCGTTCCCCTTCACGGCGTTCACCCTTTCGAGCAATTCAAATGACGCGCTGATATCGGCATGCCTCGCATGGGGGCTCGTGCTGGCCGCCAGGCCACTCGGGCGCGGCGTGATGATCGGCCTGGGCGTGGCCGCGAAGATCGTGCCGGCAATCCTCGTGCCGCTGTGGGCGCGTCACCCGGTCCCGCGCGCCGACCGCGCGGCGGGGCCACGGCGCCTGGCCGTGTACATCGGCGGGCTGGCCATCGCCGCGCTGCTCACCGGCTGGGTGCTGTTGCTCGACGGCACCGAGGGTATACAGCGCTTCTGGTCGCGCACGGTCGGGTACCAGGCCGAGCGCGAGTCGCCGTTCTCCATCTGGGGACAGTTCGAGTGGCTGCGCCCCGTGCACATCGCCGTGGGCGCCCTGGTGATCCTCGCCGCCCTGCTGGTGATGCGCTGGCCGCGCCGCCTGGACATCGTGCAGTGGGCGGCCATCTCAGCCGCGCTCGTCATCGGCTTCGAGCTGGTGCTCACCCACTGGTTCTACCTGTACATCCCGTGGTTCCTGCCCATGATCATCCTCGTGGTGGTGCCCCTCTGGCCCGACCCCGATCCCGAGCCCGCGATTCCCCCGGGCAGGCTTCTGCGCAGGCTGCGGGGCATGCGACACGGCAGCGCCACGTGAGCCGCCGCGCGGACATCGAGCGACTACTGCCGTGGCTGCTGTCGCTGCTCGCGGTGCTCGTATGGGTGGGACCCATGCAGTGGGTATCGGCCAGCGTGCCGCAGATCTCCGACATCCCCACCTACGAGGCCGCCTACAGCCAGATGGCCGCGGGCAACCTCCCCTATCTCGACTTCTCGCTCGAGTACCCGCCCGGGGCGGCGGTGATCTTCTGGGCCGCCGGCGTGCTGCCGGGCGATTACGGCATGGGCTTCTCGTTCCTCATGATGGTGGCGCTGGTGCTCACGGTGATCCCCGTCACCCTCACCGCCCGCGCGCTGGGGCTGAGCCTGTGGCGCCAGGCGGCCGCCGGCGGAATCACCGCGCTCATCCCGCTGCTGCTGGGAGGCCTGGTGGGCACGCGCTTCGACCTGGCGCTGGCGGCGCTGATCGCCTGGATGCTCTGGGCCGTGGTGACCGATCGCATGACCGCCGCGTGGGTGCTGCTGGCGCTCGCCGTGCTGGTGAAGCTCATACCCCTGGCCTTCATCCCCGTGCTGGTGATCGTGCACGTGCGCAGGCACGGCGGGCAGCAGGCGCTGCGAAGCGGGCTCATCGGGCTCGCGGTTCTGGCGGTGCTGGCGGTGCCCGTGGCGATACTCGCGCCCAGCGGGCTGTGGGACAGCCTGGCGTATCACCTCGACCGACCCCTGCAGCTGGAGTCCACCGGGGCGGCGTACCTGATGGGCATGCGCCTGCTCGCCGACGTTCCCCTGGCGGTGGAGACCTCATTCGGGTCGCAGGGGCTGGCGGGGGGCGCGCCCGACCTCATGGCGCTCATCTCCACCATCGTGCTTGTGGTGCTGGTGCTGGCCATCGCGCTCACGGTGCTCAGGCTGCTGGTGGTGCAGCCACCGTCTGCCGACTCGGCAATCTTCATCGCGGGCATCGCGGCCACGAGCCTGGCGCTGCTGGTGGCGGGCAAGGTGCTCTCGCCGCAGTTCCTGGTGTGGATCGTGCCCTCGGCGGTGCTCATCGGAGGACGCTTCGGCTGGGCGTCGGCATGGGTGGCGGCGCTGGCCATGCTGCTCACCCAGGCGTACTTCCCGGGCTCGTACTGGCGACTGGTGGCGCTGCAGGACCAGGAGATGGCGCTGCTGGTGCTGCGCGACGCCGTGCTCATCGCCCTACTGGCACTCGTGTGGCCGCGCCGGGGCATGGAAGCCCCGTTGCGCGATGCCCCGGGTCGGCAGGCCCGGCCACGACCCGCGCCGAACCCCCAACGGTGACCCCGCTCATGCCACCCTCCCCTGCTCATCGCGCCCCCCGCGCCCGCAATGCGTTCCATGCGCGGAGGGCATCCCATGCCCGCATGGCGCTGCGAATGGGCCTCGCTGCTGCCGCCGTCGTGGCGGTGGCCGGCGCGCCCGTGCTGGTCGCCACGCCGCCCGCGCCGGGCGCATCGCCCACCACGCCGGCCGCTCCAACTCCCGCGACCCCCACCACGCCCGTGAATCCCTCCGTCACCCCCGTGCAGGTGGTGGTGCAGGTGCCCGCCGTGCAGGCCATCACCGTGCGCATCATCCGCGTGGACACCGCCCAGGTGGTGGGCACCCTCGGGCCGGTGAACGCCATGGCCGGCCCCACCACCATCCCGTGGTCCGGGGGCCGGGGGCCCGGCGGCACGGGGCAGCCGGTGGCCGACGGCCAGTACCGCTTCGAGGGCCTCGCGGCCGACGGCCTGACGGTGCTGCCCGACACGCCGGCGGGGGTCACGGTGGACATGACGGCGCCCAAGCCCGTGGTCGACGTTCCGGCCCCGACGATCCCGGCGAGCAGGCGCACGTCGCTGCCCCTTCGCCCCGGCGGTGCGGACGAGGTGCGCGCCATCGTGCGGAGGCCCGGCGATGACGCCCCGCTGGCGTCCGGCCCATGGGTGGCGGCCACCGACGCCCTGGCCCTGCCGAAGGCACTGGCACGGCGGGGCATCATCGGCACGGTGGAGGTGTCGGCCGAGGGCCGTGACGCCGCAGGCAACACGGGCACGAGCGACCCGGTGATCTGGGCGCTGCAACCTGCTGCGGGCGCGCCGATGGTGGTGCGCCGCATCAAGACGAAGAAGCCGCTCGTGGCCCTGACGGTGGACGATGGCTACGGCCCGTCGGAATCGGTGCGGATGATCGAGGCCGCGCGCGCGGCAGGGGTGACTGTCACCTTCTGCTTCAACGCCATCAACGGCCGCGTGTGGAGCGCATCGTTTCGCCAGATGCTGCGCGAGGCCGTGAGGGACGGCAGCCTGGAGATCTGCAACCACGGCTACGCGCACAACACCAGCGAGAGCACCAGCGCATCGGCCGGAATCGCGGACCTCAGCCGCAACAAGCCCTGGGACGACATCGCGGGGGTGGCATCCGGGCCCTTCTACCGCCCGCCCTACGGCGCGTTCGGGCCCGGCCTCCGCGCGGCAGCCCAGGCCACCGGATACCGCTACGTGCTCATGTGGGACGTCGACACTAACGACTGGCAGGGCCCGAGCGCGTCGGTCATCACCCAGCGCGCGGTGGGCGGGGCGCGTCGCGGGTCGATCATCCTCATGCACACCAAGCCGAATACCGCGGCTGCCTTCCCAGACATCATCCGTGGCCTCAAGCGCAAGGGGCTCGAGCCCGTGGGCCTCGGCGAGCTGTTCGCCGCCGGCCGCCCCGGCTAGGCCCGGGCAGCACGTGACCTCGGAGAGGGTGCTCACCCGCAGGCAGGCCATCACCGCCGCGGGGGGAGTGCTGCTGGCCGCATCGGCCGCGGGCATTCCCGGCATGGCAGCGGCGGGCCGGGCCGGTGCGCGGGTGCACGTGGTGGGTGCCGGGCTGGCGGGGCTTTCGTGCGCCGCGCGACTGGTGCAGGCGGGCGTGGACGTGTGGGTGTGGGAGGCCCGCGATCGCCTTGGCGGGCGCACGCTCACCGACCTCGACCTGGTGCCGGGCGGCTGGGTGGAGTGCGGCGGCGAGTTCATCGATGCCGAGCATGCGGCCATGCGGCGCCTGTGCGCCGGGTTCGGCATCGCCCTGCAGGACCTCCAGCAGCTGGATGCCCCCGGCAGCGCGCGCGACCTGGTGGCCGGCAGGGTCAACCGGGGGGCGTGGGCATCAGCACCCGACGCCCGCCTGGCCAACCGTGCGGCCCGCGACCTTCGCAGCATGGGCGAGGCGCGCCTCGACCGCCTGAGCGCGGCGGCATGGCTTGCCCGCGCCATTTCCGGCTGGCCGTCGAGCGCCTTCGCCCGCTACCGGGCGGCACTGGTGCGCGGAGAGTTCGGGGTAGACCCCTCCGCGCTCTCGGCCCTGTGGCTGGTCGCCGACCTGGCGACCGATGCCGACGCACAGGAGGACCAGAACGGCGCGGATGGCGCCGAGCGCTACCGCATCGAAGGCGGCACGGTGCGGCTGGTCACGGCGCTCGAGCGATCGATCGGCGCCGAGCGCATCACGCGCGACGCCCGCCTGGTGACAGTCACCACATCGCGCAGCGGCGTCACACTGGTGCTCGATGGCCCCGATGGCCGTCGCACCGAGCAGGGCGACCGCGTGGTCATCACGCTGCCCCCGCGCCTGCTCTCGGGAGTGGACATGCGCAGGTCGGGGGTGCCGCGCGGCGTGGTGCAGGGCATCGAGGCGATCGGCATGGGAACCAACGCCAAGTTGATCATCCCGTTCGAGCGGGCAGCATGGGAAGGCGCGGGCTGGAACGGCGACGGCACCAGCGACACCGTGCTGGGCAGCACCTGGCAGGCCACCATGGGCCAGCGCGCACGGGGCGTGGCGCTCACCACGCTGGTGGGCGGGGCGCTTGGCGCGCGCATCAGCGGCCCTGACCACGGCCCGGCCACCCCGTGGTCGGTGGATGAGCGCCTGGCGCTGGTCAATCGCATCGCGCCCGGGTCGGCCGACGCCGCGCGCTCGGGCGCCGTGGTGCATGCCTGGGCCCGCGACCCGTTCTCGCGCGGCTCGTATTCGGCCGCGCGCCCCGGGCAGGACGCCACGTGGCCCGACCTCGCGCGGCCCTACGGCGTGGTGCACTTCGCGGGCGAGCACGCCGACCCCGAGTACTCGGGCTACATGGAGGGTGCCGTGCGCTCAGGGCAGCGCGCGGCGCGTCAGGTGATCGCTGCCCTGTAGCGCGGTGCCTACTGCTGCGCCGAGGGCTGCTCAGCTTGCTTCACCCGCCCCCACAGGGGGGCGAGGCGCGCCAGCTGGTGCGTGGGCGGCACGTCGTCGTGCAGCGCGGGGTGGCCGTCCACCATGCGCGCCAGGGCCCGGCCCGATCGCGCCTGCCACGGCGCGGCGTCACGCGCGAGGGCCCGGCCGGTGGCCTCGGGCGCAAGCGGTCGGTCGCTGGCCAGCAGCAGCACGTTGCCAGACGTCCGGTGCTGAAGCACCGCGGGCTCGGCCAGCAGGGCCACCTCGGCATGCTCGCCACACATGCCGGCGGCCACCGCGCGCGCGAGCTCCAGCGGCTCCACGTCGATGAGGTTCATCGCGTGCAGCCCACCGGGGCGCAGCACCCGCCGCACATCGGCGATGAACTCCGCGGTGGACAGCGCGTGCGGCGCCATGAGCCCCACGAAGGCATCAACCACCACGAGGTCGAGGGAGTCGTCGGGCAGGGCGGCGATGGCCTCGCGCCCGTCGCCCACGCGCACCTCCAGACGCGGCACGGCATCGAGCAGCAGGTGATCGCGCGACACCTGCACCACGCCGGCGTCGCGCTCCACCGCCGTCACCCGTGCCCGGCGGCGCGTGGCCACCAGGTAGCGCCCCAGCGTGCAGGGGCCGCCCCCCACCTGCAGCACGTCCAGGCCGTCGCGCGCCGGGAACATGGCATCGATCACCCCCACCAGGTGCCGCAGGTACTCGA
>JBJTJN010000127.1:0-4809 GCA_046095485.1 Actinomycetota bacterium
GCGGCGGACGCGCCTGCGAGGGCGGTGCCGGCGGCGGCGATGGCGACGAGGGCGAAGACAGGGCGGCGCATGGGTCCTCCGGGACGGGGTGGTGGGGCCGAGGTGAGGCCGTCAGGCCTCAGAGTATGCCTCTACCGGCAGGCATGAGCAGGTGAGGTTGCGATCCCCGTGCACCGAGTCGATGCGCCCCACGGGCGGCCAGTACTTGGTGCCCTCCATGCCCGCCGTGGGGTAGGCGGCCAGGTCGCGGCTGTAGGGCCGGTCCCAGGCGTCGGTGGCCACGTCGGCGGCGGTGTGCGGCGCATGGCGCAGCGGGCTGTCGTCGGGCGACCACTCGCCGGCCTGCACGCGGGCAATCTCGTCGCGGATGCAGGTCATGGCGTCGCAGAAGCGGTCGATCTCGCCGAGTGGCTCGCTCTCGGTGGGCTCCACCATGAGCGTGCCCGCCACGGGGAACGACATGGTGGGGGCGTGGATGCCGTGGTCGATCAGCCGCTTGGCGATGTCGTCCACGGTAACCCCGGAGGCGTCCTTGATGGGCCGCATGTCGAGGATGCACTCGTGCGCCACGCGGTCGTTGGCCCCCGTGTGCAGGATCGGATAGTGCGGCGCCAGGCGCGCGGCCACGTAGTTGGCCGAGAGGATCGCCACCTTGGTGGCCTGCGTGAGGCCCTCGCCGCCCATCATGGTGATGTAGGCCCAGGGGATGGGCAGGATTCCCGCCGACCCCCACGGCGCCGCCGACACCGGGCCCACGCCCGATGCCGGGCCGGCGTCCGGGCGCATTGGGTGGTTGGGAAGGTGCGGCGCCAGGTGGGCGCGCACCGCCACCGGGCCCACGCCCGGGCCGCCGCCGCCGTGCGGGATGCAGAAGGTCTTGTGCAGGTTGAGGTGCGACACGTCGGCGCCGAACTCGCCGGGCTTGGCCAGCCCCACGAGCGCGTTGAGGTTGGCGCCGTCCACGTACACCTGCCCGCCGTGCTCGTGCACGATGGAGCAGATCTCGCCCACGCCCTCCTCGAACACCCCGTGGGTGGAGGGGTAGGTGATCATGATCGCCGCCAGGCGGTCACCGGCCTCGGCGGCCTTGGCGCGAAGCTCGGCCAGGTCGACGTTGCCGTCGGCGTCGCAGCCCACCACCGTCACGCTCATGCCGGCCATCACGGCCGACGCCGGGTTGGTGCCGTGCGCGGACGACGGGATCAGGCACACGGTGCGCTGGTCGTCGCCGTTGGCGAGGTGGTAGCCGCGAATTGCGAGCAGGCCCGCGAGCTCGCCCTGCGAACCGGCGTTGGGCTGCAGCGACACCGCGTCGTAGCCGGTCACCTCGCAGAGCGCGGCCTCGAGGTCGCGGATCATCTGCAGGTAGCCCTGCGCCTGGTCGTCGGGCGCGAACGGGTGGATGTTCGCGAACTCGGCCCAGGTGATGGGTTCCATCTCGGTGGTGGCGTTGAGCTTCATGGTGCACGAGCCCAGCGGGATCATCGTGCGGTCGAGCGCCAGGTCGCGGTCGGACAGCCGGCGGATGTACCGGAGCATCTCGGTCTCGGTGCGGTACCGGTGGAACACCGGGTGCTCGAGGATGGCGTCGTCGCGCACCAGGGTCGACGGGATGCCCTCGGGCGCCGTGGCGTCGAGATCCTCCACCGACGCCTGCACGCCGAACGCGCGCCACACGGCCTCCACATCGGCCCGCGACGTGACCTCGTCGAGGGTCATGCCGATGCGGTCGTCGCCCATCTCACGAAGATTGATGCCCTCGGCGCGCGCGGCGCGGTGCACATCGGCGGCCCGGCCGGGAGCGCGCACCGTGATGGTGTCGAACCAGGTGTCGTTCTCCACCTCCACGCCGCCGTCGCGCAGGCCCTGGGCAAGGATTCCCGTGAGGCGCGTGATGCGCTCGGCGATGCGGCGCAGGCCGTCGGGCCCATGCCACGAGGCGTACATGGCGTTGGTGATGGCCAGCAGCGCCTGCGCGGTGCATACGTTGCTGGTGGCCTTCTCGCGACGGATGTGCTGCTCGCGGGTCTGCAGCGCCAGGCGCAGCGCCGGGCGGCCGGCGGCGTCGATGGACACCCCCACCAGGCGACCGGGCAGCGATCGGGCGTACTGCTCGTGCGTGGCGATGAACCCGGCGTGCGGGCCACCGAATGCCATGGGCGTGCCGAAGCGCTGCATCGACCCCACGGCGATGTCGGCACCCATGGCGCCGGGCGAGGTGACCAGCACCATCGACAGGGGATCGGCCACCACGATGGCCAGCCCGCCCGCGGCGTGCACCTGCTCGATGGCGGGGGAGAGGTCGCGCACCTCGCCGGTGGATGCCGGGCTGGCCAGCAGCGCCCCGAACATGTCGGCGGGAAGGTCGGCCGACGGATCGCCCACGTGCACCTCGATGCCCAGCGGCACGGCGCGGGTCTGCACCACCGCGATGGTCTGCGGGTGGCACTCGGAATCGATGAAGAACACCGGCGAGTCGCTCGTGCCCGCGCGCTGCGCCATGGTCATGGCCTCGGCGGCGGCGGTGCCCTCGTCGAGCAGCGAGGCATTGGCGAGCTCGAGTCCGGTGAGGTCGCTCACCAGGGTCTGGAACGTGAGCAGCGCCTCCAGGCGCCCCTGCGAGATCTCGGGCTGGTACGGCGTGTACGACGTGTACCAGGCGGGGTTCTCGAGGATGTTGCGCAGCACCACCGGCGGCGTGATGGTGCCGTGGTAGCCCAGGCCGATCATCGAGCGCATCACGGTGTTGCGGTCGGCCAGCGCGCGCAGGCGGGTGATGGCCTCGGCCTCCGACACCGCGGCCGGAAGATCGAGCGGCCGGTCCACGCGGATGGATGCCGGCACGGTCTGGTCGATCAGCTCATCGAGCGAGCCCGCGCCCACCACGCCCAGCATGTGCGTGATGTCGTCGTGCGCCGGGCCGATGTGGCGCCCGATGAAGTCGTCATCGGCCTCGAGTGCCTGGAGGTCGGTGCGCTGACTGGTGGTGGCCATGGTGCTCCCCGCTTGCTTGCGATCGGAGCCCCCGCTGTCCATCTGCCTGAGAGATGCACCTCATGTCGAGGCTTTCCCCATCGGCGGGGTGTCATCGCACCCTCTCTCCAGCGTCACCGCGCCCACCACGGTCCCTTGTGCCTGAGAGATTCCGGGGCGGTTGCTCCTTCGGCGCCGGCTCGAAGCCGGTCTCTCCCACGGCGGGCGTTCGGTAGGGGAAACCTATCAGCGGTACCCGGACGCGCCCGGGGGAACGCGTATGGTGGCCCCATGATCTTCCTATACATCATTGCGATCATCGTCTACATCGCGTTGATCTTCATCACGATGAGCATCGCGAACGCGAAGAACCGCAGCGTGCTGGGGTTCGGACTGCTCGCGGTGTTCGTGCCGCTGATCGCCCTCATCATCGTCCTCATCATCAACCCCGGGAAGCCGGGCGCGGCCCTCGAAGACGGCCCAGACGATTAGGTAGTGCCTGCCCGGCGCGCTCTGCGCGACGGGCGACATGCAGTTGCCATGGGGAGGCACCCGGCACCCGCCGGGCGCCTCTTCGTGGTTTCCGGAGGGATCTTGGGCGGCGGCCTGCAGGGCTGGAGCGGCGGCCTGCACGGCTAGAGCGGCGGCCTGCGGCGCTAGAGCGGCGGCACTGGGGTGGGCGCGCCGCAGTCGTCGGGCGCGGGCTCGCCGGCCAGGCGCTGGCCGATCCATTGCACCACCGACGGCCCCACCACCTCGGCGGTGGTGATGTGGCTCACGTCGTTCACCCAGAGCGTGCCGATGCCCACCCCGGCCCGGCACCAGCGGTCGATCACCGTGGCCGTGGTGCGTGGCAGCACCACGTCGTCGGTGGTGCTCTGGGCGATCATCAGCGGCACGCCCGCGGGCGTTGGCGGCGGGGTGTTCTGCATGAAGCGCCGGCGCCATGCCGGGACGTCCCAGGGGTTCTCCGCGAAGAAGTCCTGCCCGAGAAGGTCCTGTCGCACGATCGCCGTGAGCGCGGCGCCCTTCACGCACTCGCCGAGGATCTCCTGCCAGTGATTCTGGCCATTGGCGGTGAGCACGGCGTTGGCGTCGAGCCCGGGATACACCGTGGGCCACGTGCCCACCACGTACGCGCCGATCACCCACGCGGCCGACTGGTTCCACTGCAGCGCGAGCAGGCCGCGCAGGTCGGCGGCGGGTGCCGCTGCGGCGATGGCCTTCAGGTCGAGCTCGGGGGCGTAGGCCGCCGACAGGTCGGCGGCCGCCAGCGCGGCGTGGCCGCCCTGCGAGTGGCCCCACGACACCCACCTGCTGGACGCATCGGTGCCGGGCAGGTTGCGCGCGGCGCGCACCGAGTTGATGACGTCACGGGCCTCATCGCCCGACACCAGGAACCCCGGCGTGCCGGGCGTGCCCAGCCCCGCGTAGTCGGTGGCCGTCACCACCCAGCCACGGGCCAGCATCTCCTCCACCCACGGGATGTTCTTCGTGGGCGCGTCGATGCGCGACGGCGCGCACTGGTCGGCCAGCCCCACGGTGCCGTGCGCCCACGCCACCACGGTG
Organism: Actinomycetota bacterium; assembly: GCA_046095485.1. Classification (GTDB taxonomy): domain Bacteria; phylum Actinomycetota; class Thermoleophilia; order Miltoncostaeales; family Miltoncostaeaceae; genus SYFI01. The sequence goes on from JBJTJN010000127.1 coordinate 4,543, forward strand.
CGCCCTCCCTCTGCGGGCACCGGCCCGGTGGGGATGAACACCATGCCGCTGGTGGCGGTGGGGCTGCCCGCGGAATCCTGCGATTTGTAGAGCACGCGCACCGCGCGCCCGCCCTGCACCTGCACCCCCAGCGGCTCGGTGCGGATGATGGTGCCCGGCGGCCCTGGCGGCAGCTCGGCGGGCGGGGTGTAGAAGGGTGCGAGGGCGTCCTGACGGCCATCTTCGCGGGCGTCGGCCGACACCGTGAGCACCACCCACGCGAGTATC
>JBJTJN010000128.1:0-7744 GCA_046095485.1 Actinomycetota bacterium
CCCAGCGGCTCGGTGCGGATGATGGTGCCCGGCGGCCCTGGCGGCAGCTCGGCGGGCGGGGTGTAGAAGGGTGCGAGGGCGTCCTGACGGCCATCTTCGCGGGCGTCGGCCGACACCGTGAGCACCACCCACGCGAGTATCGCCACGAGCACCGCCACCAGGGCGATCCACAGCACCGGATGGCGCAGGCGCTCGGGGATACGGGGATCGTCGCCGGGGGAGGTCTGGCTCACGGGCTCATCCTACATTTGTGCTACAACGACGCACATGTCGGAGTCGGTGGGAGTTCGCGAACTGCGCCAGAACCTGTCGAGATACCTCGATCGGGTGAAGACCGGCGAGTCGCTGGTGGTCACCGAGCACGGGCGCGAGGTGGCCCGGCTCGTGCCCGCGGGCGCTCTGCCCCCGGCCCTCGACCGCCTGCTGGCCCGCGGAGCCAGCATGCCCGAGCCCGGCGGCCTCGCCGACATGCTGCCCGACCAGCCGCTGGTGCCAGGCGACATGTCGATCGACGACATCCTCGAGGCGCAGAGGGCCGACCGCCTGTGAACGGCCCCCCGTGAACGGCCGCCCGTGAACGGCCGCCTGGCGTACCTGGACACCTCGGCATTCGTGAAGGCACCGCTCGGCGAGCGGGACGCCGCGGCGCTGGTGCAGGCCGCCGATGCCTGGGGCATGCGGGCATCCAGCGCGATTCTGCGCGTGGAGGCCACGCGCGCCGCGGCCCGGGTGAGCACGGCGGCCGTGGACGCCGTGGGCGCGGCGCTGCGCCGCGTGGTGCTGGTGCCGGTGGACGACGAGGTGCTGGACCTCGCGGCGCATGTGGCCGACCTGTCGGTGAGGTCGCTCGACGCCATTCACCTTGCCACCGCGCTGAGCCTGGGTGACGACCTCGGCATTCTCCTTACCTACGACGCCCGCCTGGCCGCCGCCGCCCGCGCACTGGGCCTGCCGGTGTCGAGCCCGGCGTGACGTGAAACGTGCGGCCGGCCATGACGGGATACAGTCACGCCATGGCTGAATCGCACCGTCCCGGCGTGGAGCCGGACGACTTCAAGGCGGCCCTCGGGCGCTGGGCAAGCGGCATCACGGTGGTCACGGCGCAGGGTCCCGACGGCCCGGTGGGCCTCACCGCCTCGGCGTTCTCGTCGCTGTCGCTGCACCCGCCGCTCATCCTGGTGTGCATCGGCATGGCGTCGCATCACCACGACGACCTCACGGGTGCACCGGGCTTCGGGGTGCACATCCTCGACTCCACGCAGGAGGAGCTGTCGAACACCTTCGCCTTCAAGCGCGAAGACCGCTTCGCGGGCATCGCGGTGGAGCAGGGCCCCCTGGGGGTGCCGATGCTGCCCGGCTGCCTGGCCCGCCTGGCCTGCGAGCGCCACGCCGTGGCGGACGGCGGTGATCACTCGATACTCGTGGGCCGCGTCCTGCACGCAGACGTGACCGACGGCCAGCCGCTCGCCTGGTGGCAGGGCGGCTACCGGCGCCTGGCCGACCTGGGCTAGGCGCCCGGCTCCCCGGCCGCGGGCGCGCCCACCGTTGCGGCCACGGTGGGTGAGGGGCGCGACCCCGGTATGGCCAGGGCGGCCACCACCGCGCCCAGCGCCACCACGCCGGCCACCACCAGCGCCAGCGAGTAGCCGCCGGCCAGCGCGGACGCCGGCGACTCATCGGCCGACAGCGAGGCGCTGTGCGCGGCGGCGATGGTGGCCAGCACGCCCAGGCCCACGGCGCCGCCGATCTGCCGGTTGCTGTTGATGAGCCCCGATGCCAGGCCGGCCTCGTGCGGGGCCACGCCGGCCGTGGCGGCCCAGGTGCTGGGCGGGAACGCCAGCCCGAGCCCGATGGACACCAGGATGATGGGCCCGAGGATGTCCGTGAGGTACGAACCATCTGCGCTGAGGCCGGACATCCAGAACAGCGCGGCCGAGATCATGAGCCCGGCGGCCACCAGCAGGGGACGCGGGCCGAGCCGCGGCACCAGGCGGCCCGCCACCTGCGAGGCCACGATGATCGCCAGCGCCGCGGGGATGAAGCTGAGCCCCGCGATGAGCGGGCTCTGGCCCAGCACCAGCTGCAGGTAGAGCGACACGAAGTACCACATGGCGAACATCGAGGCGCCCACGCAGAACATCGCGATGTTGGCCGCGGTGAGCGCGCGCGAGCGGAATATGCGCAGGGGCGCGATGGGCGCGCGCGCGACCTTGAGCTCGATGAACGCGAAGAGCGCGATGAGCACCACGGCCGCCACGAGGGGCACCACCGTCCATGGCGACGACCACCCGTGGGTCTCGCTCTGCACCACCCCGAACACCAGCGCGGTGAGCCCGAGGGTGACTGTCACCGCGCCGCCGATGTCGAGGCTGCGATCGCGGGTGTCGGCGCGGCTCTCCTTGAGCAGCGCGCGGGCGGCGATCACGCCCAGCACGCCCACGGGCAGGTTGATGAGGAAGATCCACCGCCACGAGAGCAGGTCGGTGAGGATTCCCCCGATCAGCACGCCCACCGCGCCGCCGCTGGCCAGCGACGCGCCCCACCAGCCCAGGGCATAGGCGCGCTCGCGTGGCTGGGTGAAGGTGATGGTGACGATGGTGAGGGTGACCGGCGCGAGTATGGCCGCGCCCAGCCCCTGGATCGCCCGTGCCGCGATGAGCGTGCCCGAGGTGGGGGCGAGGCCGCACACCAGCGACGCCAGGGTGAACACCAGCAGCGCCACCAGGAACATCCGCCGGCGCCCGAAGATGTCGGCGGTGCGCCCGCCCAGCAGCAGGAATCCGGCGTAGGTGAGCGTGTAGGCGTTCACCACCCACTGCAGCCCGGTGGCGCTGAAGCCCAGGTCGGCGCGCATGGCGGGTAGCGCCACGTTCACCACCGCGACGTCCAGCACCACCATGAAGTTGCCCAGGCAGGCGAGCAGCAGGATGAGGCGCTTGCGATCCGCCACGTGGTCGGTGCTCAGTGGCGCCACTTCACCGAGCAGCCCACCGCGGGCGTCTCGGCCACTGCAACGTCCTGGCCGCGCATCACGGCAAGCGCGGCGTCGCGCAGCCACTGCTCGGTCACTCCCCCGGGCTCGGTGGAGTCGTCGATGGCGCCGCGGTAGCGCAGGCGCCGGTCGGCGTCGAGCAGGAACGCCTCGGGCGTGCGCTCGGCGCCGTAGGCCCTCGCGACGTCCTGGGTCTCGTCATGCGCGTAGCGGAACACCGTGCCGGTCTGGCGCACCCTCTCCACCATGGCGTCGAACGAGTCGGCCGGGTAGGTGACGGCGTCGTTGCTGTTGATGCAGATGACCACCAGCCCGCGGTCGGCGAGTTCCTCGGCCAGGTCGTTGAGCCGACCGAGCCAGGCATTGACGTACGGGCAGTGGTTGCACCAGAACACCACCGCGATGGCCTGCGCGCCGGGCAGGTCGGACAGATCAACGGTGCGGCCGTCGGTGAGGGGCAGGACGAACCCCGGGGCGGTGTCTCCGATTGCGAGGGCGGGTGCGCTGCTCACCGGGTCATCGTAACCCTGCGCGGGGGGCACGCCGCGCCCGTGCAGGCCGGGGCATTGCGCGCCGGCGTGCCCCGCACCGGGGTGCCCCGTAGGGTTATGGGTGATGGCCGCATCACCTGACAGCCCCATCGGGGTGTTCGACTCCGGCGTGGGCGGGCTGACGGTGCTCGACGAGTGCCTGGCCCGCCTGCCGTCGGAGCACTTCGTGTACTTCGGCGACACCAACTGGTTCCCGTACGGCGACAAGTCGCCCGACGACCTGCGCGGGCGCACCGAGGCCATCGCGCGCTGGCTGGTGGGGCAGGGCGCCAAGCTCATCGTGGTGGCGTGCAACACGGCCACTGCCGCGGCTCTGGCCCACCTGCAGACCCACCTCGAGGTTCCGGTGATCGGCGTGATGACGGCCGAGAGCCACGCGGCGGTGCAGAGCAGCCGGTCGCGGCGCATCGGCCTGCTTGCCACCGAGGCCACCGTGGCGTCGGGGTCGTACCAGCGGATGATCCTCGCCCACGATGCCGGCGCCGAGGTGACGGCCGTGGCGTGCCCGGGGCTGGCGTCGGCGATCCAGCGCGACAGCCCGTACGACGACGAGCTGGCCGAGATGGTGCGCGCCTACACCGCACCGCTTCGCACCGCGCGCGTGGACACCGTGATACTCGGCTGCACGCACTACCCCATGGTGGAGAAGCTCATCCGGCGCAACGTGCCGGCCGATGCCGTGCTCATCTCGTCGGGCGAGGAGATCGCGCGCGAGATCGCGGTGACCCTCGAGCGCCAGGGCGTGCTGCGCCCCGGTGGCGAGGGCCACTACCGCTTCGCGTGCTCGGGCGACCCCGCTGCGTTCCGCAGCATCGGCTCGAGGTTCCTGCAGATGCCGTTCGGCGAGGTGCAGCAGGTGGACCCGGGCTTCATCGACGGGACGTAGCCCATGGCGGTCGAGCGCATCCTCGCCACGATCACCGCCGAGGATGGCGAGGTGCACGACGCCCTGCTGCACATCGACGACCGGCCCACCCGCGTGCGCGAGCGCGCCACCGGCCGGCGCACGGCGGTGATCCACGTGCACGGCATCATGGGCAACTTCCTGGTGGGCACCCTGAGGTTCCTGCCCGGGCGCATGGCGCGGCTGGGGTTCCCCACGCTGGTGGTGGAGACCCGCATGGGCAACGTGGGCCAGTTGTTCGGCAAGGCGATCTTCGACGACGCCGTGCGCGACATCGCCGCCGCGTGGAGCTGGCTGCAGGTGCAGGGATACGACCAGGTGGTGGTGTGCGGGTACTCCAGCGGGGCCACGCTGGCCGCGCGGTACGTGGCCACGCACCCGTTCCATGCGGTGCGCGGGCTCATCTCCATCTCGGGGCCGTGGGGCCTGCCCGAGTCGCTCGAGCAGCGCAGCCGCAACTGGGGCGCCGACCCCACGTATGAGGAGATCGTGGCGCGGCTGGGCGAGGTGGTGGGCGAGGGCACGCCCGACAGCCCGGCCGACGACCGGCTGTTCGTGATCGAGCAGAGCCGCGGCCCCACCCGCCGCCCGAGGGACAGCGAGGTGTACACCTACCGCACGTGGTGGCACTCGCGCGGGCCCGAGGCCCACGCCGCGCAGGCCTGGCGGCAACTGCCGCACGTGACGGTGCCCACGCTGTTCACCCAGGGCGACGCCGACGACGTGGTGGCGCCCGAGGAGGCCCAGCGGCAGGCCGACCTCATGCACGAGTCGGGTAACGAGCGGGTGCACGTGGCATGGGTGCCCGGCGCCACGCATTTCTACAAGGGGCAGGAGATCCTGCTGGTGGATGCCATCGCGGGGTTCCTGAGGGAGGTCGCGTGATGAGGGGAGTCGCGTGAGCACGCGCCGGCCGGGGGCTCCGCGCGCGGGGCAGGCGCATCGCATCCAGCGCCGGCCGGCGTTCGGGCGCGATGATCGCGAGATGTCCACGCGGCTGGTCACGCTGCAGCCGGCCGATGGGCATGAGTGGGACGGCCTTCTGCTTCGCCCGCGGTTCGGCGACCCGGCGTTCCGCCGCCTGCTGGTGATCGTGGTGCATGGGTCGGTGGGCAATTACCTCACGGGGGTGCCGCGCCGGGTGGCCTTCGAGCTGGCCGAGGACGGCTTCCCGGTGATGACCATCAACACGCGGCTGGCCAACTACGGCCCGTTCTTCGGCGGCGGGCTCTTCCACAAGACCCCGCTCGACATCGAGGCCGCGCTCGCGGTGGCGCGCGCCAATGGGTTCAACCGCGTGGTGCTGCTGGGCTACAGCATGGGCAGCACGGTGTGCACCAACTTCATCGCCAACCACCACGCCCCCGAGGTGGTGGGGCTGCTCACCATCGCGCACCCGGCGTCGCTGCCCGATGCCCTGCGCCTGCGGTGGCAGCGCTACGGCGCCTCGCCGTCGTACGAGGAGGTGGCCGATTACGCACGGCCGATCGTGGCCGAGGATCCCGACGACCCGCCGGGCGATCGCATCTTCACGGTCATGCGCGCCAACGGCCCAAGGCCCAGCCCCGAGAACGGTGAGATCTGGACCTACGCCACCTGGTGGTCGTCACGCGGGCCGGAGTCGCCGCACGCGGTGAGCCGCGACCAGATCGGCAAGGTGCGCGTGCCCGTCGCGATCCTGCAGGCGGGCAACGACCACCTGATCCAGCCGGGGGAGGGCTACGACCTCTTGAGCGTGGCCGCCGCCGCGGGCAACGACGACGTGCTGCTCGACGTGGTGACGCAGGCCGATCACGTGTTCACCGGGTGCGTTGATGTGGTGTCCGACATGGCATCGGCCTGGCTGGCGACCCTGGCCTGACCGCGCAACGGAACCCGGGCTGATCGTGCCTCCGAACCCGGGCTGATCGCGCAGCCGAACCCGGCCGCCCTCGCGCAGCGTTCGGGTTATCCACAGGTAATACGTGATGCAGGATCCGCTTGGGAACGACGGTTCTCGCGCGAGGGTGTGGAATAAACCTGTACATACTGTGGACATGTTGTCCAGTTTTTCCATCCTCGTCATTCCCTCGGCACTTACTGAACTCGAGGTTTCTCATGGTTGAACCCTCAGACGCCGTCCAGATCTGGCTCTGGATCGGCACGATCGGCATGGCGCTCGGCGCCCTTGCCTTCCTCTTCATGGCGGCCCGCGAACGGCCGGGCCACCGATGGTTCCAGACCATCACGTTCTTCATCGTCGGCATCGCCGCCATCGCTTATCTTGCGATGGCGCTCAAGCAGGGGTACTTCCCGATCCTCCGCGAGGGCCAGGACATGGCCGAGCCGTTCTACTGGGCGCGCTACGTGGACTGGTTCTTCACCACGCCCCTGCTGCTGCTCGACCTGGCGCTGCTCGCCGGGGCCACCAAGGAGGCCATCGTCTGGCTCCTGGGCCTCGACGTCATGATGATCGCCACGGGATTCTTCGCCGGTATCACTGCCAGCGACATCCGCTACGTGTGGTTCATCGCCAGCTCCATCATCTTCGTCTGGCTGCTCTGGGTGCTGCTGTCGGAGGTCGTCAAGGCCGCCAACCAGCGTGCTCCCGAGGTGAAGGCCAAGTTCATCCAGTTGGCCGTGTTGCTCGCGATCGTCTGGACGATCTACCCGATCCTCTGGTTGCTCGGCACCGAGGGCTTCAACGTCATCGGCATCACCGGTGAGGTTGCGACCTTCACCATCATCGACCTGATCGCCAAGGTCGGCTTCGGCTTCCTGCTGCTTTCCAACCGGAAGGTGCTCGAGGCCGCACGTCCGTCCATGGCCTGACGGTTCGGTCGTCGCCCTGCCCGCGCGTCGCCTGATGCGGCGCGCGGGCTAGGGTGGCGGTGATGGCCGCCCTCGCGCTACCCGGCGTCGGATGCCTGCGCGAGCAGTCGTTCCGGCTGCGGTTCACCTCGCAGCTGCTGAGCGCCGTGGGCGACACCGTGGCGTCGGTGGCCGTGCCCTTCGCCATCATCGCCCTGGGAGGTGGGGCCGGCGACATCGGCCTGGTGCTGGGTGCCCGTGCGGTGCCCTTGGTGCTGTTCCTGCTCATCGGCGGGGTGTGGGCCGACCGCCTGCCGCGCCGAACGGTGATGATCGCCAGCGACGCCGTGCGTGCTGGGTGCCAGGCCACGTTTGCCGCGATCCTGCTGATGGGGGTGGGCGGGGTGTGGGCCATCGTGGCCATCACGTTCTTCTACGGCCCCGCAGGCGGTCCGCCCACACACCGCCCATGAGCAGGAACAGCACCAAGGGCACCGCACGCGCACC
>JBJTJN010000129.1:0-9606 GCA_046095485.1 Actinomycetota bacterium
TCGCCCCCGCCGCCGCATGGGCGTCGTAGAGGGTCTTCCTTCGGAGGTCGCTCACGCGCCAGACTATACGCAGCGATGCGGAGCCCGCGGCCCGGTGCCAGGCACTTAACCGAGCCGCGCGCAAGGCGCGACGCTCGGTTAAGTGCCTGACACCGGGGTTGGCTAGCTGTCCTTCAGGAAGCTCGGCACGTCGAGGGCGTCGCCGCTGTCGAACGACGGGCGCTCGCGGCGGGGCTCGCTTGCGCGCTCGCGGCCGAAGGCCGGGCGGTCGCGCTCGGCGCGGCGGCGCACGATGTCCTTGGCGCCGTCGTCGAAGCCCGTGGCGATCACCGTCACCCGCACGTCGTCGCCCAGGGTGTCGTCCACGACGGTGCCGAAGATCACGTTGCAGTCGGGGTCGGCGGCCTCGCGCACCACGGTGGCGGCCTCGTCCACCTCGAACAGGCCGAGGTCCTTGCTGCCGGCGATCGAGAGGATCACCCCGGTGGCGCCCTTCATGTTGGTCTCGAGCAGCGGAGACGACGTGGCGGTGCGTGCGGCCTCGGCGGCACGGTTCTCGCCCGTGGCGATGCCGATGCCCATGAGCGACGATCCCGCGCCGCTCATGATGGTGCGCACGTCGGCGAAGTCGAGGTTGATGAGGCCGGGCACCGTGATGAGGTCGGTGATGCCCTGAACGCCCTGGCGCAGCACATCATCGGCCATGTTGAAGGCCTCGGTGATGGGCGTGTTGCGGTCGACGATCTCGAGCAGGCGGTCGTTGGGGATGACGATGACCGAATCCACCTGCTGGCGCAGCAGGTCGATGCCCTCGTCGGCGCGGCGCGTGCGCTGGCGGCCCTCGAAGGCGAACGGCTTGGTGACCACGCCCACGGTGAGGGCGCCCTGCTCGCGCGAGATCTGGGCGATCACGGGAGCGGCCCCCGTGCCGGTGCCGCCGCCCTCGCCGGCGGTGACGAACACCATGTCGGCGCCGCGCACGGCCTCCTTGAGCTCCTCGCGGCTCTCCTCGGCGGCCTCGCGGCCGATGCGGGGATCGGCGCCGGCGCCGAGGCCCCGGGTGATGGTGCCGCCGATGTGGATCTTCACGTCGGCATCGCAGCCGGTGAGCGCCTGGGCGTCGGTGTTGACGGCGATGAACTCCACGCCGCGCACGCCATGGTCGATCATGCGGTTGACGGCGTTGGAACCTCCGCCGCCCACGCCGATCACCTTGATCACCGCCAGGTAGTTGCTGCTCTCCACGACCCCGGTCCTCCTCGGGTGCTCCGGATTCCCCAACGCATGTTGCAGGGGGCTTGCAGACGTTTCGTCCGTTGCGACCCGAATCCTCCCTGCAGAGGGGGTCAACCGTGGGTTGAGGTCGCACGCGATGCGGCGCCCAACCCTAAACCCGAGGTTGAGGGTTTACCCGGTGGTGTCCGTACCGCCGGTGGTATCCGTGCCCGCATCCGTGCCGCCAGTGGTATCCGTGCCCCCGGTGGTCGAGGTGCCCCCGGTGGTGGACGTGCCATCGGCGCCCTCGATGATGGGCACCACCTTCGAGCCCAGCATGGGCCGGCGGGGATTGGAGATGTCGAGGTAGGCGGCCTTGGCCAGCACGGCGGGGTCGGCCTGCGACAGCACCGCGGCCAGCGCCTGGGCCTTCTCGGCCAGCTGCTCGGGCGCGCCGATGCGAAGTTCCAGCCCGTTGGCGAGGTCGGCGAACAGGCGCCCATCGGAGTACCGCAGGTTGCGCAGTCGGCCCGCCACGTCGGGCGATAGCCAGCCGATGAACAGCAGCGCGGCCCTCTCGCCCGGGGCGGTAAGCACCCCGCCGGGCGGCAGGGCCTTCACGCGGATCACCGGCAGGCCCGCCGTGGCGTCGGCCTTGCCCATCACCTGGCCGGATGGTGACAGCAGGTACCTGCCCCCGGAATCCACGGCCAGGATCGCCACCGGCTCGCCCATGGTCACATCGACGGTGACCGACCGCGGCCAGTCGCGCGTGACGTTGACGTCGATGATGCCGGGGAATCGCGTGAGCGCGCGGCGCATGTCGCCCACGGGCACGCGCACCATGCTGCAGGTGCCGGCCACCAGTTCGGCGGTCTCCTGCACGGCGGCCTTGTCGGGGCCGGTATAGCCGTCGACGGTGACATTGGAGATGCCGCACACCGGGCCGCTGACGATCCACAGCGCCAGCAGCAGCACGCCAACTGCCACCACCACCCAGTAGGTGACCCCGCGCACCGCGCGGTTGCCCACGACCGCCGACGCGCGATCCGCCGCACTGGGTGGCCGGGGCTTGCGGGGGCGGCTCGGCCTGCGGGGCCCGCTGGTGGACACCTAGGCGATCTCCGCCAGCGGCGGGGCGCCGATGCCCCACTCGGGGTGCAGGTAGCGCACCTCGGCATGCAGCACCGGGCCGCCGGCGTCGCGCACGCGGCGGCGGGCCTCGTCCATGAGGGCAATCACGTCGCGCGCCGAGGCGTCGGGCCCGGCCTCGATGAAGTTGGCGTGCACCGGGGAGATACGGGCGCCGCCGATGGCGTGCCCCTTGAGGCCCGTGGCCTCGATGAGCCGGCCTGCGGAATCGCCCTCGGGGTTGGTGAACACGCTGCCGAACGTGCGCACCCCCTGCGGCTGGGTGGATCGCCGGTGCGCGCGCAGCTCGCTGAGGCGGTCGCGGATGGCATCGGTATCGCCCGGCTGCAGCAGGAACCCCACGGCGGCCACCACCTGGTCACCCTGCACCGACGTGGTGCGATACCCCATCGCAAGGTCGTCGCGGCCCACCTTGCGGCGGCCCGAGGCATCGCACACCACGGCCCAGTCGAGCACCTGCGAGAGGTCCGACGAGTAGGCACCGGCGTTCATGGCCACCGCGCCGCCCACGGTGCCCGGGATGCTGGCGCCGAACTCCAGGCCCGCCAGCCCCGCGGCAGCGGCGCGCTGCACCGCGCGCGGCAGCGAGGCCCCTCCCCCGCACCACAGCGTGCGCTCGCCGCGCACCGAGATGGACGACAGCCGCCCGGCCAGGCGGATGACCAGCCCGCGGAACCCGGCGTCGTCCACGATGAGGTTGGACCCCTTGCCCACCACCGCCACGGGTGCGCCCTCGCCGGCCGCCCAGGCAAGCGCGCGCGTGACCGCCGCGAACGAGGTGCAGGTGGCGAGCGCATCGGCGGGCCCGCCCACACGGATGCTGGTGAGCGGCGCCAGCGGGGCGTCGCGCTGCACCGGGGCCGCCGTGTCAGGCACCGGGGGCTGGGTGTCAGGCACCGTCGCCCCCCAGCGCCTGCAGCAGCAGCGGCCCGAGGGTGGTGATGTCGCCGGCGCCCATGGTGAGCACCAGGTCGCCATCGCGCAGGTCGGGCACGATCACCGGGGGCACGTCCGCCAGGAGCGGCACGTAGAGGATCTCCCCGGGTCCGCTCACCGCGCGCAGCACCAGCTGGCCATCCACGCCGGGCTCCGGGGCCTCGCGCGCCGCGTAGACGTCGGTGACCACCACCATGTCGGCTGACGACAGCGCGCGACCGAACTCATCGGCCAGCTCGCGGGTGCGCGAGTACAGGTGCGGCTGGAAGATGGCCACCACGCGCCCGGGGTGCTGGTCGCGGGCCGCGCGCAGCGTAGCGGTGACCTCAGCGGGGTGGTGCGCGTAGTCGTCCACCACGCGCACGCCGGCGGCCGTGCCCTTGTGCTCGAAGCGGCGCCCCACGCCGGTGAACGGCGCGATGCGCGCGATGGCGTCTTCGGGAGCCACCCCGCACCAGTCGGCCAGGGCGATGGCGCACGCGGCGTTGGCGCGGTTGTGGGCGCCGGGCGCGGCGATGTCGAGGGCGAACGACCGGCCGTCGGCAAGCACCAGATTGGTGCCCTGCACCCTCCCCCATGCCCCGTCGGCGTCGCCCACCATGCGCACCGGACACGGGGCGGAATCGGCCACCACCCGCGCGCGGGCGTCGGGGCCCGCCACCAGCAGGCCGTCGGATGGCAGCGCGCTCACGAACTGCCGGAAGACATCCTCCACATCGTCGATGGATGCGTACGTGGAGTGGTGGTCGTGGTCGACGTTCAGCATGATCGCCGCCTCGGGGCTGAGGCGCAGCAGCGAGCGGTCGCTCTCATCCGCCTCGGCGCAGAACCAGGGCCCCTCGCCCCAGGCCGCGCCGGTGCCCCGGCCCCAGGGCACCTCGGCACCCACGCACAGCGTGGCCCCGCCCAGCGCCAGGGAGAGCATCGCGGTGGTGGTGGACTTTCCATGCGCCCCCGCCACGGCCAGGCCGCGGTGACCCTGCATGAGCATGGCGAGCAGATCGGACCGGTGCAGTACCAGCAGCCCGCGCTCGCGCGCCGCGACCAGCTCGGGGTTGTCGTCGGGGATCGCCGTGGACGCGAACACGGCGTCCACCGCAGCGGGCAGGGCATCGGCGCCGTGACCGGCGCGCACGGTTGCCCCCGCGGCACGAAGGGCGTCGAGCCCCGGGCCGTCCTCGCGGTCGGTGCCTGACACCGTCCAGCCCTCGTCCAGCGCCAGCAGGCCGAGGGCGCTCATGCCCGCGCCGCCGGCCCCCACCAGGTGGATGCTGCGCGTGCTCACGTGATCACCGGCGGCGCAGTCGGCCGCGACCACGGCGGTCGCGCCCACCACCGCGAGGCGGCCGCGCCACCGACTCGACCATGTCGGCGATGCGCTCGGCGGCGTCCGGGCGGGCGGCCGCGCGCGCGGCGTCGCCCATCACCTCGAGGCGTCCGGGCTCGGCCAGCAGTGCCCCCACAAGCTCGCGCAGGCGATCGCCCGTGCACTCCTCGTCGGTGAGCATGATCGCCGCGCCGGCATCCGACAGCCACCGCGCATTGCCGGTCTGGTGATCCGCCGTGGCGTGCGGGTAGGGAATGAGGATCGCCGGGCGGCCTACGGCCGCGAGCTCGAACACCGAGCCGCCCGACCGCGAGATGACCAGGTCTGCCGCGGCGATGGCCTGGGGGAAGTCGTCGAGGAACCCATACACGTGGTAGCGCGGCCCGCACCCGGCGTCCTGCACCCGCGCCCGGACGTCTGCCTCATTGCGCTCGCCCGCCACGTGCACCACCTGAAACGGCGGCGTGGGGCAGAAGGCGTCGATGGCGGCGTCGTTGATGGACTGCGCGCCCTGGCTGCCGCCCGCCACCAGCACGCACGTGCCCGAGGGGTCGATGCCCAGGTGAAGGCGACCGCCCTCGCGCGTGGCCTCGCGCACCGCGCGGCTCACCGGCCTGCCCGTCACCATGTACTTCCGGCTGCGCCTGCCCGCCACCGGGAATGCCAGGGCCACGCGCTTGGCGAACGGGGCGGCGAGACGGTTGGCCAGCCCGAAGCGCGAATCGGCCTCCATCAGCACCACGCGGCGCCGGGTGAGGCGCCCCGCGATTGCCGCCGGCCCGGCCATGTAGCCGCCCCCGCCCACCACCACCTGGGCCTTGCGCCGGCGCAGCACGCCCATCATGCGCGGCACCGCCAGCACGGCCAGCACCGCGCGCCAGAGGTTCCGGATGCTGAGGCGGCGCTCGAAGCCGCGAAGGGGCACGTGGTCCTCGGGGTAGCCGTTGCGCTCGGGGATTCCCGACCCCGCACGGCCGCCCACGCCGACGAAGCTCACCTCATGCCCGCGGTCGCGAAGCTCCTCAGCCAGCGCGAGCGCCGGCATGATGTGCCCGGCGGTCCCCCCGGCCGCGATCACCACGCGAAGCGGGTTCGGGGACGGCCGTGAGCCTCCGCTCGCGCGACCTGCGGCTGATTCCGACGAGGATCCCGCTGGCTGCGGTGAGGACGACGAGGCTGCTTCCCCCATAGCTCACGAAGGGCAGCGGCACGCCGGTCACCGGAAGGAGTCCGAGCACCGCGCCCAGGTTGACGATGGCCTGGATGCTGATGAGCGACACGAGCCCGCCGGCCAGGAACCTCAGCCGGCGGTCGGGCGCCGCCACGGCGATACGGTAGCCGCTCCATATGACGGCCCCGAGCAGGGCGATGACGCCCAGCACGCCGATGAGGCCGATCTCCTCGCCGATGGTGGCCATGATCATGTCGGTGTGCGCCTCGGGCAGGTAGTTCACCTTCTGCAGGCCATTGCCCAGGCCCACGCCGTCCACCCCGCCACTGCCCAGCGCGAGCTGCGCCTGGGTCACCTGGAAGCCGCTGCCCTCCGGGTCGGACCAGGGGTCGAGGAACGAGGTGACGCGCGCCATGCGGTAGGGCGCGATTGCCACCAGCGCGGCGGTGGCGACCGCGGCCGCGCCCACGAGCATGGCCAGGATGCGCCCGGGCACGCCGGCGATGACCAGCATGAGGAATCCCGTGCCGAGCATCACGGCGGTGGTGCCGAGGTCGGGCTCGAGCATGAGCAACACGCCAAGGCCCACCATGAGCCCGATGGGCAGCTTGAGGCCATCCCAGGTGTCGAGGCGGTCGATGTTCCGGGCGAGGTAGCCCGCGAGCCACACGATGAGCGCCAGCTTGGCGAGCTCGGACGGCTGCATCTGGATGGGGCCGAGGCCGATCCACGAGCGGGCGCCGTTGGCCTCGATCCCGAAGCCGGGCACCAGCACCACCACGAGCAGGCCGAGCGCCACGAGCACCGCCGGCTTGCCGAACTTGAGGATGGCGTTGGGATTGACCCGCGCGCAGATGCCGAACGCCACCAGCGCCACCACGGCGAAGATGCCCTGGCGCATGAGGGTGCCCGACGGGTTCTCGTCCGACAGCAGCGCGCTCGCGCTGGACGCCGAGTAGACCATCACGAGCCCGATGCACACGAGCACCAGGATGGCGATCGACAGCACGGCCTCCGGTGCGATGTCGCCACCACCTCGCACCTTGCGGGTGGATGCGGCGCGACGGGTGCTGTCAGAGGACGCGGGCGGCACGGGAATCCTTTCGCCGCGGGCCCGCCGTTCCCTACCGCGCGCCGGCCTCCCGCGCGGCGTCGCGGAACACCTCTCCGCGATGCTCGTATCCCGAGAACTGATCGAACGATGCGCATGCCGGGGCGAGCAGCACCACGTCGCCCGGCTGGGCGTCCGCCGCGGCCCGTGACACCGCCGTCGGGAGGTCCGGCAGCAGGGTGCTGGCCACGTGCTCGCCCTCGAATGCGCGGGCGATGTCCGGGGCGGTCTCGCCGATGAGGTACGCGTGCACCACGGGGCCGGCGGCCGCGCGCGCCAGGTCGTCGAACGGGGTGTCCTTGCTGCTGCCCCCCGCGATCAGGCGCACCCGCGCGGGGTAGGCGTCAAGTGCCGCGATTGCCGCCGCGGGATTGGTGGCCTTGGAGTCGTTGACGAACGTGACGCCGTCGGCCACGCCCACCACCTCGAGCCGGTGCGGCACACCCGGGAACGTGGCGAGACCGCGTGCGATCTCCTCCGCGCCCATGCCGGCGTGCGCGGCCATGGCGGCCGCGGCCATCACGTTGTCGCGATTGTGGGCTCCGAGCAGGGGAATATCGCTCCACGGTGCAACCAGGCCGAGCCCCTGCACGTGCAGGCCGCCCTCGGCCCATGACACCGCGTCAGGCCCCGGCGCACCCGATGCCACCACCCGCCGCGTGGGGGACTTTCCCGTCGACTCCATCCCCTCGGGGAGGATGGCCAGGTCGTGCTCGCCCTGGTGGGCGAACAGGTTGAGCTTCGCCCGCCGGTAGGCATCGAAGTCGGGGTAGCGGTCCATGTGGTCGGGGGTCACGTTGAGCAGCACGGCGGCATGCGGCCGGAACGTGGGTATGTCCTCGAGCTGGAACGATGAGCACTCGGCCACCAGCCAGGTGTCGCCCGCCAGCTGGCCGGCCAGACCGGCCATCGGCGTGCCCACGTTGCCGCAGGCCACGGCGTCGAGCCCCCCGGACCGCATCACATGGGCCAGCAGCTCGGTGGTGGTGGTCTTGCCGTTCGTGCCGGTGATCCCCATGATCGGGTTGGGCATGGCGCGCGACGCCAGCTCGATCTCGCTCCACACCGGCGTGCCCGCGGCGTAGGCGGCCGCGAGCGGCGCGAACTCGCGCGGCACCCCGGGGCTTCGCACCACCAGGTCGGCCGGCACGGGCTCGCTACTGGGCGCGCGCACGTCGATGCCCGCCGAGGCCAGGTCGGCGGCGTCCACGGCCGCGGCATCCACCGCCACCACCTGCCAGCCCAGGTCGCGCAGCAGCACGGCCGCGGCCCTGCCCGACTTCGCCAGGCCCACCACCAGGGCCCGCCCGGGGTGGGGCAGGGCGCTCACGCCGGCAGCGTGCGGAAGAAGAGCGTGAAGCCGATGCCTGCGAACACCAGCGCGATGAGCCAGAAGCGCACGATGATCTTGGTCTCGCTCCAGCCGGCCATCTCGAAGTGGTGGTGCACGGGCGCCATGAGGAACACCCGGCGGCGCGTGCGCTTGAACACCAGCACCTGGATCATCACCGAGATGGCCTCGATCACGAACACGCCACCGATGAAGATGAGCAGCACCTCGGTCTTGGTCATCACGGCCAGCGCCGCGATGGCCCCGCCCAGCGCGAACGACCCGGTGTCGCCCATGAAGATGGATGCCGGGTAGGAGTTGAACCAGAGGAAGCCCACGCACGCGCCCATGAGGCACGCGGCGAGGATCGCCAGGTCGCGCTGCCCGGTGACCACGAAGGTCATCCCCACGTAGGCCAGCAGCGCGATGGCCATGGTGCCTGCGGCCAGGCCGTCGAGGCCGTCGGTGAGGTTGACGGCGTTGGTGGCGCCGGCGAGCACCAGGAACACCACCACCCCGAAGGCGATGGGGCCGATGTCGAGCGAGTAGGCCACCACGTGGAAGTCGATGGTGGTGGGCACGCCCACCACGTTCACCGCCAGCACGGCCAGCGCCACGGCGATGGCCACGAGGCCGAGCATCTTCCAGCGCCCGGACAGCCCCAGCGAGCGCTTCTTGACGATCTTCATCCAGTCATCGATGAACCCGATGGCGCCGCAGGCCAGCGTGGTGAACAGCACCAGCATGGCCGCCGTGCTGCGTGACGAGAGTATGAGGAACGGCACGGTCATGGCGACGATGATGAGCAGGCCGCCCATGGTGGGGGTGCCCTGCTTCTCGGCGTGCGCGTCGGGGATCTCCCCCTGCGGGCGGATGAACTGGCCCACGTCGTGGTCGCGCAGCCAGCGGATGACCCGCGGCCCCAGGAACATCAGCAGCATGGCGGCGCCGATGGCCGCGATGAGCACGCGGGGCACGGGTTACGCGCCCCCGGTGATCGCCCGGGCCACGCGCTCCATGGCCATGCCCCGCGAGCCCTTCACCAGCACCACGTCGCCGGGCGCGATGAGCGCGGGCACTCCCGCCACGGCGGCGTCGGTGTCGGGGAACGCCACGCACTCCACGCCATCAGCGCCCTCAGGGTATGCCGCCGCGCGGGGCCCCACGGCCACCAGCAGGTCCACCCCCAGCTCACGGGCGCGCGCGCCCACGCCGCGGTGAAACTCCATCTCGTCGGGCCCCAGTTCGAGCATGTCGGCCAGCACGGCCACGTGCCGTCCCGGGCGGCGGCACAGGTCGGCCAGGGCGGCGTCCATGGCCGGCGGGTTGGCGTTGTAGCAGTCCTCGATGAGCGTGCCGCTGCC